>NZ_JBVIPA010000002.1:110258-435740 GCF_055578365.1 Streptomyces sp. NPDC033131
GTTCCCCGCGCCCCTGGGGTGTGAAGCCTGCCTGTGGTGGGGTGTCAGTGCATGTCTGTCGTGGGGTGGCGTGGGGTTGTGGCGACGGTGCGGGCTGGTGGGGGCCGGTGGCGCAGTTCCCCGCGCCCCTGGTGTGTCAAGCCTGCCCGTGGTGGGGTGTCAGTGCATGTCTGTCGTGGGGTGGCGTGGGGTTGTGGCGACGGTGCGGGCCGGTGGGGGCCGGTCGCGCAGTTCCCCGTGCGCCTGGGGCGTCAGCCCAGGTCTGCTGCGGGGACGGGGTCCGCATGGACCGTGTGGGGGCGTTCGGCCAGGCGGCGGACCAGGAGGAGCAGGGGCTGGGTGAGGAGGGTCGTGGCCAGGGCCATGAAGACCAGGACCGTGTAGAGCGGCTTGCTCAACAGATTCGCCTGGAGACCCGCGTTCAGGGCGATCAGTTCGGTGAGGCCGCGGGCGCTCAGCAGGACCCCGACGGTCCGCGCGTCGTCCCGGTCCAGCCCGCCCAGCCGCGCGGCCACCGTCCCGCTGCCGACCTTCGTCGTGATCGCCAGGACGGTCACCACGAGCAGGGCGACCCATCCCGTGCCGTCCATGGTGTTCAGGGCGACGGACTGCCCGGAGACCACGAAGAAGAAGGGCAGGAGCAGCGAGCTGACGTCGTGCAGCGGCCGCACCAGTTCCGGATCGAGGGTTCCGCCCTCCTCCCGGGGCACCACGACCCCGGCGAGCAGCGCGCCGAAGATGACATGCAGTCCGAGGGAGTGCGTGACCCAGGCCGACCCGAGGGCGAAACCGATCAGCAACGCCAGTCGCAGCGAGGGCTCCATCCGCGTCCGCGGCCCCCACAGCAGCCGCCGCAGCAGCGGCGGGGCACACACCAGCATCAGGGCGGTGAAGCCGACCGCGAGCAGCGCCCGCCACGGCCACCCCAGCGCGTGCTCGCCGCTGTCGCCGTCCATCAGCGTCCCGGCCAGCACGGTCCACCCGATCACGTCGAGCAGTCCGGCCGCCGACACGGCCACCACGCCGGGCACCGTACGGGCCAGGCCGTTCTCCCGCACTATGGCCGTCAGCACCGGCACCGCCGTTATCGACAGGGCGACCCCGGCGAACACCACCATGGCGGGGGAGAGGTCCCGAGGCATGCCCAGGTCCCGCAACTGCGCCTGGAACAGCAGCGCACAGCCGCTGCCCACGGCCATCGGCACCACGAAGGCCGCCAGCGCCACCGTGACCGCCGTGCGCACCCGTGCGCCCAGGACCTTCAGGTCCAGTTCGTAGCCCACCGCGAACAGGAACACCACCAGGGCGAACTGCGCGAACCCGGTCAGGGCCGGACCGATGCCGTCGGGGAACAGCTTGTCGTAGGTGTCCGGTGCCAGGCTGCCGAGCAGTGAGGGGCCGAGCGCTATGCCCGCGGTCAACTGGCCGACGATGTAGGGCTGTTTCAGCTTCCGTGCCAGCCAGCCGGCGGCGTGTGCGGCCACCAGGATCAGGGCCGAGGCCCCCACGAAGTGCGTGATCATCGCGTCAGGGCTCACGGTGTCCCCCTGGTGTCCAGTTGTCGGGGCCGTCTCCGGCCGCTCGAGGGTCTTCGCATGTGTGCTCGACCCCAACCTCCTTATGATACTGGTAAGTTGACGTCGCAACGGAAGTCGTACACAACGCTGCACGGGTGTCACGGGGGGCACATGACGGCGGTCGTCTTCATTCACGGCACAGGAGTGCGCGAACCCGGCTTCTCGAAGCTCGCGGGGCGCGTGGCGGCCGGGCTGACCGCCCTGCGCGACGGACTGCGCGTCGTGCCGTACTACTGGGGAGGCACGCACGGCGCCACGCTCGCCGCCGGCGGGGCGAGTCTGCCCGCGCAGGCGGGGGGTACGGCCCGGGGCATCGGCCTCGCCGAAACGCCGGCCGCCGTCGATGACGACACCGCGGCCGCCTGGGCCGCCCTCTACACCGACCCGTACGCCGAGCTCGGCCTCGCCGCGGCCGGCGGTGGCCTGGTCGTGGAGCGCCCGCCCGGTTCCGTACCGCCGGAAGTGGAGCTCCAGGCCCGGCTGACCGCGCTCGCCGCCCAAGGGGACGCCCTCGCCGCCGAGTTGGGCCCCGGGCTGGCCCGCGCGGCCACCGGCCTCGCCGCCCATCCGCTGCTCGGCCCCGCCGCCGACGCCCTCGGCGCCGACGACCTCGCCCCGCTCGCCGCCCGCAGCCTGGCCGCCCGGGTCATCGCCGACGCCCTGGACGCCGACACGCCGCTCGTCCCGGTCGGCGACACCCGGGACGCCGTGGTCGACCGGCTCGCCGAAGCCCTCGGCGCACCGCCCCGGGGCACGGAACGCGGCCTGCGCTCCCTGCTGCTGCGGGCCGCCGGATCCGCCGCGTCCCATGCCGTCGTACGCCGTCGGCGCGCCCTCACCGAGGCCGCGCACCCCGCCGCCGCGGACATCCTGCGCTATCTCAGCCGCGGTGAGGCGGTCCGCGCGGACCTGCGCACGCTCGTCGCGGGCCTGGAGCCACCCGTGGCGCTGGTCTGCCACAGCCTCGGCGGGATCATCGCCCTGGACACGCTGATCGCCGCCCCGCTGCCCCAGGTCCGCCTCCTGGTGACCGCCGGCTCCCAGGGGCCCTTCCTGTACGAGTCCGGCGCCCTGCCCACGCTCACCCACCCGGCCCCGCTGCCGCCGCACGTCCCGGACTGGCTGAACCTGTACGACCCCCGCGACCTGCTCTCCTACCTCGGCGCCGCACTGTTCCCGGGCCGCGTCACCGACATCGCCGTCGACAGCCGCCAGCCGTTCCCCGCCGCCCACAGCGCCTACTGGACCAACCCCGCGGTGTACCGGCACATCGTGGACCGCCTGCCGTGACGGGGCGCGAGCCGGTCATGGATCCCACCCGGGTGCACGCCCTGATCGTCGGCGTCGAGAGGTACGACGCCGGATCCGGCTGGGACCTGCCCGGGCCCGCCCGGGACGCGGTCGCCTTCCACCGGCTGCTGCGCGACGCCGGGGTGCCGCAGGACCGGCTCCGGCTCCACCTCGCCCCTTTGCCGCCGTACGTCCCGGACCTCCCGTACCGGCCGGCCGACCACGCGACCCTGCGCCGCGCCCTCGTCCGGGAACTCCCCCTGGCCCAGGGGGACGTCCTGTGGGTGTGGTGGGGCGGGCACGGAGTCCTCGACCGGGCCGGTCACCTGCGGCTGTTCTGCGCGGACGCGACCACCGCCGACAAGCTGGGCATCGACCTGGACTCCGCGCTCGCCCGGTACGCCGGTGACGCCGTGCCCGCCTTCACCGAGCAAATGTGGATCGTGGACGCCTGCGAGACCTTCGAGGAGACCCTCGGCTTCCGGGAGGCCCTGCCGCCCGACGCGCTGCCCGTGGGGCGGCGCAACCTCGCCCACCGGCAGACCCTGCTGCGGGCCGCCGGGCGCGGCCGGGCCGCCGCCAACGACCCCGGGCGCGCCACGGGCCTGTTCTCCGAGGTGCTGCTCGCTCTGCTGGCCGACCGCGCGTCCGCTCTGCCCGCCCCGCCCGATCCGGAGGAACTGTTTCCGGCCGTACGAACACGTATCGCGGCCCTCAGGGAAGCGGGCCGTACTCTGCAGTATCCCGAGATCCGGCTGCAGAGCCCCGAACGCACCGAGATCGTTCCCGTGGCAGGCCAGGGCCCCGGCCCGCGCCCGGTCTCGCCGCTGCTGCGGGCCGTGGAGGCGCTGCTCGCCTACCCGTTGATGTACGACCCCACCGAACGGCAGACGGTGGTCGGCGCGTTGACCCCGCGGGTCACGGCGACACTGCCCCGTCACACGAAGGCCCGCACGGATGCCACCGGCATACTCAACGGGCTCGCCCGGCATCACCCGGAAGCCCTGCGGGAGCTGTTCGACGCCGTGGTCTCGCTCGACGACGACCCCGAGCGCGCGGCCGAACTCGACGCGGCACTCCGAGAATTCGAGGCCTCGGTGAGACGCCGAAACGATCGGAAATGATCGAGTGGCGTGATCGTACGGTTTTCGACCCGGGCATGTATGGCCATGATGGAAAAGGACACGGGCACGGGGCATCGCGTGCCACCGTGCGAGAAGGGGGAGCACCTTGGACCAGCCGCCCGCACTGCACCACCCCGCAGCCACCGCTCGCGCGTCGGCCGCCGCTCGGCATGCCGACATCTGGGAGTCGGATCTGGCGGACCTCGCGGCGCTGCCCTTGACCGCCGTGGACGGTCTCGCCCCGCTCCATCCGAACGCCCGCCTTCTCGAGGAGGTTCTGCGCGCCCGCAGCAGCATCCGGGGCGGAGGTGAGGGGAACGGGGGAGCCCGGGCCGAATAGGCGGCTCCGCCCCGACGGCAGAACCCTGACGAGGCCCTGCGCGCCCGTCGGGGTCCCCGCATGCCCGCACCCGCGACCGGAGGTCCTCCGACCATGAGCAGTGAGCAGCGCCCCGACCCGTTCCGCATGCCCGAGCGGCTGTTCGCGGAACTGGCCGCGGGCGGTGGCTCCGCGGCGGCCGTCGCCTTCCTCGAACGAGGCGAACGGGCCCGCCGGCTACTGCTCCTGCGCACCCTGCTGGACCGCCTCGACAGCCTCCCCACACCGCTGACCCCGGCCGCCGAGGCCTGGCACGTCCTGAAGGACGCGGCCGAGCGAACCCCCGAGCCGGTCGACCGGCTGCTGCTCGCCCCCGCGACCGGCGGCTGGATCGCCCACGTCCTGCGCCGGACCCACGGCACCGCGTCGGGACCGCCCCTGTGGGCGGAGGCCGGCCATCTGTGCGCCCTGGCGGTCACGGCGTCCCTGTACGCCGGTACGGACGCGGAACTCCGGGTCGCCGTGGTGGACGGGGCGCTGCCCCTGCCCGGGCTGGGGCTGGCCCGACTGCCCGACGGGGAACGGGGACTGACGGTCGGGCGGGCCCGTACGAGCGGGGGAGAGCTGACGCTCTCGGTGCCGGGGCGCGACGGGGGGACGACGTCCGTGACGGTCCGGCCGGTGGCGGTGCGGTGGGGGAGCGGGCGAGAGCGGAGCGGGGAGGCCGGCGCCTCGCACGGGGATCCGACGCGCGAGACGCCTGCGGCGGCCGGAGTCGGAACCTCCTCCTGGCTCCCCCTGCGCGGGCTCACCCACCCGACGCCCGCCGGGACTCTCGCCATACCCCTCGACGACCTCGACCCCTACCGCGACCTGGACGACCCCCTGCCGCCCGCCCGGCTCGACGCCGCGGAGGCGGTGGCGTGGCAGCGGGTGTTCGAGGAGGCCGTCGCCGTGCTCGCGGTGCCGGGCGGGGCCGGGCCCGGGCGGCTCGACCCGGCCTGGATCCGGTCGATCGTGCCCTGGGGCCGTACGCGTACGGACCCTCCCGCCCCGCCGACCGTTCAGGTCTCTGCCTCCAGCGGGGACTCCTTCGGCGCGATGGTGATCGCCCGCCCCTCCGCCGCGCTCGCCCTGGCCGAGACGCTGGTCCACGAGTTCCAGCACAGCAAGCTGGCCGCCCTCCTCCACCTCTTCCCCCTGCTCGACGACGACCGGAAAGAGCGGTACTACGCCCCGTGGCGCCCCGACCCGCGCCACCTCACCGGCCTGCTCCACGGGGCGTACGCCTTCACCGGCGTCGCGGGCTTCTGGCGGGACCGCATGGCCGCCGCGCGGGACGGCCGGGCGGCCGCCGAGGACGAGGCCGGGTACCACTTCGCGCTGCGACGCCTGCAGAGCCGGCTCGTCGTGCGGACCCTGCTGGCCGAGGGCCGTCTCACCGTCCAGGGCCGCGCCCTGGTGTCCGGCCTGGCCCGCACGCTGGACGGCTGGCTGCGCGAGCCCGTCTCCGCCGCCGCCCTCGCCCGCGCCCGTACGGCGGCCGCGCTGCACCGCACCGAGTGGCGGCTGCGCAACGTGGCTCCGGCGGACGACTCGGCGTACCCGGCGGGCACTCCGCGTCTTCGCCCCGACCGCACCTCCTGGCCGGACCTGCGCACCCACGTCTTCGCGACGCGTCCCGCCGCCCCGCGAACAGCCGACGAGCACCTCGCCGCCGGTGACCCGGCCGCCGCGCTCGCCCGGTACGCCGACGAACTGGCCGCCGACCCCGCCGAACCGCATGCCCTCGCCGGCTGGATCGTCGCCCGTGCCACCCTGGACCCCGGCCGCACGGCCCGCCGCATGCTGGCCCGCCCCGAACTGCTCCAGCCCCAGCCCAGCGGCTGACCCGGCGCCCGGCGTCGCCTCACCCCACCAACCGCAGCCGCTCCCCGCACACGCCGATCCGCACCGACTGCCCCCAGGTCAGCTCCACCGCATCCGTCTCCATCCCGTCCCCGAAGGCGATGAGCCGCTCCGACTCGACGGTGAGGTGCAGACCGGACGGCGCGGTGAGTTCCCCGGCCACCGACGACGTGCCGGTGGCCGGGGACGGCCAGGCCTCGCGGACGAACCACAGCAGGCGCGGCTCGGTGGGCGAGGGCAGGCGCCAGCGGCCGCCGCGCTCCTGCCACACCGACCGGATCCACCCGGTCGCCCCGGTGCCCGTGCCCACGAGCACCCCGGAAGAGGCCTGGGCCTCGACGACACCCCCGTCGCCCTCCAGGCCCAGGCGGTATCTGGCCGTCTGATGTCCGACGGCTGCCAGGCAGATCTCGTTGAGCGCGACGACCCGCTGGGTGTCGTCGGCGACGGCCTCGACCATGGTGCGTTCCTCGACGCCGGCGGAGCGGGTGAGGACCGCCGGAAGCAGCGCGGCCGCGTCGCGCGGGCGGTGCCGGACCAGCACCCCGGGGTTGCGTCCGGGGTCGGTGTCGATGCCCACCACCGGCTGCCCCCCGAGGTACTTGGCGACGTTCGCCACCAGCCCGTCCTGCCCGACCACGACCACCACGTCCTCGGGCGCGAAGAGGAAACGGTCCAGGTCGGCCCGCTCCACCCGTGCCTGACGCCAGGTCAGCGGAACCGCCGAGCCGACCTCGGTCAGCGCCTGCCGCGTCCGGCGGTACCGCTCGGCGAGCTCCGCGATGTCCCGGCCCCGGGAGGACAGGAAGAAGGCGGCCTGCCCGTGCGTGCCGTGCCGGGCCACCAGCTCCTCGTACTCCGTGGTGCGATGGACGACGACGACCCGGGGTGCGAGGCTCACTCCTGCTCCCGCGCGCCCAGCCTGGCCAGCAGTCCGGTCAGCACGTCCGGTGACACCGTCACGCTCTCGATGCGCGGCAGGTTCTCCGCGAGCCGTGTCCCGGTGAGCGCGTGCAGCGTCGCCACGTCCACCTCCGCGTGGACCCGCAGCCAGGCGGCCTGCGCCTGGGCCCGCGCCTCGCCGAGCTCGCGCGCCCCTTCCGCCTCCGCACGGGACAGCCGTACGGCACGGGCCGCCTCGGCCTCGGCGAGCCGCACCGTGCGTGCCGCCTCGGCCTGCGCCCGTACGGCGTCCGCCGCCGCGTGCTCCTCGGCCTCCCGCCGGGCGTTCGTGCCGCGCTGGTCGACCAACTGCTCCTCGCGGCGGGCGAGTTCGATCTTGCTGGCCAGCTCGTTCTCCGCGATGGCCCGTTCCCGTTCCACCGCGAGGGCCCGCCGTCCGTACGTCGCCCGGTCGGCCTCCTGCTGGATCTGCTCACGGGCCGGGGTGCGCAGCGCGCGCTCCACCTCGGGCTCCGGCCGCAGCGCCACCACGCGTACGGCGACGACCTCGATGCCGGTCGCGGGCAGCCGCGGTTCGGCTCCCAGACCGGCCGTGATCCGCTCGCGCACCGAGCTGACGCCGTCGACCAGCGCGGCCGCCAGCGGCGTACGCGCCAGGACGTCCAGCGCGTGCTGCTGGGCCGTCTCGGTGAGCAGTGTGGCGAGCTGCTCCAGCGGCGCGCCCCGCCACACGCCGGTGTCCGGGTCGATGGAGAAGTCGAGGCGGGCGGCGGCGACGCCCGGGTCGTCGATGCGGTAGGTGACCGTCGCCTGCACCGCCACGTCCTGGAAGTCGGCGGTACGGGCGTGGAACGTCATCGCCAGTTCCCGGTCGTCGACCGGTATCTCCGACAGCGCGGCGGTCAGCGACCGGAACCAGAAGCTCAGCCCCGGCCCGTCGTGCAGCAGGCGGCCCGCGCGGTGGTGCCGGATGTGAGCCGTCGGTGCGCCGCGCAGGTGGCGCAGGCCGAGGCGCCGGGTGATGTCAGCCATGGGATCCCCTCGCTTTTCGTCTGAGCGACGATAACCGGACGAGGTGATTATCGTCAAGAGGACGAAAACAAGTGGTCACGGAAACACGTGAGCGACGGGTCAACCCGCCCCCCAATGGTCAGGATGGAGGCATGGGATTCCATGTCGACTCCGAGGCCGGGCGCCTGCGCCGCGTCATCCTGCACCGGCCGGATCTCGAGCTCAAAAGGCTCACCCCCAGCAACAAGGACGCGCTCCTCTTCGACGACGTGCTCTGGGTGCGCCGGGCGCGTGCCGAGCACGACGGGTTCGCCGACGTGCTGCGCGACCGCGGTGTCGCCGTGCACCTCTTCGGGGACCTGCTCACCGAGGCCCTGGAGATCCCGGCGGCCCGGACGCTCGTCCTGGACCGGGTCTTCGACGAGAAGGAGTACGGGGTGCTCGCCACCGACCACCTCCGGGCCGCCTTCGAGGCGCTGTCCGGCCGGGACCTGGCCGAGGTGCTGGTCGGCGGCATGACCAAGCGGGAGTTCCTGGAGATGCACGAGGAGCCGACCTCCGTGCGCTTCCATGTCATGGAGCTCGACGACTTCCTGCTCGGTCCGCTGCCCAACCACCTCTTCACCCGCGACACCTCCGCCTGGATCTACGACGGCGTCTCCATCAACGCGATGCGCTGGCCCGCCCGGCAGCGCGAGACCGTGCACTTCGAGGCGATCTACCGGCACCACCCGCTGTTCCGTGACGAAACGTTCCGGATCTGGTCGGAGGGGCAGGTCGACTATCCGTCGACCATCGAGGGCGGGGACGTGCTCGTGATCGGCAACGGCGCCGTGCTCATCGGCATGAGCGAGCGGACCACGCCACAGGCCGTCGAGATGCTCGCGCACAAGCTGTTCGACGCCGGCTCCGCCGAGTCGATCGTGGCCCTCGACATGCCCAAGGGGCGCGCCTTCATGCACCTCGACACCGTGATGACGATGGTCGACGGTGACACCTTCACCCAGTACGCCGGGCTCGGCATGCTCCGCTCCTACACCATCGAGCCGGGTGTCGGCGACAAGGAGCTCAAGGTCACCGACCATCCGCCGGAGCACATGCACCGCGCGATCGCCGCAGCGCTCGGACTCAACGAGATCCGTGTCCTGACCGCCACCCAGGACGTGCACGCGGCCGAGCGCGAGCAGTGGGACGACGGCTGCAACGTGCTGGCCGTCGAGCCGGGTGTCGTCGTCGCCTACGAACGCAACGCCACGACGAACACGCATCTGCGCAAGCAGGGCATCGAGGTGATCGAGATCCCGGGGAGCGAACTGGGGCGCGGGCGGGGCGGGCCGCGGTGCATGAGCTGTCCGGTCGAACGGGAGCGCGTATAGGCCCGGAGCGGTCGAACGACGGGTCGTATAGAAATGCCGCAGGTCGTATAGACTTCCACGGTCATTGTTCTCGTATCCCTGGAGCGCCCGCCATGGCGACAGTCCCGACCGCCCTCGGCGGCCGCCACTTCCTCAAGGAGCTCGACCTCACCGAGCAGGAGTTCCTCGGCCTGATCGAGCTGGCCGCCGAGCTGAAGGCCGCCAAGAAGGCCGGGACCGAGACGCGGCACCTGCGCGGCAGGAACATCGCGCTGATCTTCGAGAAGACCTCGACGCGCACGCGTTGCGCGTTCGAGGTCGCCGCCGCCGACCAGGGCGCCTCGACGACGTACCTCGACCCCTCGGGTTCGCAGATCGGCCACAAGGAATCCGTCAAGGACACCGCCCGGGTGCTGGGCCGGATGTACGACGCGATCGAGTACCGGGGGGACAGCCAGGCCAAGGTCGAGGAGCTCGCCGCGTACGCCGGCGTGCCCGTCTACAACGGCCTCACCGACGAGTGGCACCCCACCCAGATGCTCGCCGACGTGCTGACGATGACCGAGCACAGCAGCAAGCCGGTCCGGGAGATCGCCTTCGCCTACCTCGGCGACGCCCGTTTCAACATGGGCAACTCCTACCTGGTCACCGGGGCCCTGCTCGGCATGGACGTGCGCATCGTCGCCCCGAAGTCCTACTGGCCCGCCCAGGACGTCGTCGAACGGGCCCAGGAGCTCGCCGAGACCAGCGGGGCCCGCATCACCCTCACCGAGTCCCTGGCGGAGGGCGTCCGCGGCGCCGACTTCGTGGCCACCGACGTCTGGGTCTCCATGGGGGAGCCCAAGGAGGTCTGGGACGAGCGGATCGCCGCCCTCGTCCCGTACGCCGTGACCATGGACGTCCTGCGCGCCACCGGCAACCCCGACGTGCGGTTCCTGCACTGTCTGCCGGCCTTCCACGACCTCGGGACCAAGGTCGGCCGCGAGATCTTCGAGGCCCACGGCCTGGAGTCGCTGGAGGTGACGGACGAGGTCTTCGAGTCGGCCCACTCGGTCGTCTTCGACGAGGCGGAGAACCGTATGCACACCATCAAGGCGGTCATGGTGGCCACCCTGGCCTGAACGCCGGTCACGCGGTCACGCCGGTCGCGCGGTCACACCGGACGACGCTGAGGCGGCACCGTCGGCAGCCTGAACCACACCGCCTTGCCCGAGCCGGTGGGGCGGTGGCCGCAGGACGAGCTGAGGGCGCGGATCAGCAGCAGTCCGCGGCCGTGCTCCTGCCAGGGGTCGGGCTCGGTGTCCACCGGCCGCGTGAGGTTGCCGGGCGGTGCCGGATCCGGGTCGTGCACCTCGACCTGGCAGCCGTTCGGCAGCAGCTCCACCACCAGCTCGATCGGCGCGTCCCCGGTGGTGTGCTCCACGGCGTTCGCCACCAGCTCCGCCGTCAGCAGTTCCGCGGTGTCGCTGTCGGCCCCGTGCTCCAGCTCGGCCAGCGCCGTGCGCACCAGAGCCCGGGCCACCGGCACGGCCGCGGCGGAGTGCGGCAGCGCGATGCGCCAGGAGGCGAAGGCTGCGGGGCGTTCGTACAAGGCGGTTCCGTTCATGAGCAGGCTGTCCTGCTTTCAACCCGATGAATGGTACGGCGCGCCCGGCGGAGGCATCCGACGGGCACCGTGCGGGACCTTCGGCCCCGCTGCGGGCGGCTTACCCGGTTGAACGGCGGGCCTCGCGCGGTTGCTCCCGCCGTTACGGGGGTGTCGACGAGCCGTGACGGATGTGACGGGGCCGGGTCAGATCCGCGGTGATGTCCGGGGGATGTCCCCACCGCCGACGTATCGCGCACTCGTGACGACGGTCACGGATGAGTGATAGCTTCGAAGGACAGAGCTCCGTGAGGCAGTGCCCGCCACCGAACGAGGAGGCCGCACCTCGTGAGTCCCTTCACCGGCTCCGCCGCCCGCACCCCCCACTGGCACCACCTGCGCGTCGATCTCACCGACGGCGTCGCCACCGTCACCCTCGCCCGCCCCGACAAGCTCAACGCGCTCACCTTCGGCGCCTACGCCGACCTGCGCGACCTGCTCGCCGAGCTGTCCCGTGAACGGTCCGTGCGCGCCCTGGTCCTGGCGGGGGAGGGGCGCGGCTTCTGCTCCGGCGGTGACGTCGACGAGATCATCGGCGCCACCCTGGCCATGGACACCGCCCAGCTCCTCGACTTCAACCGGATGACCGGGCAGGTGGTGCGTGCCGTACGGGAGTGCCCCTTCCCCGTGATCGCGGCGGTGCACGGGGTGGCGGCCGGCGCGGGCGCGGTGCTGGCCCTGGCGGCGGACTTCCGGGTCGCGGATCCGAGCGCCCGCTTCGCCTTCCTCTTCACCCGCGTCGGCCTGTCCGGCGGCGACATGGGCGCCGCCTACCTGCTGCCCCGGATCGTCGGCCTCGGCCACGCCACCCGGCTGCTCATGCTCGGCGAGCCGGTCCACGCCCCCGAGGCCGAGCGGATCGGCCTGATCAGCGAACTGACCGCCGAGGGCCGCGCCGACGAGGCCGCCCAGTCCCTGGCCCGCCGCCTGGCCGAGGGCCCGGCCCTGGCGTACGCCCAGACGAAGGCGCTGCTCACGGCGGAACTGGACATGCCGCTCGCCGCGGCCGTCGAGCTGGACGCCGCCACCCAGGCCCTCCTCATGAACGGCGAGGACTACGCGGAGTTCCACGCAGCGTTCAAGGAAAAGCGCCCTCCCAAATGGAGCGGACGGTGAGCACACCTACCTCAGGGGCGCGGGGCTGTGTCGACATGCGGCTCCGCCGCGGGGCGCGACCGGCCCCCACCGGCCCGCACTCGCGCAACGAGACCGGCCACTCCCACCGCATCGCGATCACCGGCGGCGGCCCCGGCGGCCTCTACGCCGCAGCCCTGCTGAAACGTCTGAGCCCCGACCGCGAAGTCACCGTCTGGGAACGCAACGCCCCCGACGACACCTTCGGCTTCGGAGTGGTCCTCTCCGACGAAACCCTCGGCGGCATCGAACACGCCGACCCGACCGTCTACGCGGCCCTCCAGCAGCACTTCGTCCGCTGGGACACCATCGACATCGTCCACCGGGGCACCCGCCACACCTCCACCGGACACGGATTCGCCGCCCTGGGCAGAAAACGCCTCCTGGAGGTCCTGCACGACCGCTGCCGCGCCCTCGGCGTCGACCTCCGCTTCCACTCCGAGGCGCCCCACCCGGCCCATCTGGCGGAGGCGTACGACCTCGTCATCGCCGCCGACGGTGTGCACAGCACCACCCGTGAGGCGTACGCCCCTGTGTTCCGGCCCCATGTGGCCACCCACCACTGCCGTTACATCTGGCTCGCCGCCGACTTCGCCCTGGACGCCTTCCGCTTCGAGATCGCCGAGACCGCCCACGGTGTGATGCAGCTGCACGGCTACCCGTACGCGGCCGACGCCTCCACCGTGATCGTCGAGATGCGGGAGGAGGTCTGGCGGGCGGCGGGCTTCGAGGAACTGGACGAGCAGGCGTCCGTCGAGCGCTGCGCCAAGATCTTCGCGGACGCGCTGGGAGGCCGGCCGCTCACCTCCAACAGGTCCGCCTGGACCACCTTCCGCACGGTGGTCAACGAGCGTTGGTCGCACGGCAACGTGGTCCTGCTGGGCGACGCCGCCCACACCGCCCACTTCTCCATCGGCTCCGGCACCAAGCTCGCCGTCGAGGACGCGCTCGCCCTGGCCGCCTGTCTCGAGGAACAGGACTGTCTGGAGGGGGCGTTGACGGCGTACGAGGCCGAGCGCAGGCCCGTCGTCGCCTCCACCCAGCGGGCCGCCCGCGCCAGCCTGGAGTGGTTCGAGAACCTGGGGCTGTACCTCGACCAGCCGCCCCGCCGGTTCGCCTTCAACCTGCTCACCCGCAGCCGCCGCGTCACCCATGACAACCTGCGGCTGCGCGACGCCCGCTTCACCGAGGCCGTGGAGCGCGAGTTCGGCTGTCCGCCCGGCACACCCCCGATGTTCACGCCGTTCCGGCTGCGCGGCCTGACCCTGCGCAACCGGGTCGTCGTCTCGCCCATGGACATGTACTCCGCCACCGACGGGGTGCCCGGCGACTTCCACCTCGTCCACCTGGGCGCACGGGCCCTCGGTGGCGCCGGCCTGGTGATGACGGAGATGGTGTGCGTCTCCCCCGAGGGCCGGATCACGCCCGGCTGCACCGGCCTCTACACCGGCAGGCAGGCCGAGGCCTGGAAACGGATCACCGCCTTCGTGCACGCGCGGGCGCCGGGCACCGCGATCGGCGTGCAGCTCGGCCACAGCGGGCGCAAGGGCTCCACGAAACTGATGTGGGAGGGCATCGACGAGCCCCTGGAGGACGGCAACTGGCCGCTGGTGGCCGCGTCCCCGATCCCGTACAAGCCGTACAGCCAGACCCCGCGGGAGCTGTCCCGCGCCCAACTCACCGACATCCGAGAGCAGTTCGCGTCCGCCGCCGGTCGCGCCTCCCGTGCCGGGTTCGACCTTCTCGAACTGCACTGCGCCCACGGCTACCTGCTCTCCGGATTCCTCTCCCCGCTGACCAACCGCCGCACCGACGCCTACGGCGGTTCGTTCACGAGGCGGCTGCGCTTCCCGCTGGAGGTCTTCGACGCCGTACGCGGCGTGTGGCCGGAGGAGAAACCCCTGACCGTCCGCATCTCGGCCACCGACTGGGCCGAGGGCGGGAACACGGCCGAGGACGCCGTCGAGATCGCCCGCGCCTTCGCCGCGCACGGCGCCGACGCGATCGACGTGTCGAGTGGGCAGGTCGTCGCCGACGAACGGCCGGAGTTCGGGCGGTCGTACCAGACGCCGTTCGCCGACCGGATCCGTAACTCGGCAAGGATCCCGGTGATCACGGTCGGTGCGATCTCCTCCTGGGACGACGTCAACTCCCTGATCCTGGCCGGGCGTACGGACCTGTGCGCGCTGGCCCGCCCTCACCTCTACGACCCGCACTGGACCCTGCACGCGGCGGCCGAGCAGGGCTACGACGGGCCCGGCGTCGTCTGGCCGGCGCCGTACCGGGCAGGCAGCCGACGCCCGCAGACGGGACGCACGGACGCCCCCAGGCCCCGCCTGACGCTGAGCAGCTGAGCGCGTCGGTCCGCACTGCCGGTGCGCTCACGCCGCGAAGCGGGTCATGCGCCCGCGAAGGCGGCTCCCGCGTCCCGCAGCCGCTCGTGCAGCCCCCGGAACACCGCGGCCGAACGCGCGCCCGGCCAGTTGGACGGGAGCAGCCCGGCGGGCAGCCCGGGGTCGGCGTAGGGGAGATGGCGCCAGGTGTCCAGGGCGAGGAGGTAGTCGCGGTAGGCCTCCTCGGCCGGGGTGTCCGTGCGCCGCTCCCAGTCGTGCAGCACGCGCGCGTGGCGGTCCAGGAACGCCTCGTGCTCCTTGGCGATCGCCGCCAGGTCCCACCAGCGGGCGACCGCCTCCACCGTCGGCGCGAAGCCGAGGTGCTCGCCGCGGAAGAAGTCGACGTACGGGTCGAGCCGCAGCCGCTGGAGGGTGTGCCGGCTCTCCTCGTACAGCCGTGCCGGAGCGATCCACACGCCGGGCGCGGCGGTTCCGAAGCCGAGCCCGGCCAGCCGGGAGCGCAGCACGTGCCGCTTCTGCCGCTCGGACTCCGGCACGGAGAACACCGCGAGCACCCAGCCCTCGTCGTCCGGCGGTGTCGTGGCGTAGATGCGCCGGTCGCCGTCGTCGAGCAACTGGCGGGCGTCCGGCGACAGTTCGTAGCCCGCGGCGCCCTGCGCCGTACGGGCCGGCAGCAGCAGCCCGCGGCGTTTGAGCCGGGACACGGAGGAGCGGACGGACGGGGCGTCGACGCCCACCGCGGCCAGCAGCCGGATCAGCTCGGCCACGGGCAGCGGGCCGGGCATGAAGCGGCCGTACGCGCCGTAGAGCGTGACGATGAGAGACCGTGGTGCATGCTGGTCGGACACGTTGATCATCTTAGGTCGTCGGCATCACTGCTGGTCACCATCGGTGTCACCTGCGTCGCAGGCGGCGGCGCGCAGCCTGAACCGCTGCAGCTTGCCGGTCGCGGTGCGCGGCAGGGCGTCCAGCAGGACGATCTCGCGCGGGCATTTGTAGGGCGCCAGTTCGGACAGGACATGGGCGCGCAGTGCCCCGGTGTCGCGTTCGGCGCCCTCCTTCAGCACGACGAAGGCCACCACGACCTGCCCGCGCGCCTCGTCGGGCCGTCCCACCACCGCCGCTTCCAGCACGTCCGGGTGGCGCAGCAGCGCGTCCTCGACCTCCGGCCCGGCGATGTTGTACCCGGCCGAGATGATCATGTCGTCGGCGCGGGCGACGTACCGGAAGTAGCCGTCGGGCTCACGGACGTAGGTGTCGCCGGTGACGTTCCAGCCGCCTTGCACGTACTCCCGCTGCCGCGGATCGGCGAGATACCGGCAGCCGACCGGCCCGCGCACGGCCAGCAGACCGGGCTCGCCGTCGGGCACCGGCGCGCCGCTCTCGTCCTGCACGCGCGCGTGCCACCCCGGTACGGGCACCCCCGTCGTCCCGGGCCTGATGCGGTCGTCGGCCGCCGAGATGAAGATGTGCAGCAGCTCGGTGGCGCCGATGCCGTTGATGACACGCAGTCCGGTCCGCTCGTGCCAGGCCCGCCAGGTGGCGGCGGGGAGGTTCTCGCCGGCGGAGACACAGCGGCGCAGGGAGGACACGTCGTACCCGTCGAGCTCGTCGAGCATCGCGCGGTAGGCGGTCGGCGCGGTGAACAGGACCGACACCCGGTGCTCGGCGATCGCCGGCAACAGCTGCCGGGGACCGGCCTGTTCGAGCAGCAGGGCGCTGGCGCCGGCACGCATCGGGAAGACCACCAGCCCGCCGAGACCGAAGGTGAAGCCCAGCGGGGGACTGCCGGTGAAGACGTCGTCGGGATGTGGCCCGAGCACATGGCGGGCGAAGGTGTCGGCGATCGCCAGCACGTCCCGGTGGAAGTGCATGCAGCCCTTCGGGCGGCCGGTGGTCCCGGAGGTGAACGCGATCAGCGCGACGTCGTCGGACGCGGTGTCCACGGCGGTGTACGGCTCCTCGGGCGTCGTCGCCCGGTTCAGCAGGTCACCGGGGGCGTCGCCGCCGTACGTCGTGATGCTGAGCCCCGGTATCGAGGCCTTGGCGAGGTCGTCGACGGCCCGGACGTCGCACAGGGCGTGTTCCACGCGGGCGATCTCGCACATCGTGGCCAGCTCGTGCGGGCGCTGCTGGGCCAGCACGGTGACGGCGACCGCCCCCGCCTTCAGCACCGCCAGCCAGCAGGCCGCCAGCCAGGGGGTGGTGGGGCCGCGCAGCAGGACCCGGTTGCCGGGCACGACCCCGAGGTCACGGGTGAGGGCGTGCGCGATGCGGTCGACGCGGGTGCGGAGTTCGCCGTACGTCCATGTTCCGCCCGTCGGCGTGTGGAACACCGGTCGGTCCACGGCCGGCCCGGCGAGCAGCTCGACGGCGCAGTTCAGCCGATCGGGGTAACGCAGCTCCGGCAGGTCGAAGTGGAGCTCGGGCCACTGGTCGGGGGGCGGCAGATGGTCGCGGGCGAAGGTGTCGACGTGGGCCGAGGGGTTCATCGCGGTTCGCCCCCTTGCCTTGTGGGCGTCGGTGGTGGGCGTCGGGTCGGCATCCCCGGGTGGGTTCGCGCATCGAGCGTATCGTGTTGGTGACGGCAGTCAACGGTGCGCGATACCGTCGGGGGAGTGGCTGCAGGGCTGCGGGGAGAGAGGACCGGCCATGCCCGCATTCTCACTCGAACCATCACAGATCGCCTGGGCGGCGGAACTGCGTGCCCTGGCCGCGGACCGGCTGAGCCCCCTCGCGGAGAAGGGCGAACCGGGCCACGTCAACCGCCCGCTCGTCGCGGAACTCGGCCGGCTCGGCCTGCTGTCCCGCCTGTTCACCTCCGGCGCCCTCGACCTCTGCCTGATGCGGGAGTCCCTCGCGTACGCCTGCACCGAGGCCGAGACCGCCCTCGCCCTCCAGGGCCTGGGCGCCCACCCGGTCCACACCCACGGCACCCCCGCCCAGCGGGAACGCTGGCTGCCCCGGGTGGCCGAGGGCACCGCGGTGGCGGCCTTCGCGCTGAGCGAGCCGGGGGCGGGATCGGACGCGGCGGCACTGACACTGCGGGCGGAACGGGAGGCCTCGGGAGGGGCGGGGACGCCGGGTGCGGGCGCCCCCCTCGCCGCGGCGTCCGACGGCCCCGCCCGCTGGCGGCTCACCGGGGAGAAGTGCTGGATCTCCAACGCACCCGAGGCCGACTTCTACACCGTCTTCGCGCGAACCACCCCCGGCGCGGGCGCCCGGGGCGTCACCGCCTTCCTCGTGCCCGCCGACCGCCAGGGCCTGACCGGAACGGCCCTCGACATGCTCTCGCCGCACCCCCTCGGCAGCCTCCGCTTCGACGCCGTACCGGTGACCGCCGACGACCTGCTCGGCCAGAGTGACCGCGGCTTCCGGGTCGCGATGGACACCCTCAACCTCTTCCGGCCCAGCGTCGGCGCCTTCGCGGTCGGCATGGCCCGTGCGGCGCTCGACGCGACCCTCGCCCACACCGCCCGACGGGACGCGTTCGGCGGCAAGCTGAGGGACCTGCAGACGGTCGCCCACCAGGTCGCCGAGATGGCCCTGCGCACCGAGGCGGCCCGCCTCATGGTGTACGCGGCGGCGACGGCGTACGACGAGGGCGCCCCGGACGTGCCGGGACGCGCGGCGATGGCGAAGCTGCTCGCCACCGAGACCGCGCAGTACGTCGTCGACGCGGCCGTCCAGCTCCACGGCGCCCGCGCCCTGCGCCGCGGCCACCTCCTCGAACACCTCTACCGCGAGGTACGCGCCCCGCGCATCTACGAGGGCGCGAGCGAGGTCCAACGCGGCATCATCGCCAAGGAGTTGTACGCGAACCTGGATGCCCTGGATGCCACGGACGCCGTGGACGCCGTGCAGGCCGTGGGTTCCGGGAATGCCCTGGAGGCCGACGCGTGACCGCCGAGCGTGTGAACCCGCCCGGACTCTCCCCGCCCACCGGCTTCTCCCACGCCGTCATCGCCACCGGCACCCGGATCGTCTTCCTCGCCGGCCAGACCGCTCTGGACACCGACGGCAAGGTCGTCGGCGACACCCTCCCCGAGCAGTTCGAGCGAGCCCTCACCAATCTCCTGGCTGCCCTGACCGCCACCGGCGGTACCCCCGCCGACCTCGCCCGCGTCACCGTCTACGCCACGGACATCACCGCGTACCGCACCCATGCTCTTGAACTCGGCCGTATCTGGCGCGAGTTGGCGGGACGCGACTACCCGGCCATGGCGGTCGTGGAGGTCGTACGCCTGTGGGACGACCAGGCGAAGGTGGAGCTCGACGGCTTCGCGGTGCTGCCCTAGAGCCCCGCGTCGCAGGAACGTGATCAGGCGGCGATCGTCAGCCGCCCCGCGGCCACCCGGTGGGGGGCGACGACCCGGCCGTCCGGCAGCAGCTCGCCGGTGTCGTCGAACACGATCGCGCCCGTGCACAGCAGGTTCCAGCCCTGCTCGGGGTGGGCGGCGACGATGTGCGGGGCGTGGTTGTCGGTTGCGGGGCACGAGGGCTGGTGGGAACACATGGCGCACCTCCACGGCGTAGGACCTTCGGATCGGGTCCCTATGACAGACCATCCTCCGGCGGCTAACTCATCGGAACGGTCTGCCGCGAAGCGTGACAACACGCGGACAACACGCGGACAACACCCGGACCCTTCCACGACCGCTGTGCGGACTCGCCACCGAAGGGGTGACGATCACCGCCGAGGACGCTCGCGCCCGGTACCAGTGGAGCCCCCCACTCCAGGAGGTCTTCCATGTCCTTGCGTCCCGCCCTCGCCGCGACCGTGTTCGCCACCGCCGCCGCGCTGCTCCTGCCGGCCGCCCCCGCCGCTTTTGCCACCCCGGCCACCGCCGAGCCGTACGAGACGGTGACGGTCGACCCGACGGGCCGTATCGCGCCCGACGGCACGGTCACCCTCTCCGGCACCTACCGCTGCACGGGCGCCACGGGCCCGGTGTTCGTCAGTTCGTCCGTCGGCCAGCGCTCCCTGTCCGTCCGCCACGGCATCGGCGGCACCCGCGCGGTGTGCGACGGGCTGGTGCACCCCTGGGCGAACGTCGGCAGTCCGTCGCCGCGTTCCCTCCAGACCGGCGCCGCGTATGTCGAGGCCACCCTCATGGAGCTGCGTCCGCAGGGCGGCCTGCCGCTGCCCCGCTTCCACGCGGCCCAGCGGCAGGAGATCACCCTGATCGCGGGCTGATCGGGGGCGGATCGCGGACCGATCGCGGGCTGATCGCGGCGTCAGTCCATCAGTCCCGCGGCGACCGTGGCACCCAGTTCCCAGCAGGCCTCGGTGTCCGCTTTTCGGGGCTCGCCCGTCACGGTCACGGCCTCGGCGGCCCGTCGCCAGCCGAGGCCCGTCGTGATCGCCTCGATGCCGCGGACCGCTCCGGTCACGTCGTTGCCACCGTGCACGTAGTAGCCGAAGGGGCGGCCCTGCGTCGCGTCGAGGCAGGGGTAGTAGACCTGGTCGAAGAAGTGCTTGAGGGCGCCGGACATGTAGCCGAGGTTCGCCGGCGTACCCAGCACGAACCCGTCGGCGGCGAGCACGTCCGACGCCGTGGCGGCCAGCGCGGCCCGCCGCACGACGCGCACGCCCTCGATCTCCGGGTCCGTCGCACCGGCGACGACGGCCTCGAGCATCGCCTGGCAGTTCGGCGAGGGCGTGTGATGCACGATCAGCAAAGTAGCCACCCCCGCACCCTGCCGTGCGGGCGCCGAGAGCCGCAAACGGAGGCGGTCCGGCCGGTCGCTGACGGAGCCCGCCTCCTTTCCATCGTGCTTTCTTGTCTGCCGACAGCACCACCACGATCCCGGGCAGCCGGGTGCCGAGGCGTCCGGGGCCTCCCCGGGCGGGCGGCATCTCGGCCTGGCTCTTCGTTATCGTCGCGGCCCAGCCGATGGTGCTCCCCGACGCCACGATCACCTACATCGCCCTGCCCGCCGTCCAGACCCACCTCGGCGTCTCCGACGCCAACCCGGCCTGGATCGTCAACTCCTACGCGCCGGCCTTCGGCGGACCGACGCCGACCTGGACCTGATCACGCTGACCGTCGCCCCGGCCCTCCACCGCGCACCCGCTACACCCTCACCCCCCACGGCAACGCCTGCCTCGTCCCGCTGGCCACCCCGACCGTGTGGGCGCAGGACCACCTGCCGCCGAGCACCATGCCGACCTTGGGTGAACCGCCCGCCCCCGACAAGGAGGCACGTGAAGACACTGGTCCGGTCCCGCAGCGTCATCCCCGTGACGCCCGCCGACATCGCCCGCTGGGTCGACCCGTTCGGCTTCGCCGGCTTCGGCGGCACGGAACAGCACTGCGCGACCGAAGGCGGCGCGAACATGCCCAACACCCGCTGCCGTACGCCGGACGCGCGGCGCAGACCAGGCCGATCGTGTTCACGCCGCTGTCCCGCGTCCTCCCGGCCCGGATCACGGAGCGGATCGGATCCCACGCGCCGGCTGCTCGCACAGCCCCAGCGGTGACCCGTTCAGATGTCCCGGAACGTCTCGATCTGCGCCCCGACCGAGTTGAGCCGCTCGGCCAGGTCCTCGTACCCCCGGTTGATGACGTAGACGTTGCGCAGTACGGACGTGCCCTCCGCCGCCATCATCGCCAGCAGGACGACCACGGCGGGCCGCAGGGCGGGCGGGCACATCATCTCGGCGGCGCGCCAGCGGGTCGGGCCCTCGACCAGTACCCGGTGCGGGTCCAGCAGCTGCAGCCGCCCGCCGAGGCGGTTGAGGTCCGTCAGGTAGATCGCCCGGTTGTCGTAGACCCAGTCGTGGATCAGTGTCTTGCCCGAGGCGGCGGCCGCGATGGCCGCGAAGAACGGGACGTTGTCGATGTTCAGGCCGGGGAACGGCATCGGGTGGATCTTGTCGATCGGTGCCTCCAGCTTGGAGGGCCGGACGGTGAGGTCCACCAGGCGGGTGCGGCCGTTGTCGGCGGGGTACTCCGGGGTGCGGTCGTGGTCGAGGCCCATCTCCTCCAGGACCGCGAGCTCGATCTCCAGGAACTCGATGGGGACCCGGCGAACCGTCAGTTCCGACTGGGTGACGACCGCGGCGGCCAGCAGGCTCATCGCCTCGACCGGGTCCTCGGAGGGGGAGTAGTCGACGTCCACGTCGATGTTCGGCACGCCGTGCACGGTGAGTGTGGTGGTGCCGATGCCCTCCACCCTGACGCCCAGGGCCTCCAGGAAGAAGCACAGGTCCTGGACCATGTAGTTCGAGGAGGCGTTGCGGATGACGGTGACACCGTCGTGCCGGGCGGCGGCGAGCAGCGCGTTCTCGGTGACGGTGTCCCCGCGCTCGGTCAGCACGATCGGCCGGTCGGGCCGTACGGACCGGTCGACCGCCGCGTGGTACTGGCCCTCGGTCGCCGCGATGTCCAGCCCGAACCGGCGCAGCGCGATCATGTGCGGCTCGATGGTCCGCGTGCCGAGGTCGCAGCCGCCGGCGTACGGCAGCATGAAGCGGTCCATGCGGTGCAGCAGCGGGCCGAGGAACATGATGATGGACCGCGTCCGTACGGCGGCCGCCGCGTCGATCGACGCCATGTTCAGCTCGGCCGGCGGCACCAGCTCCAGGTCGACGCCGTCGTTGATCCAGCGGGTGCGTACGCCGATGGAGTTGAGCACCTCCAGAAGGCGGTACACCTCCTCGATGCGGGCGACCCGGCGCAGCACCGTGCGCCCCTGGTTGAGCAGCGAGGCGCACAGCAGTGCCACGCACGCGTTCTTGCTGGTCTTCACGTCGATGGCGCCGGACAGCCGACGGCCGCCGACCACGCGCAGGTGCATCGGGCCCGCGTAGCCCAGAGAGACAATTTCGCTGTCCAGTGCTTCACCGATTCTAGCGATCATCTCAAGGCTGATGTTTTGGTTGCCGCGCTCGATGCGGTTGACGGCGCTCTGACTGGTGCCGAGCGCCTCGGCGAGCTGCGACTGTGTCCAGCCCCGGTGCTGCCGGGCGTCACGGATGAGCTTGCCGATGCGTACGAGGTAGTCGTCTGCCATGGGGTTGAGGCTATCTCAGATATGAGATGGCGCCTCTTGAGGGGGTCCGTTCGGGTGAGCGGCGTGAGGAACCTGAGGGTTCGTCAACGGCGCTTCGCGGTGCGAGTACGGCGCCATCCGAAAGGTCCGGGCAAATCCACCGATGTCGTACGGCGTCCCGTGCTGCTGCTCGTGTGCCGGGGTCCGTGGCTGCCGCCGCCGGTGGTGATGGACCAGGAACGCCGGTTGATGTTCAGGCGCACGCCGGGCAGGATCCGGAAGCTCTTGCGGAACGTGAGGGGCATGTGGGCCTCCCTTCGGGGTCGGTCAGTCGCTCCCAACTCCTGTCGGATACCCCCACTTGGCGAACTGATGGCAGTACTCCACCGTCTCCTCGAAGGTGACCGACGTCACCGCTCCGGTGCCGTACGGCGGGACGACGGGCCCGATGCCGTACCGGTGACGTGTGACCCGCCCGTCCTCGTCCCGCAGTTCGAGAACGCCCGGCTCCGGGCAGCTCCACGTCAGGAGCGTGACGTACTCCCCGCCGAGGTTGGCCAGACTGCTCCATCCCCGCCCGTCGGCGCGGAGCTCCAGCGCGGACGACTCCATCGCGCCGTGATCGAAGGGGCCGCTGTCCCAGTGGCCGATCAGTGACTCGTCAAGGCCCGCCCGCGCGTTCCGGGCGTCCCGCTCGGCGATCCAGAGCAGGAAGGCGGTGTCGGCCCCGCCGACGTCGACGACGCGCGTGCCGTGCAGGAGAACGCCCAGGCCGTGCTCCTCGTCCCAGGGGCAGGAGAACTCGATGCCCACGTACGGGATGCCGTCCCGGGAGACCGGGTGGACGTAGAGCGTGCTGACGCGCACGAGGCCGGTCAGGCCGGAGGCGGTGGCCAGGTCGTCCGGCTTCAGGGTGTGCACGGCGTGGGCGCCGAGCGCGGGCCGCGCCCCGGCGAGCAGGGCGGGCAGCCGGCCGGCCGCCCACGCGGCCGTCGCGATCTCGGCGTCGTCCAGCGGGTGGTGCTCTCGGCCCTCGGGGGCGTAGTACAGGGGTACGAGCGTCCCTGCCGTGGCCGCCCAGGTGTCCGGCGGCAGTGGCACCCGTGTCGTCCAGGCGAAGTCGTCCCAGGAGAAATCGGCTCGGTCCATGGTCGCAGGAGGACATCACAGGGAGGCCGGGCATGACCAACCGGGCCCCATGTACTAGAGTTATCTCGACATCGAGATATCTGCCGAGGCGCGCCGCGGTCGCACGTCGTCATCAGTCCGACAGTAAGGCATGCCTAACTTAGCCTTACCTTAGCGGATCGGCCAAGAGGGCGTGGCGGCAGGATGCGGTGGTAAGCGCACAAAAATGAAGGAGACTGTCGTGTCGGCGAACAGCTTCGACGCCCGCAGCACGCTGCAGGTGGGCGACGAGTCGTACGAGATCTTCCGGCTGGACAAGGTGGAGGGCTCGGCCCGACTGCCGTACAGCCTCAAGGTCCTGCTCGAGAACCTGCTCCGCACGGAGGACGGCGCGAACATCACCGCCGACCACATCCGCGCCATCGGCGGCTGGGACTCGCAGGGCCAGCCCTCCCAGGAGATCCAGTTCACGCCGGCCCGCGTGATCATGCAGGACTTCACCGGTGTGCCGTGTGTCGTGGACCTCGCCACCATGCGTGAGGCCGTGAAGGAGCTCGGCGGCGACGCGGCGAAGGTCAACCCGCTCTCCCCGGCCGAGCTGGTCATCGACCACTCCGTCATCGCCGACAAGTTCGGCACCAACGAGGCCTTCGCGCAGAACGTCGAGCTGGAGTACGGCCGCAACCGCGAGCGCTACCAGTTCCTGCGCTGGGGCCAGACCGCCTTCGACGACTTCAAGGTCGTACCCCCCGGCACCGGCATCGTCCACCAGGTGAACATCGAGCACCTGGCGCGCACGGTCATGGTCCGCAACGGCCAGGCCTACCCCGACACCCTCGTCGGCACCGACTCGCACACCACCATGGTCAACGGCCTCGGCGTCCTCGGCTGGGGCGTCGGCGGCATCGAGGCCGAGGCCGCGATGCTCGGCCAGCCGGTCTCCATGCTCATCCCGCGCGTGGTCGGCTTCAAGCTGACCGGTGAGCTCACCCCCGGCACCACCGCCACCGACCTGGTGCTCACGATCACCGAGATGCTGCGCAAGCACGGCGTCGTCGGCAAGTTCGTCGAGTTCTACGGAGAGGGCGTCTCCGCCACCTCCCTCGCCAACCGCGCCACCATCGGCAACATGTCGCCGGAGTTCGGCTCCACCGCCGCGATCTTCCCGATCGACGACGAGACCATCAAGTACCTGAAGCTGACCGGCCGCTCCGAGCAGCAGCTGGCGCTCGTCGAGGCGTACGCCAAGGCGCAGGGTCTGTGGCTGGACCCGAAGGCCGAGCCGGACTTCTCCGAGAAGCTGGAGCTGGACCTGTCGACGGTCGTCCCGTCGATCGCCGGCCCGAAGCGTCCGCAGGACCGCATCGTCCTCGCGAACGCCGCCGAGCAGTTCAAGGTCGACGTACGCAACTACGTCGACTCCGTGGACGAGGCGGGCCAGGAGTCCTTCCCGGCCTCCGACGCCCCGGCCGTCGCCCCGAACGGCGCCCCGTCCAACCCGGTCACCGTGACCGCCCCCGACGGCTCGACGTACGAGATCGACCACGGTGCGGTGACGGTCGCGGCCATCACCTCCTGCACCAACACCTCGAACCCGTACGTCATGGTCGCCGCCGCGCTCGTCGCGAAGAAGGCCGTGGAAAAGGGCCTGACCCGCAAGCCGTGGGTCAAGACCACCCTCGCCCCGGGCTCGAAGGTCGTCACCGACTACTTCGACAAGGCCGGGCTCACCCCCTACCTCGACAAGGTCGGCTTCAACCTCGTCGGCTACGGCTGCACCACCTGCATCGGCAACTCCGGCCCGCTGCCGGAGGAGGTCTCCAAGGCCGTCAACGACCACGACCTCGCGGTCACCTCGGTCCTCTCCGGCAACCGGAACTTCGAGGGCCGGATCAACCCCGACGTCAAGATGAACTACCTGGCGTCCCCGCCGCTGGTCGTCGCGTACGCCCTCGCCGGCTCCATGAAGGTGGACGTCACCAAGGACGCCCTGGGCATCGACCAGGACGGCAACCCGGTCTACCTGAAGGACATCTGGCCCACCGAGGCCGAGGTCAACGACGTCGTGGCGAACGCCATCGGCGAGGACATGTTCAACAAGTCCTACCAGGACGTCTTCGCGGGCGACGCCCAGTGGCAGGCGCTGCCCATCCCGACCGGCAACACCTTCGAGTGGGACCCGCAGTCGACGTACGTCCGCAAGCCCCCGTACTTCGAGGGCATGACGATGGAGACCACCCCGGTCTCCGACATCACGGGCGCCCGCGTCCTCGCCAAGCTGGGCGACTCGGTCACCACCGACCACATCTCCCCGGCCGGCGCCATCAAGGCCGACACCCCGGCCGGCAAGTACCTCACCGAGCACGGTGTGGAGCGTCGTGACTTCAACAGCTACGGCTCGCGCCGCGGCAACCACGAGGTCATGATCCGCGGCACGTTCGCCAACATCCGCCTGCGCAACCAGATCGCGCCGGGCACCGAGGGCGGCTACACCCGCGACTTCACGCAGGACGGCGGGCCGGTGTCGTTCATCTACGACGCCTCCCGCAACTACATCGAGCAGGGCACCCCGCTGGCCATCCTGGCCGGCAAGGAGTACGGCTCCGGCTCGTCCCGCGACTGGGCCGCCAAGGGCACCGCGCTCCTCGGCGTCAAGGCCGTCATCGCCGAGTCGTACGAGCGCATCCACCGCTCGAACCTCATCGGCATGGGCGTCCTCCCGCTCCAGTTCCCGGAGGGCGCCTCGGCCGCCTCCCTCGGCCTGACCGGCGAGGAGACCTTCTCCTTCACCGGCGTCGAGGAGCTCAACAACGGCACCACCCCGCGCACGGTGAAGGTCACCACCGACACCGGTGTCGAGTTCGACGCGGTCGTCCGCATCGACACCCCCGGCGAGGCGGACTACTACCGCAACGGCGGCATCATGCAGTACGTGCTGCGCAGCCTGATCCGCAAGTAAGCGATCCGGCACGCAGTTGAGGGCCGCATCCCCGGCGACGGGGGTGCGGCCCTCCGCCGTGCCCGGAACGGGGAGGTCCCAGGTCATCACCCACCCTCAGGTGGAGCACAGGGTTCCCTCAGCGGGCGAGGACACGATCGGTACATGACCGGCCCTCCGCCGCCTCCCGAACCGGCCGTGTCCGCGTCCGCGTCCGCGCGCGCATCGGCGATGACGAGCCCACGCACATCCGGGCGTTGTCCGCGGCCGTCACCGAGTCGGGCCGACGGCCTCACCCCGCCGCGGACGGGCACGGCGTGCTGCGGGTCGCCCGCCGCCGCGCCCCGCACGCCGTCGTGCTCGACGGGATGCTGCCCGAGCTCGACGGACGGCAGGTGCTGCGGCGGGAACGGCCGAAGCCGCCCGCCCTCATGCTCACCGCCGGCGAGGTGCCGGAGCACCGCCTGGGCCGCGAGATCGACAGAGGCCGGGCGCCGATGATCCACACCGTGGGCGCGCTGGGCCACGCGATCGGGCCCGCGGGGGAGGGGAGAACCGCATCGCCGGCGTGCTCGGCTTGCCTGCTTCGCAGTCACGCGTAAACGATCTCACTCACGTAGGGATAAGTCGGAACGTCCTGCCGTCAGTTCGGTGCAGGGGAAGCAGTGCCGTCGGCCTGGAAGTCGAAGTTGATCTGGTCTCCGTCGACAGAGGTCACCTTGACCGTCACGCCCAAGGTGCTGCCGTCGTCCGCGGTGAGCGTGCAACGTGTGGTGGTGCCGACCTTCCCGGCGAGGTCCTCGGGGCAGGTGATGTCCGGCTTCGGCTGGCCCGTCGTGGCGGCGAGCTTTTCGGAGAGAGTGGTGGCCAGCTTGTCCGATGACATCTTCGGCGTGGACGTACCCACGTTGACCGAAGCCGAGCAGCCGACGAGCAGCGTGCCGACGGCCACGACCGAGAGGCTCCAAGTTGCTGCGGACGAGGGGGCCATGGTCATGGGGGCTCCATCACTGGTGATCACGAGTAAGAAGACGTCGGAAAGCGTACGCGGCGGAAATGCTCCGGGTATGTCCCTGGAGGGTCTACCGGCATGCATGCACTTGTTGCGATCACCCCAACTCCCGCCCGATTGCCTACCCTTGCGGCGTGAAGCCCCCCGATCTCCTCCACCGAGCCCTCCATGACCCCGGCCCCGGAGTCCCACCCCTGCGCCTCCTCCCGGACGACGTGGCCCGCCTCCTGACCGACCTCGACGCGCCGCCCCGGCTCGCGGCCCATCTCCGGGCCGTGCACGATGTCGCGCAGCAGCTCGTCGACGGGGTGGGGCGGCGGTACCCGGCGGTGGCCGTCGACCGTGCCGCCGTGCTCTTCGGCGCGGCCACTCACGACATCGGCAAGACGATCCACGTCAGCGAACTCTCCGGCCCGGGCTCGGCGCACGAGGAGGCGGGACGCGCACTCCTGCTGGACCGGGGCGTCAGCCCCGAACGGGCCCGCTTCGCGGGCACGCACGCCACCTGGAACGTGCCGGGCCTCGGCCTCGAGGACCTGCTCGTGAGCGTGGCCGACAAGATCTGGAAGAACAGGCGCGTTCCGGAGCTCGAGGACCTGGTCGTCGGACGGCTGACCCTGGCCAGTGGCCGCCCGGTCTGGGAGGAGTTCCTGTCCTTCGACGACCTCCTCACGGCGATCGGCGAGGGAGCGGAGGGGCGGCTGGCCTTCCAGGCGTCGTATCCGGCCTGACCCCGTCCCGCCCCTGCGAGCACGGCAGACGCCAAGGGCCGCACCCACTGGAGTGCGGCCCTTGTGCGCCATGCGTTTACAAGTCGGCCACTCGGCGCTAGCTTCCACAACAGGTGGGGTGGGAGCGCTCCCATACGGGTGGACCGGAACCCGCCCCCGTGGTCGCCCCCACCCCACGCTTCCGCACAGGCAACCGCACACGCGCATTCACGCACGCATCCGCACACGCATTCACGCACGCACGCACCCACACGGCCCGTACCTCAAGGAACGGACTGAACTGTCATGATCATGACAAAATCAAGGACCGAGTTCCCCGACTCCCCACGCCGGTTGACGTTCCCCACCCGCGCCAGAGCCCTGTTCCTCGTCCTCGTGGCCCTGTTCGCGACGATCCCGGCGCTCAGCCTGGTCGTCACGGCCGGCGGCGAGGCGGAGGCCCATGGCACTCCGATGAAGCCCGGCAGCCGTACCTTCCTGTGCTGGCAGGACGGCCTCACGGACACCGGAGAGATCAAGCCGGTCAACCCGGCCTGCAAGAACGCCCAACAGGTCAGCGGCACCACGCCGTTCTACAACTGGTTCTCGGTGCTGCGTTCGGACGGCGCCGGCCGCACCCGCGGCTTCGTGCCGGACGGCGAGCTGTGCAGCGGCGGCAACACCAACTTCACGGGCTTCAACGCGGCCCGCGACGACTGGCCGCTCACCCACCTCACCTCGGGTGCGACCGTCGACTTCTCGTACAACGCGTGGGCCGCTCACCCGGGTTGGTTCTACGTCTACGTCACCAAGGACGGATTCGACCCGAAGCGGGCCCTCACCTGGGACGACATGGAGGCGCAGCCCTTCCTCTCCGTCGACCACCCGCCGCTCAACGGCAGCCCGGGCAACGTCGAGGCCAACTACTCCTGGAACGGCAAGCTCCCCGACGGCAAGTCGGGACGGCACATCATCTACATGGTCTGGCAGCGCTCGGACAGCGCCGAGACCTTCTACTCCTGCTCCGACGTCGTCTTCGACGGCGGCAACGGCGAGGTCACCGGTATCCACGAGCCGGGCAACCCGACCGAACCGGTCCCGGGTACCTGCACGGCAACCCGGAAGACCACGGGCAGTTGGAACGGCGGCTACCAGTCCGAGGTGACCGTCACCAACTCCGGCGACGTGCCGATGCTGGGCTGGATGGTCGACTGGACGCTGCCGGGCGGCCAGAAGGTCGAAAGCCTGTGGAGCGGCAACGCGACGTACAACGGCCAGGCGGTGATGGTCCACAACGCCAACTGGAACGGCTCGCTGGATCCGGGGAAGAGTACGACGTTCGGCTACGTCGTCTCCGGCTCCGGCGGTGACCCGGCGACGACACTTCCCTGCCGGGTGGGCTGAACTGCGGCCCTGCCCACGATCACCTGAATCGCCGTACTGAACCTTCGCTCGAAGCGGGCCCGGTGGCGCTGTGCCGCCGGGCCCGCTTCGAGCCCCCGGGCAAAGGCCGCCTGCGCCGACGGCGGCAAGGACCTGGTCGAACCCGCCCTCCCGGGACCCGGTCGCTCCGTGGATCCGCGCGACGAAGCCGTTCACGGCACCGGACGGGCGGGGGAGAGGTGGACCGTCGCGGGCGTGAAGTCGCCGCCCGACCCTGCGGACCTGTACGTGCTCACTCCGACTTGTGACGCAAGACTCCTGCCAGCCAACCGAGTTGGCGGCGCACGTGTACGGCGTCGCCGCCTTCGTGGCCGTTGTAGGGATAGGCGTGGATCTCCTTGCCGGGATCCGTGCCGGTCGACTCCCCGTAGCGGTTGAAGGCGGCGTACGCCCCGCTCGGCGGGCACACCGTGTCGCGCAGGCCCACCCCGAAGTGCGCCGGGGCGTGTGCGCGCCGCGCGAAGGAGATGCCCTCCAGGTAGGACAGGGTGCGGTACGCGGCCTGTTCGGCGCCCCGGTGCACGGACAGGTACGCGGTGATCTCGCCGTAGGGGGCCGCGTCGGTGAGGTCGAGGGCGCGCCGGATGCCGCACAGGAAGGGGGCGGTGACCAGGGCGGCCGCCAGGTCCGGCAGCAGGCCCGCGACGGCCAGGGCGAGGCCGCCGCCCTGGCTGTTGCCGACGGCCGCGACGCGCCCCCCGTCGACCCCGGGCAGCTCCCGCACCGCGGCGACCGCGCGCACCGCGTCCGTGATCAGGCGGCGGTAGTGGTGGTCCCGCGCGGCGAGCAGGCCGCGTACCGCGGGGCCGGGGCCGCCGGGCGCGCCCGCGTGCGGGTCGGGGGTGTCGCCGCCGCAGCCGTACTGGTCGCCCTGGCCCCGGTTGTCCATGAGCAGGTGGGCGTACCCGGCGTTCACCCAGGTCAGCCGCTCGTGGGGGAGGCCGCGCCCACGGCCGTACCCGGCGTACTCGACGACGGCAGGCAGCGGCTCGCGCACCCCGGCGGGCCTGCTGTACCAGGCGCGGACCGGGTCACCGGCGAAGCCGCGGAAGGTGACGTCCCAGGTCTGCGTCAGCCGCAGGCCGCTGTCCACGGGCCGGGCCGACACCACCGGGTCGCTCTGTCCGGCCTCCTTGAGGGTGCCGAGCCAGAACTCGTCGAAGTCGGCGGGCTCCTCGGGATCCGGCCGGTACCGCTCGAGCTCTCTCCGGGGCAGGTCGAACGCGGGCACGGCTGCACCTCACAGACTTCAACGACGCGGCTCGGTCCGATCGTTGCGGTCCAGCGGCAGAAAGTTCCGACGTGGCCCGCCGATCTCTTCATCTCTTCCACCCTCACCACGAGGTGAATCCCGTGCGACGCGGTCGCCTCGCGACCCAACGTCCCCGTGTGCAGCCCCCATTGACAGCGCTTTCTGCTGCCCCTAAGTTGCCGCGAAGTTACCGGTAAGAGCTCGAAAGTTTCGGTTCCCCGTCCTATGCCCCGGGAGGCCCGAGCATGAGCACGTCCACCACGTCGGCCCCACCGCCGGGCACTCAGGACCCGCCTCCGGCCAGGGCCGCACCCCGTCGTCGTCCGCGCGGACCCGCGCGCCCCGGATGGCGGCGGTCCCTGCGCCGGGACTGGCAGCTGTACTCGCTGGCGGTCCTGCCGCTGCTGTTCTTCCTGGTCTTCCGCTATCTGCCGATGATCGGCAACGTCATCGCCTTCCGGCGCTTCGAGCCGGGCGGCTCGATCTTCGGCGAGCAGTGGGTGGGGCTGCGCTACGTGCGCATGTTCCTCACCGATCCCACCTTCTGGCAGGTGTTCCGAAACACCCTCTGGCTCGGCGGGCTCACGCTGGTCTTCTGCTTCCCGATCCCGATCGTGCTCGCCCTGCTGCTCAACGAGGTGCGCAGACGGTCGCTGAAGCGGTTCGTGCAGTCGGTGTCGTACCTTCCGCACTTCCTGTCGATCGTGATCGTCGCGGGCATCACGATGCAGATGCTCGCCACGGACGGCCCGGTCAACCACGCGCTCGGCTGGTTCGGGCACGAGCCGATCCGGTTCATCCAGGAACCGGAGTGGTTCCGCACGATCTACGTCGGCTCGGAGATCTGGCAGACCGCCGGCTGGGGCACGATCCTCTACCTCGCCGCGCTCACCACGATCGACGAGGAACTGTACGAGGCCGCCCGCATCGACGGCGCCAACCGCTGGCAGCAGATCTGGCACGTCACCCTGCCCGGCATCCGGCCCACGATGATCACGCTGCTGATCCTCAACATCGGCACGTTCATGGCGGTCGGCTTCGAGAAGGTCCTGCTGCTCTACAACCCGCTGACGTATCCGAAGGCCGACGTGATCTCCACGTACCTCTACCGGACGGGTGTCGAGTCCAACAGCTTCAGTTACGCCGCCGCCATCGGCCTGTTCGAGGCGATCATCGGCCTGGTGCTGATCACCTCCGCCAACCAGCTCTCGCGCCGCACGGTGGGGACGAGCCTGTGGTGAGCGTCCACCGGCCCACGCGTGGCCACCGCGTCTTCCAGGGCGTCAACGGAGTGATCCTCACCCTGGTCGTGGTCGTGACCCTGTACCCGTTCGTCAACATCGTCGCCCGGTCCTTCAGCGGGGAGCGCCAGATCCGGGCCGGTGAGGTGACGTTGTGGCCCAGGGGCTTCAACCTCACCACGTACAAGATCGTGTTCCAGGACGCGATGTTCTGGCGGAACTACGGCAACACCGTGCTCTACACGGTCGTGTCCACCGTCGTCGCCATGGTCCTGACGACCTGTTACGCCTACGTCCTGTCCAAGAAGCAACTGCGCGGGCGGGGCCTGCTCGTCGGCATCGCCGTCTTCACCATGTTCTTCACCGGCGGCCTGATCCCCAACTACGTGCTGATCAGCAGCCTCGGCATGAAGAACACCATCTGGGCGCTGGCGCTCCCGAACGCGATCAGCGTCTTCAACCTCCTGGTGATGAAGGCCTTCTTCGAGAGCCTGCCGACCGACCTGGAGGAGGCCGCGCAGATCGACGGACTGAGCACCTACGGCATCCTGCTGCGCATCGTGCTGCCGCTGTCCAAGGCCGTCGTCGCGACGATGCTCCTGTTCTACTCGGTGGCGTTCTGGAACTCCTGGTTCGCGGCGTTCCTGTACATGGACAGCACCGAGCTGATGCCGGCCACCGTCTATCTGCGCAACCTCATCTCGGGTGCCACCGGCGGCGGCAACGCGGGCGCCGCCACCGAGCAGCTCAGCCAGGTCGGGGCGAACATCCAGTCGGTCACCATCGTGCTCACCGCGCTGCCGATCCTGTGCGTGTACCCGTTCGTCCAGCGCTACTTCGTCTCGGGCGTGATGCTCGGCGCGGTCAAGGGCTGACAGCACCTCGACTCACCTACGGAACACATCACCTACGGAACAAAGGAGTATCCGTGACGAACGCAGGCGAGCTGTCCCGGCGTCAGATCCTGTCCGCCGCCGGCTTCATGGGCCTCGCGGCCCTCACCGGCTGCGGCAGCGGTGACGACGGTGGGGACTCCAAGGACCTGTCCAAGAAGCAGAACGGCGCGATGAAGGAGTACCGCGCCGGCCAGCAGTTCAAGGCCGCCGAGCCGCTGTCCTTCTCGGTCCTGCACAACAACAACCCGGTCTACCCGATGAAGGACAGCTGGCTGTTCTGGAAGGAGGTCACCAGGCGCACCGGTGTCACCCTGAAGCCCGTCGACGTCCCCCTGGCCGACTACGAGAAGAAGCGCAGCGTCCTCATCGGCGCGGGCGACGCCCCGTTCCTGATCCCCAAGACGTACCACCCGGCGGAGGTCGCCTTCGTGTCCTCCGGCGCGATCCTGCCGGTCAGCGACTACGTGCACCTGATGCCCAACTTCCAGGCCAAGGTCAAGAAGTGGCGTCTGGAGCCCGAGCTCGACTCCATCCGCCAGTCCGACGGCAAGTACTACCTGCTGCCCGGCCTGCACGAGAAGGCCAAGTCCGGCTACTCGCTGTCCTTCCGCACGGACGTCCTCGACAGGCTCGGTCTGAGCCTGCCCACCAGCTGGGTCGAGGTGTACGACGTCTTCAGGGCGCTCAAGGCGGAGTACCCCGACCGCTACCCCTTCACGGACCGCTGGAGCACCAACACGCCGTACCCCGTCGCGGCCCTGCTCAGCTATCTCGGCCAGGCGTACGGCGTCCGGGCCGGCTGGACGTACGACAACATCAGCTTCGACTCCAAGGCAGAGAAGTTCGTGTTCACCGGCGCGCAGGACGGCTACCGCCGGATGGTCGAGTTCGTGAGAAAACTGGTCGCCGAGAAGCTGATGGACCCCGAGAGCTTCACCCAGACCGACGACGCCGCCGTGCAGAAGCTGCTGGGCGAGAAGTCGTTCGCGATCAGCGCCAACCCGCAGGAGCTGGTGCAGAACTACCGCTACAACCTGGAGAAGCAGGTCAAGGGCGCGAAGATCGAGATGGTGCCGGTGCCGCTCGGCCCGGCGGGGCCGGTCCTCATCGGCGGCAGCCGCCTGGAGAACGGCGTCATGATCGCCGGCAAGGCGCTCAAGAGCGACAGCTTCGTCGCGATGATGCAGTTCGTGGACTGGCTGTGGTACTCGGACGAGGGCCAGAAGTTCTGCAAGTGGGGCGTCCAGGACGTCACCTACACCGCGTCCGGCGACCAGTACGAGCTGAAGCCCGGCATCAGCCTCATGGGCTCCGACCCGGACGCCCCGAAGGACCTGCAGAAGGACTACGGCTTCTTCAACGGCGTCTTCACCTACGGCGGCAGCTGGGCCCTGGTCTCCTCCTCGTTCAGCCCGGACGAGAAGAGGCTCCAGGAAGCCATGGCCCAGCGCACCCAGCTGCCCGTCGACCCGGCCCACCCGCTCCAGTCCGTCGAGCAGGAGCAGGCGACGCTCTGGGACACCCCGCTGCGCGACCACGTCACGCAGAACACGCTCAAGTTCGCCCTCGGCAAGCGCCCCCTGTCCGAATGGGACGACTACGTCACCGAGTTGAAGGCGAAGAACATGGACCAACTGGTCGACGTGCACAACAAGGCGTACGACCGCTACCAGAAGGAGAACGGGTGATCCGGGTGCCCGCCGAGCCGACCGGCCGGTTTCCCGAGGTCCCGTTCCCCGAGGTGCCGCCCGTCGGGGACGAGGCACCGCCGTGGCCGGACGAGCGGCGGCCGCCCGGAAGGGAGCCGCAGTGAGCACGAACACGTCCGTCACCTTCGGGGAGGGCACCCTCTCCCGCGCCGCCGCCCTGATCCACACCCTCGTCACCGTCGAGGCACTGCTGCTCCTCGCCGCCGCGCCGGGCCTGGCCGGACTGCTGCTGGTGGGCCCCGACGCGGCCAACCTCCCGCTGGCAGCGGTATGCCTCCTGCCCCTCGGCCCGGCCCTGTCCGCCGCTCTGTACGCCCTCCACCACCGCGACCGCGACCTCACCGACCTGCACCCGGCCCGCACCTACTGGCGGGGCTGGCGGCTCAACGCGCTCCCGGCCCTGAAGCTGTGGACGCCGCTGCTCGCCTGGCTGACCGTCGTCGCCTTCACCCTCACCCACTTCGCCGCCACCGGCCTGCCCGGCTGGTGGGCGGTGCTCCTCGCGGCCATCGGCGCCGGCTCCCTCCTGTGGGGCGCGCACGCACTGGTCCTGACCTCGCTCTTCGCGTTCCGCGCCCGCGACACGGCCCGCCTCGCCGCGTACTTCCTGTTCCGGCACGGCCGGGCCACCCTCGGCGCCGCCTCGCTGCTCGTGCTGACCGCCGGACTGACCGCCCTGCTGACCGAGGCCCTGCCCGCCCTGCTCGCCGCCCCGCTCCTGCTGTCCCTGCTGCACAGCGGCCGACCGGTGATCGCCGAGACCCAGGAGGACTTCACCGCATGACCGTGCCCGGTACCCCCAAGATCGCGTACGGCGGCGACTACAACCCCGAGCAGTGGCCGGAGCCCGTCTGGGACGAGGACCACCGGCTGTTCACCCGGGCCGGCATCGACACCCTCACCGTCGGCGTCTTCTCCTGGTCGCTCACCCAACCCGCCGAGGACACCCACGACTTCACGGTCCTCGACCGCATCCTCGACCGGGCCGCCGCCGAGGGCCGCCAGGTCTGCCTCGCCACCGGCACCGCCGCCCTCCCGCCCTGGCTCGCGAAGAAGTACCCCGAGGTCAACCGCACCGACTTCGAGGGCCGCCGGCACCGCTACGGCCAGCGCCACAACTTCTGCCCCAGCGCACCGGCGTACCGCCGTCAGGCCACGGCCATGGCGGCCCGGCTCGCCGAACGGTTCACAGGACACCCGGCGTTGCTCGCCTGGCACATCAACAACGAGTACGGCGGCGTTTGTCACTGCGACCTGTGCGCCGACGCCTTCAGGGACTGGCTGCGCGAGAAGTACGCCACCCTGGACGCCCTCAACGACGCCTGGTGCACGACCTTCTGGTCGCACCGCTACACCGACTGGGCCGAGATCGAGCCCCCGAACGCCCTCACCGAGCACTGGCGCGGCCCCGACCACACCGCCTTCCAGGGCACCACCCTCGACTACTTCCGCTTCACCACCGACGCCCTCCTCGGCTGCTTCCTCGCCGAGAAGGAGGCGATCCGGCGACACGACCCGGACACGCCCGTCACCACCAACTTCATGGGCATGTTCCGCCCTCTCGACTACCACCGCTGGGCGCCCCACCTCGACTTCGCCTCCTGGGACAGCTACCCGCCCCTCGACGCCCCGCCGACCTGGCCCGCCCTCGCCCACGACCTGATGCGCGGCCTCAAGGACGGCGCCCCCTTCTGGCTGATGGAACAGACCCCGTCCACCACGGCGTGCCGCGACGTCAACCCGCTCCGGCGGCCCGGCGAACTCCGCCTCGCCACCTTCCAGGCCGTCGCCCACGGCGCAGACGCGGCCCTGTACTTCCAGATGCGCGCCTCCCGCGGCGCCTGCGAGAAGTACCACGGCGCGGTCATCGGCCACGCGAGCCGCGACGACACCCGCGTCTTCGGCGAAGTAGCCGACCTGGGGCGGGAGTTGGAGATGCTGGGAGACGTGAGCCTGGGCGCCCGCACCCCGGCCCGCACCGCCCTGCTCTTCGACTGGGACAGCTGGTGGGCCCTGGAGATCTCCGACGGCCCCTCCCGCCTGGTCCGCTACCAGGACACCGTCCACGCCTACTACCGGGCCGCCCGCGAGGCCGGCGCCGACGTGGACGTGATCCCCCCGAGCGCCGACCTCACCCCGTACGACGTGGTCCTCGCCCCGGTCCTGCACATGATCAAGGGCGACCTGGCGGACCGCCTGGAAGGGGTGGCGGCCCGCGGCGGCACGGTGGTGTCCACGTTCCTCTCCGGCCGCGTCGACGAACACGACCGCGCCTTCCTCGCCGACGTCCCCGGCCCGCTCGCCGCCCTCATGGGCATCCGCGTCGACGAATGGGACTCCCGCGCACGGGACTTCGTACAACCAGTGAGGCTGGGGGAGTTGAAGAGCGAAGCGCGCCTCGTCTTCGAGATCGTGCAGCCACGCGGCGCCGAGGCGGTCGCCACCTACGGCGCCGACTTCTACGCGGACACCCCGGCGGTGACCCGGAACCGGTTCGGCGAGAACGGGGGCGAGGCCTGGTACGTCGCCACCGCCCTCGACCAGCCGGGCGTGAATGAGGTCGTACGCCGTGTCCTCACCCGCCACGACCTGATCGGCCCGTACGCCGACCACGCGACCGTGGAGACCGCCACCCGTGTCGCCCCGGACGGAACCCGCCTCGTCTTCCTCCTCAACCACGCCCCCGAAACGGTCGACCTGACGGCCCACGCCACCGCCACCGACCTGCTGACCGGCAAGCAGGTCGAGCAGGGTGACCCGCTGGCCCTCGACCCGCTCGGCACGGCGATCCTGCGCCTGCGGTAGAGCGGATCAATGGATGCGCCGCCCATGTGCGTCGGGCACACCCGACTTCCGGAAGAAGTAGCTGTTGACCTGATCGCGCCACTCGCGGGCACTGCGGAGCTGTTCCTCGTACCGCTCCGCCACCCGAGCGTGGCGTTCCGGGTCGACGAGGTCCGCGAGTGAGGCCCACACCTCCCGGGCCTGCTCCACCTCCGTCACGCCCTCGAAGTGGGTGTCGTAGATGTGCTGGATCACCGTCTTGCCGCTGTGCAGTACGTGGTCGTACGACACGTGGTGGAAGAACAGCAGCAGCTCGTCGGGGCAGGTGTCCGGTGACTCGTACACCTGCGCCCAGGGCTTGAGGTACTGCGCCGCGAACCCGGTGCCGGTCGCCGCGCTCCGGTCGACGCCGATGCCGTTCCGGTCGGCGAAGTGGTACGTGCCCCAGGGGCTGTACTCGTAGCCGTCCACGCTCGGCCCGTAGTGGTGCCCCGGCTGCACCATGAAGCCGACCCCGAGCGGAGCGGTGTACTTCTCGTACGTCCGCCAGGACCCGTCGAGCACGGCGTGCAGCCCGTCCCGCAGCCGTACGGGGTCCGAGGTCTGTGCCGGTCCGAAGGTGAGCCGGATCCACTCGTCGAGGACGCCGTCCGGATCCACGTCAGGCTGCCAGGCCAGCCGCCCGAAGGTGTACAGGTTGGCCTGCGCCAGCGGGTGCCCCGTCCAGAACGGGTCGTCGCCGGCGTTGGACACCGCCACCAGTCCGCCGCGTCCCAACTCCCCGACACACGCACCCTCTTCACCCTCCGGCCGGAACCGCAGCACCTCGCTCCACATCGGTCCGAGCCAGCACACATGCCGCTGCTGACCGGTGTACTCCTGCGTGGCCTGCACCTCCACCGCGAGCCGGGTCCCCGGCATCGCGCCGATCAGCGGTGAGACCGGCTCCCGCACCTGGAAGTCCAGCGGCCCGTGCTTGACCTGGAGCACCGCGTTCGCCGCGAACTCCCCGTCCAGCGGGGTGAAGTGGTCGTACGCGGCACGCGCCCGGTCGCTCGTCCGGTCCCGCCAGTCCTGGCGGTGGTCGTAGACGAACGCCCGCCAGTGCACCGTGCCGCCGTGCGGAGCGAGTGCGGCGGCCAGCATGTTCGCGCCGTCCGCGTGACTGCGGCCGTAGGCGAACGGCCCCGGCCGGCCCTCCGAGTCGGCCTTCACCACGAACCCGCCGAAGTCCTCGATCACCTCGTACACCCGCGCCGACGCCTCGGCCCACCACGCGCGCACCGAGGCGTCCAGCGGATCGGCCGTGGCCAGTCCGCCGAGCAGCACCGGCGCGGCGAAGGTGACCGACAGGTGGGTCCTGATGCCGTACGTCCTCAACGCGCCCGCGATCTCGGCCACTTCACCGATCCGGTCGGTCAGCAGGTGAGCCTCGGTCTCGTGCACGTTGACGTTGTTCACCGCCACGGCGTTGATCCCGCACGCGGCCAGCAGCCTGCCGTACGCCCGCACCCGCTCCGTCTCGCCCCGCGCCCGCCCGTCCGCCCAGAACAGCGACCCGCCGGCGTAGCCGCGCTCCACCTGGCCCATGACCGGGTGCACGGCCACGTTGTCCCAGTGGTCCACCATCCGCAGCGCCACCGCGGGACGGTGCGCCTCCCGCACCCGCTCACCGCGGAAGGCGTCCTCTCCGAGCCGCACGACGTGGAAGAGGCCGTGGAGCAGCCCGGCCTGTCCTGACGCGGTGACGGTCGTTCGGCCCCCTTCGCGCTCGTACGTGAATGCCTCGGAGCCGTCGGAGCCGGTCAGTTCCAGTACCAGGTCGTCCCCGGTGTCGGCCGGCCCGGAGCCGCGGACGACACGGCCGCCGAACCGCGCACAGGCCTCGGCCACTTCCCCGTGGGCCGTCTCCACCAGCGGCCCCGAACCGCGGATCAGCGTGCGCCGGGTGCCGAGCGCGCGGAAGGCGCCGGGCGGCAGCCAGGCGGGGTCGACGCTAGGCAACGGCCGCGCCGGTTCCGCGCGCCGCGCCGATCAGGTCGGTGCGGCCCGACTCGTCGTACACCGAGATGTCGACCATGGCGCCGTCCGGGATGTCGAAGTCCTTCACCGTGAGGTCCACGACCTCGGAGGTGCCCGGCGCGGAGAAGGTGCCGAGGTCGTGATGGCTGCCGCCGGACGAGTAGCCGACGGCGACGAAGAAGCCGTCCCCGTCGTTGCGGGTGTCGTAGACCCAGAGCTTCTCGTCGTGGGGATGGAACTCCACCTTGCCGACGAACCAGCCGTCGTCGTTCAGTTCCATCTTGACGGCCAGGCCACCGGCGTCGTTCGCGAAGTGGGTGCCGTCGAACGGGTCCGTCAGATTGCCGCCGCTACAGGGGCAGTTGTCGGTGTCGTAGTAGTACTTGGCGACACCGGGATTGGGGCTGTAGGCCTGGGCGGGTGCGGCCGTCGCGCACAGCGCCCCCACCATCAGACCGGTCCCCGCGAGCAGTCCCCCAAGCCGTCTCTTGATGCTCATCCGCGCTTCCTCCCCCTCCGGATGCCGTGCCGCACGGTGCTCACCGGCGACGCCCGGCCATTGTGGTGCACCGGCCGCTCGTGAGGTACCTGTCGACTGCTGGGATGTGGTGGATTCCGGCCAGCAACTCCGCCTGCCCCAGGGCATGTTGAGCGTGACGAGGCAGCCGATGGTGCCGGAACGCCCCCGGCCCGGGGACGCAGTCGGTCCAGGCCGGGCCAGGTCGGCGGAGACGTTCGGGGGGTCGTGGTACGAGAGCCGGGTGTCCCGGCCCGCCGCCACGTCGACGTCGACGATCTCGCGATACGCGTACGCCCGTCTGCCGTAGCGCAGTGCACGCTTTCCGGTGGACAACGGGACGTCGGCGAGCCGGGGCGGACCCGGGGCGCCGTCGTTCGCGGAAGCGAGCGCGTGCGTCACCGGCTTGACCGGCTTGACCGGCTTGACCGGCTTGTCTGGTCTGTCTCGATCGCGCTCGACCCCCGGTCGGTGGCGGCGGGTGCCCCGGGGCGGGGCCTCCATGCCCGCGCCGCCGCCCGCGGAACCCTGTGCTGCCGCATACGCGAGCACGCTCCTGGCATCTGGACAACGTTGTCATCATCTCCCTGCAGAGATCAGCCGTGGCCCCAGTGGACGGTGGTGTCAATGATCTTCACTGTGGCATTCGGGGCCTATGTCAAGGATTTTTCCGGCAAGGCGCCCACAGGCCACTCATATTTCCGGGAGGTCTCAACTCGGGAAAGACCCGCAGCCAACCTTGCATTCGATCTTGCTCCATTGACCTGAAGTGGACTATACCTGTCGACGATTCACACGATCCGCACGTCACGATCCGCACGTCATGATCCGCACGAACCTGCTTGACCTGACCGCGGTGCCCGGGAGGATCCGGTACACCGCCTGAGTCCTGGAGAAGGCGAGGACTTGAGCATGGGATCCACTTCCGCCGAGAACAACGGCACCGGTGGCGTCGGCCGCCGCGATCTGATCAAGCGGTCCGCCGCGCTGGGCCTGATCTCCGTCCCCACGATGAGCTTCCTGTCCGCGTGTGCCAGCAGTGGCGGCGACGACAGCGGGGACAAGGCCAAAGCCGGCAAGAAGACCGAGAAGAACCCCTTGGGTGTGAACGACACCGCGGGGATGGAATTCGTCCTGTTCGACGGCGGATTCGGCAAGGAGTACGCCGAGGACGCCGTGAAGATCTACGAGAAGAACTTCCCCGGGGCCAAGGTGAAGTTCTCCGCCACCCAGAAGATCCAGTCCACCCTCCAGCCCCGCTTCAACCAGGGCACCCCGCCCGACCTCATCGACAACTCCGGCGCCGAGCAGATGGACATGGGCGTCCTGGCCGGCAAGAACCAGCTCACCGACCTCACCCCGCTCCTCGACGCCCCGTCCTACGACGACCCGGCCAAGAAGGTCCGCGACACGCTGCGCCCCGGCATCGTGGAGATGGGCCAGCTGGACGGCGACCCGGTCTGGATCATGTACTACGCCTACACGGTGTACGGCGTGTGGTATTCGCAGAAGGCCCTGGACTCCCTCGACTCCGCCTATCCCGAGACCTGGGACGAGATGCTCGCGGTCTGCGAGAAGGCCAAGAAGCAGGGCATCGCGGGCTGGACGTACGCGGGCAAATACCCGTACTACCTCCCCTTCTCGCTGTACCCGATGATCGGCAAGGTCGGCGGCGTCGAAGTCCTCGACGCGATCGACAACCTGGAGCCGAACGCCTGGAAGCACCCGGCGGTCAAGGCGTGTTTCGAGGCCTACTACGAGCTCTTCAAGAAGGGCTACATCCTCAAGGGCACACCCGGTCTGGACCACATCCAGTCGCAGACCGCGTGGGCCAAGGGCAAGGCGCTGTTCATCCCGAACGGCTCCTGGGTGGAGAACGAGTCGGCGAACGTCATCCCGGCCGACTTCGACCTCGCCGTCTCCGCGCCCACCGGCATCGACTCCTCCGACAAGATGCCCTTCGGCACCATCTGGGCCTCCGGCGGCGAGCCCTTCATCGTCCCGGCCAAGGCGAAGAACGGCACGGGCGGCATGGAGCAGCTGCGCATCATGCTCAGCGAGGCGTCCTCGAAGAACTTCACCAGCAAGGTCAAGTCGCTGACGGCGTACAACGGCGGCACCGACGGCATCACCCTCACCCCCGGCCTCAAGTCCGGTGTCGCGGCGCTGGAGAAGGCCGGCGACAACGTGGTCAACCCGCGTCTGCAGGACTGGTACGTGCAGTTGCAGAAGGAGAAGATCGGGGTCTCCGGACTCGGCGAGATGATGGCCGGCCGGCTCACTCCGGCCGAGGCGATCAAGAAGATCCAGGCCTACGCCGACGAGACCGCCAAGGACACGTCGATCAAGCACTACAAGCACCAGTAACGGACCGGAGAAGCGATGCAGCACGGCAAGTACCGGTTCATCGTGGGGTTTCTGGCAGTGCCCCTCGGTCTGTACGCGCTATTCGTGATCTGGCCGTTCATCCAGTCCATCTACTACTCGTTCACGGACTGGACCGGCCTGAGCCCCGAATTCAAGATGGTCGGCCTGGACAATTACCGGAGGATGCTGGACGACGAGATCTTCTGGAAGTCCTTGCAGCACAGCTTGATGTTCGCGGTCGTGCTGCCGCTGTTGACGATCAGTCTGGCGCTGTTCTTCGCCTTCATGATCAATGTCGGCGGGCGGCGAAGGAAGGGCGGCCCGGTGATCTCCGGAGTCCGGGGCTCTTCCTTCTACAAGATCGTCTACTTCTTCCCGCAGGTGCTCTCGATCGCCATCGTGGCCCTGCTGTTCGCCTTCGCGTACAACCCGGACAGCGGCGCCATCAACTCGCTGCTGCGCGGGATCGGGCTCGGCAGCGTCCAGCCCCTGTGGCTGGGCGACCCGAGCCTGGCCCTGTGGTGCGTGCTGGCGGTGCTCGTGTGGTCCACGGTCGGCTTCTTCGTGGTCCTCTTCTCCGCGGGCATGGCCTCCATCCCGGCCGACCTGTACGAGGCGGCGCTGCTCGACGGTGCGGGCCGCGCCACCACGTTCTTCCGGATCACCCTGCCCCTGCTGTGGGACACCGTGCAGTCCGGCTGGGTCTACATGGGCATCCTCGCCCTCGGCGCCGAGTCGTTCGCGGTCGTACAGATCATGACGACCGGGCCGGGCGGTCCCGACTACTCGACCACCGTCCTGGTGCTGTACGTGTACCAGAAGGCGTTCCGCGACGGGCAGGCCGCCTACGCCACCACCATCGGCGTCGCCCTTCTCGTCGTCACGCTGGCCTTCGCCGCCCTCGTGATGCGGCTGGGCCGACGCGAGCGGCTGGAGTACTGAACAGATGAAGACGACCGAGACCCCCGCCCCTCTGCCGGCAGAGCCCGGCATTCCCGTCGCCAAGGCCGATGTCCCGGCCGGCCCGCCCCGCAAGGAGAAGAAGCAGGGCACCGCCCTCAACGTCTTCTCGCACGGGATCCTGGTCATCTGGGCGATCATGGTCGTACTGCCACTGCTGTGGGCGGTGATGACGTCCTTCAAGGACGACAGCTCCATCTTCGGCTCGCCCTGGTCGCTGCCGGACACGCTGCACTTCGACAACTGGTCGCGGGCCTGGACCGAAGCCAACATGAGCGACTACTTCCTCAACACCATTCTGGTGGTGGGAGGTTCGCTCATCGGCACCCTGGTGCTCGGCTCGATGGCGGCCTACGTCCTGGCCCGCTTCGACTTCCCGGGCAACCGGTTCATCTACTTCCTGTTCATCGGCGGCATGAGTTTCCCGATCATGCTGGCACTGGTCCCGCTGTTCTACGTCGTGAACAACATGGGCCTGCTGAACACGATCCACGGCCTGATCCTGGTCTACATCGCCTACTCGCTGCCGTTCACGGTGTTCTTCCTCACCGCGTTCTTCCGCACCCTGCCCACCTCGGTGGCGGAGGCGGCCTTCGTGGACGGGGCCTCGCACACCCGGACGTTCTTCCAGATCATGCTGCCGATGGCCAAGCCCGGCCTGATCAGCGTGGGGATCTTCAACTTCCTCGGGCAGTGGAACCAGTACATGCTGCCCACGGTGCTGAACACCGACCCGGACAAGCGCGTCCTCACTCAGGGACTGGTGCAGTTGGCGGTCAGCCAGGGGTACAAGGGCGACTGGTCGGGACTGTTCGCGGGCCTGGTCATGGCGATGCTGCCGGTGCTCGCGGCGTACATCATCTTCCAGCGGCAGGTGGTGCAGGGACTGACCGCGGGGGCGCTGAAGTAGCGGCCCCCTCACCCGTACGGCGACCGCTTCCGGATCTTCCGGAAGCGGCGGCCGTGTTTGTGTACATGAACGCCGATGCGGTTCAACCTCTTGACGGGAGGCAACCCGAACAGCTCAGCTTAGAGTTCACTAGTTGGACATAGACGGGGCCTCATTGAAGCGGTCCCGCGCGCAGGAGGTCGTCGTGGAGACTCCGGGGTCGCAGTCATCACTGCACCGAGCCAACCTGGAGCGGGTCGTACGGGCCGTACGGTTGGCCGGGTCGCTCACGCAAGCCGAGATCGCGCGGTCGACGGGCCTGTCCGCGGCGACGGTCTCCAACATCGTGCGCGAGCTCAAGGACGGCGGAACCGTCGAGGTCACGCCCACCTCCGCGGGCGGCCGCCGGGCCCGCAGCGTCTCCCTGAGCGGGGACGCCGGAATCGTCATCGGGGTCGACTTCGGGCACACGCATTTGCGCGTCGCGGTCGGGAACCTTGCGCACCAGGTGCTGGCCGAGGAGTCCGAGCCGCTCGACGTGGACGCCTCCTCGACGCAGGGCTTCGACCGTGCGGAACACCTGGTCAATCGCCTGATTGCAGCAACCGGTGTCGACCGGTCGAAGATCGCCGGCGTGGGCCTCGGCGTACCCGGCCCCATCGACCTGGAGTCCGGCACGCTCGGCTCGTCCGCCATCCTGCCGGGCTGGATCGGCACCAAGCCCGCCGAGGAGCTGCGCGGGCGCCTCGGCGTGCCCGTGCACGTGGACAACGACGCCAACCTCGGCGCCCTGGGTGAGCTGGTGTGGGGCAGCGGGCGGGGGGTGCGCGACCTGGCGTACATCAAGGTCGCCAGCGGTGTCGGAGCCGGCCTGGTGATCAACGGGACCATCTACCGCGGCCCCGGTGGCACAGCGGGCGAAATCGGACATATTACACTTGACGAGTCCGGCCCCGTCTGCCGCTGTGGAAACCGGGGCTGCCTGGAGACCTTCGCGGCCGCGCGCTATGTGCTGCCGCTGCTCCAGTCCAGCCACGGGACCGGCCTGACGATGGAAGGCGTCGTGCGGCTGGCGCGGGACGGAGACCCAGGCTGCCGTCGGGTGATCGCCGACGTCGGCCGACACATCGGAAGTGGAGTCGCCAATCTCTGCAATCTGTTGAACCCGAGCCGGGTGGTCCTGGGCGGTGATCTCGCCGAGGCCGGTGAGCTGGTGCTCGGGCCCATCAGGGAGTCCGTCGGCCGCTATGCGATCCCCAGTGCGGCGCGCCAACTGTCCGTGCTTCCAGGGGCACTTGGAGGCCGCGCGGAGGTGCTCGGAGCACTCGCCCTCGCACTGAGCGAGATGGGTGATTCGACCCTTTTGGACAGTACGCTGCATGCGGCGACGCCTGCCTTCACTTAGAGAACGCAGGACGCCGTTGCCATCTCGTTAAGTATTTACTTCTTGACGTCGCACGCGTGGCCGAGTTGACTTCCAGCCACCTCGGCCGCAACGACGCGGCCTCGTCAGGGAGGTTACAAAGTGAACACGCGAATGCGTCGTACCGCCGTTGCTGTAGCGATCGGGGCGCTCGCCGTCTCGGTGGCGGCCTGTGGCAAGGCCGGCGACGACGACTCGGACAGCGGCAGCGGCAGCGGCTCGGGCGGCAAGTCGATCGGCCTGCTTCTTCCCGACAACGTGACCGCTCGTTACGAGAAGTTCGACAAGCCGTACTTCGAGGACAAGGTCGCCGAGCTCTGCTCCGACTGCAAGGTCGAGTACGCGAACGCCGCGGCCGACTCGGCCAAGCAGGCGCAGCAGGTCAGCAGCATGATCACCAAGGGCGTCAAGGTCATCGTGATCAGCGCCCAGGACTCCGCCGCGATCAAGTCCTCGATCCAGAGCGCGGTCGACAAGGGCGTCAAGGTCATCGCGTACGACCGTCTGGCCCAGGGCCCGGTCTCCGCGTACGTCTCCTTCGACAACGTCAAGGTCGGCGAGCTCCAGGGCCAGGCCCTGATCGACGCCCTCGGCTCCAAGGCGACCCCCAAGTCCAAGGTCGTCATGATCAACGGTGACGACGCCGACCCGAACGCCGCGCAGTTCAAGGAAGGCGCCCACAAGGCCCTCGACGGCAAGGTGGACATCGCCTACGAGCAGTCGGGTCTGTGGAAGGACACGGTCGCCGCGCAGAAGATGTCGGCCGCGATCACCCAGCTCGGCGCCAAGAACATCGCGGGCGTCTACTCCGCCAACGACGGCATGGCCGGTGGTATCGCGACCGCCCTCAAGGGCGCCGGCATCAGCGGCATCCCGCTGACCGGTCAGGACGCGGAGCTCGCCGGTATCCAGCGCATCGTCGCCGGCACCCAGTCCAGCACCGTCTACAAGGCCTTCAAGCCGGAGGCCGACGCGGCCGCCCAGCTCGCGGTCAACCTGCTCGACGGCAAGAGCATCGACGACCTGGCCACCGAGACGCTGACCAGCGGCTCCGGCGACAAGGTGCCCTCGCAGCTGCTGACCCCGGTCTCGGTCACCGTCGACAACATCAAGGACACGGTGATCAAGGACAAGCTCTACACCGTCGCCGACATCTGCACCGCGGACTACGCCGCCAAGTGCAAGGCAGCCGGTCTGGAGTAAAGCCGCACCGCGGCATGCAGAGCCTGTCCGGCGCTCGCCCCACCTTCACCCCGCTGCGGGGCGGGCGCCGGACGGACGCATGACGTGAGCGGCCGCGGGAAAGTCCAGGAACACCCCCACGCCGCCCGGCGGGCACGCTCCCGAGAGCACGCCCGGACAGCGGCGCAGGCCGCCACCGCGGCGGGCGCGGAAACGTCCCCGCACTTTCCCCGGGTCGCTCGCCCGTTGCCAAGAGGCGACGGCCCGCGCATGTTCATCTTGTAAACCAGTGCCTCGAGCACAACACTCCGCGCCTTTTGACAAGCGCGGCATCCCCGCCGGTCAGGCGGCGAAGGAGATGGTTCACGTGTCCGCTACGCCCGTGCTGGCGTTGCGCGGAGTCTCCAAGCGATTCGGTGCGGTGCAGGCCCTCACCGATGTCGAGCTGGAGGTCCACGCCGGAGAAGTGGTCGCCCTGGTGGGCGACAACGGCGCAGGTAAGTCCACCTTGGTCAAGACGATCGCCGGTGTGCACCCCATCGATGAGGGCGTCATCGAGTGGGGCGGCAAGCCGGTCAGCATCAACAAGCCGCACGACGCCCAGGGCCTCGGCGTCGCGACCGTCTACCAGGACCTCGCGCTGTGCGACAACCTCGACGTCGTCGGCAACCTCTACCTCGGCCGTGAGCTGCTGCACCGCGGTGTCATCGACGAGGTCACGATGGAGAAGAACGCCCGCGAGCTGCTGAGCACCCTCTCCATCCGCATCCCGAGCGTGCGCATCCCGATCGCCAGCCTCTCCGGTGGCCAGCGTCAGGTCGTCGCCATCGCCCGCGCGCTGATCGGCGACCCGAAGATCGTCATCCTCGACGAGCCCACCGCGGCACTCGGCGTCGAGCAGACCGCGCAGGTCCTCGACCTGGTCGAGCGGCTGCGTGAGCGCGACCTCGGCGTCATCCTCATCAGCCACAACATGGCCGACGTCAAGGCGGTCGCGGACACCGTCGCCGTGCTGCGCCTGGGCAGGAACAACGGGTCCTTCCCGGTGAAGGACACCACCCACGAAGAGATCATCGCCGCGATCACCGGTGCCACGGAGAACGCCGTGACCCGTCGTGCCGGGCGACGCACCACGGAGGCGGCAAAGTGAGTGACACGTCCAAGACCGTGAAGCAGGATCCGGAGGCCTCGCAGGCCACCGTCGCGCCGGCCGACGACCCCACGGCCGCGCCGGTCACCGTCGTCGACCCGCGTCTGCTGATCCGCGAAGAGGGCCTCAAGGGCTACCTGACCGAGTTCAAGCGGAAGATGAAGGGCGGTGAGCTCGGCTCCCTGCCGGTCGTCATCGGTCTGATCGTCATCTGGACGATCTTCCAGCTGCAGAACGACCGGTTCCTCAGCGCCGACAACCTGTCCAACATCAGCTACTACCTCTCGGCCACCGGCATGCTCGCCATCGGCCTGGTGTTCGTGCTGCTGCTGGGCGAGATCGACCTGTCCGTCGGCTCCGTCAGCGGCCTGGCGTCCACGGTGTTCGCCGTCTTCGTGGTCGACCACGGGGTGGACTCGTGGCTGGCCCTGGTGCTGACCGTGATCACCGGCGTCGGCATCGGCGCGCTGCACGGCTGGTTCTTCGCCAGGATCGGCGTTCCGGCCTTCGTGGTGACCCTGGCGGGCTTCCTCGGCTGGAACGGTCTGATGCTGTGGCTGCTCGGTGAGAGCGGCACCATCAACATCCCGGACGAGGGTCCGGTCCACCTGTTCGGCCAGAGCTCGTTCTTCATGGACCAGGCCGTCATCGGCGCCTACCTGCTGGCCGGCCTCGGTGTCGCCTCCATGCTCTACGGCTCGCTCGTCGACCAGCGCCGCCGTCGTGCCGCCGGGGTCCCCTTCCGGCCCACCAGCGAGATCGCGCTGCGGGTCGGTGCCCTCGCGGTGGCCGCGTTCGTCTCCGCCTACGTCCTGAACCAGGCCGCCGGTGTGTCCAACGCGCTGGTGATCTTCCTCGCGTCGCTGGTGATCGTGGACTTCGTGCTGCGGCGCACCCCGTACGGCCGCAAGGTCTTCGCGGTCGGCGGCGGCATCGAGGCTGCCCGCCGTGCCGGTATCAACGTGTCCATGATCCGTATCACCGTGTTCGCCATCGCCGGTGGCTTCGCGGCGGTCGGCGGCATGTTCTTCGCCGGGCAGACGCAGAGCGCCACGCTGAACGCCGGTGGCGGCAACACGCTGATGCTCGCGATCGCGGCGGCGGTCATCGGCGGTACCAGCCTCTTCGGCGGGCGGGGCACCGTGTGGTCCGCGCTGCTGGGCATGCTGGTCATCCAGTCCATCCAGACCGGTCTGGACCTGCTGAACATGAACACCTCGATCCAGTACATGATCACCGGTGCGGTGCTGCTGGGTGCGGTGGTCATCGACTCCGTCTCCCGCAGGAGTCAGAAGGCCGCCGGCCGCGCGTAGCGCGGTTTCGCCGTGGGGGCTCGGTTCGGGTTGCGGGTGCCGGCCGTGTGTGGCCGGTCGCGCAGTTCCCCGCGCCCCTGGGGAGTTGCGGTACCGCCCCTTTGAGGGAAGCCTGTGCCCGGCACCGATGACGGTGCCGGGCACAGTCTTGTCGTAGGACCGGCACAACCTGGGTACAGCCGATCGCGTGACGTATCACGCACCGCCCGGGCGCGGGCCACGAAGGCGGAACATTAGACTCGACAAGCCCGGCAACAGCTCTACTGCAAGGAGGCACGGGTGCCGCTGCTGACCCGCATCAGGGGACCGCGCGATCTGGACCGGCTCAGCCTGGAGCAGCTGGACCAGCTGGCCGAGGAGATCCGGACCTTCCTCGTCGACGCCGTCTCCAAGACCGGCGGCCACCTCGGCCCCAACCTCGGTGTGGTCGAGCTCACCATCGCCATGCACCGGGTGTTCGACTCTCCCAGGGACAAGGTGCTCTGGGACACCGGCCACCAGTCCTACGTGCACAAGCTGCTCACCGGCCGTCAGGACTTCTCGAAGCTGAAGATGAAGGGCGGCCTGTCCGGCTACCCGTCGCAGGCCGAGTCCGAGCACGACGTCATCGAGAACAGCCACGCCTCCACGGTCCTCGGCTGGGCCGACGGCATCGCCAAGGCCAACCAGATCCTCAAACGCGACGACCACGTGGTCGCCGTGATCGGTGACGGTGCCCTGACGGGCGGTATGGCCTGGGAGGCGCTCAACAACATCGCCGACGCCAGGGACCGCCCGCTGGTCATCGTCGTCAACGACAACGAGCGGTCGTACGCGCCGACCATCGGCGGCCTCGCCAACCACCTCGCGACGCTGCGCACCACCGACGGCTACGAGCGTTTCCTCGCCCGTACCAAGGAGGTGCTGGAGCGGACGCCCGTCGTCGGCAGGCCGCTGTACGAGACCCTCCACGGGGCCAAGAAGGGCCTCAAGGACTTCATCGCGCCGCAGGGCATGTTCGAGGACCTCGGCCTGAAGTACGTCGGTCCGATCGACGGCCACGACATCGAGGCCCTGGAGTCCGCGCTGGCGCGGGCCAAGCGCTTCGGCGGGCCCGTCATCGTGCACTGCCTCACCGAGAAGGGCCGCGGCTACCAGCCCGCCCTCCAGGACGAGGCGGACCGCTTCCACGGCATCGGCCCCATCCACCCCGACACCGGCCTGCCGATCAAGGCGTCGGGCGCCGACTGGACCTCCGTCTTCGGCGACGAGATGGTGCAGCTCGGCAAGGAGCGCGAGGACATCGTGGCGATCACGGCCGCGATGCTCCAGCCGGTCGGCCTGAAGAAGTTCGCGGACGCCTTCCCCGACCGGATCTACGACGTCGGCATCGCCGAGCAGCATGGCGCCGTCTCCGCGGCGGGCCTCGCGACGGGCGGGGTGCACCCGGTCTTCGCGGTGTACGCCACCTTCCTCAACCGCGCCTTCGACCAGGTCCTCATGGACGTGGCCCTGCACAAGTGCGGGGTGACGTTCGTGCTGGACCGGGCCGGTGTCACCGGCACCGACGGCGCCTCCCACAACGGCATGTGGGACATGTCGATCCTCCAGGTCGTCCCCGGCCTCAGGCTCGCCGCCCCGCGCGACGCGGACCAGGTCCGCGCCCAGCTGCGCGAGGCCGTCACCGTCGACGACGCGCCGACCGTGGTCCGCTTCTCCAAGGGCGCCGTCGGCCCCGCCGTTCCCGCCGTGGGACGGGTCGGCGGCATGGACGTGCTGCGCGAGCCCGGCACCGACACGCCGGACGTGCTCCTCGTCTCCGTGGGCGCCCTGGCACCCATGTGCCTGGAGATCGCGAGCCTCCTCGACAAGCAGGGCATCTCCACCACCGTCGTCGACCCGCGCTGGGTCAAGCCCGTCGACGAGGCCATGGCCCCGCTCGCCGAGCGGCACCGCGTGGTCGTCACCGTCGAGGACAACTCCCGCGTCGGCGGTGTCGGTTCGACGATCGCGCAGGCCCTGCGGGACGCGGGCGTCGACGTCCCGCTGCGGGACTTCGGCATCCCGCCGCGCTTCCTCGACCACGCCTCCCGCGCCGAGGTGATGGCGGAGATCGGGCTCACCGCCCCCGACATCGCCCGCCAGGTCACCGGACTGGTGTCCAAGCTGGACGGCCGGTACGGCAGCACGGCGGCCGAGGTCGACGCGGTGGAACCCGCGCGGGACTAGGGCCTGTTCGGCGGATCGGGTCGCAGCAAATGCGCAGCGCCCCCTCGACGCAGGTGAGCGGGGCGTGGTGCGTCGGGCTGCACGGCGGAGGAGAGCGTCGACGCGATGGGGGCCCCGCTCGGGCGAAGTCGGGAGTGGGGGAGTCGGCAACCGACGACAACGCCGCAGATCGGCGTGCCACGCCCGGCGTCTGCGGCATGATCCGCCGGACAGGCCCTTGCCGCAGCAGATAGGCCGGATGGGCCGGTTCCGCCACCGTGAAGGGTGGTGGAACCGGCCCATTGGCGTGAATCCGCCCGCGCCGGGGCATACGCAGTACGCCCCCTCTCGATCATGTCGAGGACGACAAGCGTGGGAGGTACCCCGTGAGCAGCACCCTCTTCCGGACGAAGAAGGTCGAGCAGTCCATCCTCGATACCGAGGAACCAGAGCACGCGCTCAAGAAGTCCTTGTCCGCGCTGGACCTGACCGTCTTCGGTGTCGGCGTCATCATCGGCACCGGCATCTTCGTCCTGACCGGCACCGTCGCCAAGAACAACGCCGGTCCCGCCGTCGCCCTGGCCTTCGCGGTGGCCGGGGTCGTCTGCGCGCTCGCCGCGCTGTGTTACGCCGAGTTCGCCTCGACGGTCCCGGTGGCCGGCTCGGCGTACACCTTCTCGTACGCCTCACTCGGCGAACTGCCCGCCTGGATCATCGGCTGGGACCTGGTCCTGGAGTTCGCGCTCGGCACCGCGGTGGTCGCCGTCGGCTGGTCCGGCTACGTCGCCTCGCTGCTGGACAACGCCGGCTGGCACCTGCCCGAGGCGCTCGGCGTCAGAGACGGCGCCGAAGGTTTCGGCTTCGACATCCTCGCCGCCGCGCTCGTCCTGGTGCTCACCGGCATCCTCGTGCTCGGCACCAAGCTCTCCGCGCGCGTCACCTCGCTGGTCGTCGCCATCAAGGTGACGGTCGTCCTGACGGTGATCGTCGCCGGCGCCTTCTTCATCAAGGGCGACAACTACGACCCGTTCATCCCGAAGGCGCAGGCGGTGCCGGCGGGGGACAGTCTCCAGTCCCCGCTCATCCAGCTGATGTTCGGCTGGGCGCCGTCCAACTTCGGCGTGATGGGCATCTTCACGGCCGCGTCGGTCGTCTTCTTCGCCTTCATCGGCTTCGACGTCGTGGCCACGGCCGCCGAGGAGACCAGGAACCCGCAGCGGGACATGCCCCGCGGCATCCTGGGCTCCCTCATCATCTGCACCACGCTGTACGTCCTGGTGTCGATCGTGGTGACCGGCATGCAGCACTACACCGACCTGTCCGTGACCGCCCCGCTCGCCGACGCCTTCAAGGCCACCGGACACCCCTGGTTCGCGGGCTTCATCAGCTTCGGCGCCGCCGTCGGCCTCACGACCGTCTGCATGATCCTGCTGCTGGGCCAGACCCGCGTCTTCTTCGCGATGAGCCGCGACGGGCTGCTGCCGCGCTTCTTCTCCCAGGTCCACCCGCGGTTCAAGACCCCGCACCGGCCGACCATCCTGCTGGGCGTGCTCATCGCGATCCTCGCCGGCTTCACGCCCCTGAGCGAACTCGCCGAGCTGGTGAACATCGGCACGCTGTTCGCCTTCGTGGTCGTCGCGATCGGCGTGATCATCCTCCGCAGGTCCCGTCCCGACCTGCACCGGGCCTTCCGCACCCCGTGGGTGCCGTTCATCCCGATCCTGTCGGTGTGCGCGTCGCTGTGGCTGATGCTCAACCTGCCCGCCGAGACCTGGCTGCGGTTCGCCGTCTGGATGGCGGTCGGCTTCGTCGTGTACTTCGTCTACGGCCGCTCCCACAGCCGTCTCGGGCGGCAGCAGCAGACCGCCGCCGGCCAGGCGGCCAAGCCGCCGCACGACGGCACGGCGTAGTCGCCCGCGATGCCCCACCGGCCCCGTAGGTCCCGCTCGGCGGCGCCTGCGGGGCCGGATCACGTGCCACCCGCGCCCTCTGACCGGAATTGACCGTCACCGTACGAAAGCTGGCTCGTAAGCTACCTTTGCCGCCCTTGTCACTGAGCGGAAACGGCCCCGATGATGGGTGAAGCGGTGACGACGTGCCCCTCTCGACCGCTCAGTGCGATTCCACTCGGTGGGGATCCGTTCGACACGCGATTCCACGAACCGGAGAAGGAGACCGCGATGACGAACGCCGGAGAGGTTTCGGATGCGGTTCTGGACGGGTTACCGGCAGGGCACCCGCAGCCGCCGCAGTGCACCACACGCATCCCCGACTGTGGCGTCACCCCGCTGGACGGCCTGGGCGAAATCGACCACCGGGCCCTGAGCAGACTGCTGCCCTCGGGGCGGCAGCCGGGCCCCGGCTTCAACTCCGGCATCTGACCGACCGGACACCATGCGCCGATGACCGCCGGGACAAGAGCGTTCCGCCAGTTCGTCCTCAAGGTGCACAGCAGATGCGACCTGGCCTGCGATCACTGCTACGTCTACCGGCACGCCGACCAGAGCTGGCGGCGCCGGCCGCAGGTGATTTCGGACGAGGTGGCGACGGCCGTGGTGTCACGGATCGCCGAACACGCCAGGGCCCACCCCGAACTCGGGCGCGTGCACGTCATCCTGCACGGCGGCGAGCCCCTGCTCGCCGGACGCGAGCGACTGGCCCGGATCGCCGGGGAGCTGCGTTCCGCGCTGGCCGGCGTGTGCGAACTCGACCTGCGCATGCAGACCAACGGCCTGCGCCTGGACGAGGACCTGTGCCGCATGCTGGTCCAGGAACGGATCAGCACCGGCATCTCCCTCGACGGCGACCAGGCCGCCAACGACCGCCACCGTAAGCGGGCGAACGGCACCGGCTCCTACGACGCCGTCGTCACAGCCGTACGGCTCATCGGCTCCCCTCCCTACCGCAGCGCCTTCGCCGGCCTGCTGTGCACCGTCGACGTGCGCAACGACCCGGCCGCCGTCTATGACGCCCTGGCCGGGCTCGACCCGCCGCGGGTGGACTTCCTGCTGCCGCACGCCACGTGGGACCGGCCGCCCCCGCGGGACGCCGCCGCGCCCGCCGCCCACGCGCGCTGGCTGATCACCGTCCACGACCGCTGGAGTGCCGCCGGCAGGCCGTTCCCGGTCCGCCTCTTCGACTCGATCGAGGCCGGGCAGGACGGGCAGGAGTCCTTCACCGAGTCGCTCGGCCTCGGCAGCCCCGACCTGGTCGTCGTCGAGACCGACGGGGAGATCGAGCAGGCCGACTGGCTCAAGACGGCCGGACCCGGCGCGCCTCGCACCGGGTTCCACGTCCTGCGGCACACGTTCGACGAGGCGGCCTCCCACCCCGGCTTCCTGGCGCGGAGCGGGGGAGCGGACGCCCTGAGCCGGAAGTGCCGGGACTGTTCCGTGGTGCGGGTCTGCGGGGGCGGCCTGTACGGCCACCGCCACCGGTCGGACAACGGCTTCGACAACCCCTCGGTCTACTGCGAGGACCTCTTCCGGCTGATCGGACACGTGCTGCGGTCCCCGCGCCCGCGGCCGGTTCGCCGCCCGCACACGCTGACCGCGCACGGCTTCGACTCCCTCGCCGCGGGCGACGGGAGCGGCGACGCGCTGCGCGCCCTCGTCGCCGCCGAGGCCAGCGTGCGCCGGATGCTGCTCGGCGCGGTGTGCGCCCGCCACCCGGGCCCCGAGGCGACTGCCCTGACCCGGCTGGACCGGCATCGGCCCCGTGAGACCGCCGAGACCCTGCGCCATCCCCACCTCGGTACCTGGGCGGTGCGGAGCCTGGAAGAGCGGGTGCCACCGGATGCGGTCCGGCAGCGACTCGGCGAGATCGCCGTGGCGGTGGCGCTTCGGGCGGGCACCGGGTTCCGGTTCGAGCTGCCGGAGCAGGTGCTCCAGGCCCACCTGCCGGGATTCGGGCGGCTGACCCTGACGCCCGGCCACGGGCCCGTCGCGCTGGTCGCGCACGAAGGCGGCCTGCTGACCGCCGTCCCGGGCGGGAAGCCCCTCCCCGTCAGCGAGAGCGCGCCGCTCGGCATCGGCTGGGAGCCCGCACGCCATGTCCCCGCCTGGGGGACCACCATCCTGCTGGAGGACGGCGACCCCTACCGCGACGGCTTCCCGGCCGAGCCCGAACCCCGGCTGGACGAGGCGGCCCACATCCGGTGGGTCCGGCTGTTCACCGACGCCACCGCGCACCTGCGCGCCCGGCACGCCCACCGCGCGCCGGGAGTCCGCGCCCTGCTCACCGCGTGCACCCCGGTGCGCGGGGCAGCTGGACCAGGAGCCGTGGCAGCCGATCCGCACGCCTTCGGCGCCCTGGGGCTGGCCCTGCCGGACACCGCCCAGGCGCTGGCCGGGCTGATCGTGGAAGGAGTGCAACAGGTGAAGTTCAACGCCCTGTTGGACCTGTTCGATCTCGCCGGCAGCGACGTGTCCAGAGAAGGCCTCCGGTCCGCGTACCTGGACCGCGTCCCGGCCACAGCGATTCCCGACGACGGCCTCACCGCGTACGGACGCCGGATGGCCGCCAGGCTACGAGGCTGACGGAGGATGCCCACGGAGGCCTGCCTCACCGCGGACCTGCGGGCACTCGGCGTCGAGAAGGCCATGACACTGCTGGTGCACGCGTCCTTGCGGTCCGTCGGCCCCGTACCCGGCGGCGGCCGCGCGGTACTACGTGCGCTGCGGGCGGCGCTCGGTCCCGACGGCACCCTGGTGGTGCCCACGTTCACCGAGGGGAATTCGCTGACATCACGGACGTATGTCCGCATGACGCGAGGCCTGACATGGAGTCAACTCCTGTCCTACCGTAGGAACATGGAGCCCTTCAGCGCGGCTTCCACCCCCTCCGACGGCATGGGACGGCTGGCGGAGGAGGTGCGGACCACCCCGGGAGCCGTGCGCAGCACGCACCCGCAGACGTCCTTCGCCGCGCTCGGACCCCGGGCCCGCCGGATCACCGCCGGGCACGCCCTGGACTGCCTGCTGGGCGAGCGGTCCCCCCTCGGCCGGCTGTACGACGAGGGGGCGTACGTCCTGCTGCTGGGCGTCGGGTTCGAGGCCTGTTCGGCGTTCCACCTGGCCGAGTACCGGCAGCCCGGCGCGGTCCGCCGACGCTACGACTGCCGGCTGCTGACCGACGACGGTCCGCGCTGGACGGATTTCGTCGACGTCGACCTCGACGACAGCGACTTCGCGGAGCTCGGCAGGCGGCTGGAGCTGTCCCTGCCCGCCGGCCGTGGCCCTATCGTCCGGGGCCGGATCGGTGCGGCCGACAGCCGGCTGTTCCCGCTGCGCTGGGCCGTCGACGCCGCCGCCGACCGGATGGCCGCGGGCCGTCCCGCATCCCGAGGCCTCTCCGCGGAGGCCGACCGTGCATGAGAGCCGCACCCGCGACGAGCCGCGCAGCAGCGTCCAGCAGCCCTACGGGTTCCTCAGCTACGGCCGCACCCCGCACGTACCGGAGAGCGACAGACCGCCGGACGAACGACTGCTGCGCTTCCACACCAAACTGACCGGCGACCTGATGGAACTCACCGACCTGGACGCCAAGATCCCCGCGGTCTACCTCGACCGTCGCATTCCGCTGGGCAGCGCCTGGCAGGACGAACTCAAGGGCCGCCTCGCACGGTGCCAGGTCCTCGTTCCGGTCCTGTCCCGTCGCCTGTTCACCAGCGAGTGGTGCGCCCTGGAATGGGAGTGCTTCCAGCGGCGGCAGGAACTCCACCGCGAACGGGGGACCTTCACCCGCAACGCCATCGTCCCCGTCCTGTGGAACCCGCTGCGCCCCGATGAGATCCCCCGCCCCTACTCCGAACTGCAGTACACCCACCAGGACTTCGGCGACGAGTACGCGAGGGCGGGGCTGCTCGGCCTGCAGGCCCACGGACGTCGTGGGGCCTTCTCCAGGGTGGTTTTCCAACTCGCCCAGAAAATCGTCGAGGTCGCGGTGAGCGCTCGCCTGGAACCGTGCGATCCGGGCGTCTTCGACGACCTCTTCGACTCCCTGACCGGTTCCGCGGGGGAGGAGCGCTGATGCTTGGCAGCCGTTTCACACAAGGCGTGCGCGACTGGGAGCCCCACTTCTTTCTCAGCTACGCCCCCGTGCCCCCGCCTGGCGGAGGCGGAGACACCGACCGCCCGGCGGCCGACAAGAACGTGAAGGAGTTCTACAACGACCTGACCAGGGCGGTCCTCACGATGAGCGGATCCTCCGCGGCAGGCTGCGTCGGCTATCTGGACGCAGCCGACCGTGGCGGGCCCGACACGGCGCGCGCCCTGCACCGTTGCCACAGCTTCGTTCCCCTGATCACGCGCCGCTACTTCACCGACGTGTACTGCGGCCGGCAGTGGTACGCCTTCACCCACCGCTCTCCTCGGGGCAGACTCATACCGGCGTTGTGGACGCCGGTGCCGACCACCGCGCGCCCCGTCGTCGTCGACCTGGACCTGCCCGTGCCCGAGCGGCCGGCGGCACCGCTTCGGGTGGAGGACGAAGCCCTGAACCTCTACGCGGAGGGCGGCCTGTACGGGCTGCGAAAGGACGTCGACCACCCGGAGTACTACGACCAGTGCGTCCGCAGGATCGCCCAGTGCGTCGTACAGGCGGCCGGCCGCGCACCCGAACCCCTGCCGGAGGAGGACACCTTCGCCGATCTGGACGCCGTGCCGGACGCGTTCGCCGCCTCGTCCTGGCACCCGCTGGGCATCGCCGTGCTCGCGCCGGACATCCACCACCTGCCGCCCGACCGCAGGGACACCAAGTACGGCCGCGAGCCAGGAGACTGGCAGCCCTTCAGCGACGGCGTCAGCATCCCGCTGGCCGAACGCACCGCCGAACTGGCCCGCAATCTCGGGTTCTCCCCCGAGATCCGCACCTACGACGAGGCCGAGTCCGTCTTCTTCGGGGAGCGTGAGACCAGGAGCCCCTGGGTGCTCATCCTCGACCCCTGGATCCTGCACGACCCCGCCGCCATGGACCGGCTGCGCGCCTTCGACGCCCGCGACCTGCCCTGGGTGACCGTGCTGACCCCGCTGGCCGACGACCCGCAGACCAGGCACGCGCGCGGGGAACTCGGCGCGCTGCTGAGGTCCGCGCTGCCCAGGCGGCTGAGCACGGGCCGGGCCATCCAGCGGGCCGCCGTGGCCGGCATCGACAACTCGGAGGCGTTCAACTCCCGTTTCATGGAGCTCGCCGACAGCGCGGCCCAGCACTACCTCAACCGCGTTCCGCTACGATCCTCGACCAGGCCCTCGGCGTCGACGGAGCGGCCCCAGGCCGCGTCCGGCGGACCGGTCGCCCCCGCCTTGGACCAGGCCGATTCCCAGGGTGACCAGGAGGCCCAACCGTGACCGGCGTACTCCCCAGCCCCGACGGCGGCAAGATCGTCACGTTCTACAGCTACAAGGGCGGCACCGGTCGCACCATGACGCTGGCCAACTCCGCCTGGATCACGGCCTCGCAGGGCAAGCGGGTCCTGGTGGTCGACTGGGACCTGGAGGCGCCGGGACTGGACCGCTTCCTGAGCCCGTTCCTGGAACCGAACGCGTTGCGCGACCGCCCCGGAGTGCTGGACCTCATCAACGACTACATGCTGAAGGTCGAGTCCCTGCACGGTGCCCAGGTCGACGAGGGATGGATCACCGAGCAGGCCGACATCGGCAAGGCGGTCTCCCCGCTGCAGTGGAACTTCCCCGGCGAGGGCCGGCTGGACTACGTCTCGGCGGGCCGCCAGGACCGCAACTACTCGTCCATCTTCTCCCAGTTCAACTGGAACCGCTTCTACGAGGAGCAGTACGGCGGACAGTTCCTGGACGCCCTGTGCGTCCAGTTCCGGCGCGGCTACGACTACGTCCTCGTCGACAGCCGTACCGGCCTGAGTGACATCTCCGACATCTGCACCATCCACTTCCCCGACGTGCTGGTGAACTGCTTCACCCACAACGACCAGAGCATCGAAGGCGCGGCGGCCGTCGCCCGCAGGGTGGAGGACACCTACCGCGACCGGCGCATCCGGATCCTGCCGGTGCCCATGCGGGTGGAGGACTCCGAGGCGGACCGGCTGGAGGCCGCGCGGGCCAAGGTCCGGCGCACCTTCGACCAGCTGCTCGCGCGGACCCCGCACGTCGATCCGCGCGGCTACTGGGGCAAGGTGGAGGTGCCGTACAAGCCCACGTACGCCTACGAGGAGATCCTGGCGACCTTCCGCGACGAGCCGGAGACCCCCGCCTCCCTGCTCGCGGCCTGCGAACGGCTGACCTCGGTCATCACGGAGGGCGAAGTGAGCCGGCTCGCCCCGATGACCGACGAGGAGCGGCAGAGCTACCTCAAGGCCGTCGTGCGCCGCCGGCCGCCGGACCCCACCCATGTGTTCCTGAGCCATGTGCCCGAGGACCGGATGTGGGCGGACTGGATCGGGCGGGTCCTCAGCGACGCGGGCTTCACCGTCGGCGACGCCCGTTCCGAGGACGGCTCGGCCGCCGGTGCCCTGCTCCGCGACGACACCGACAGCAATGTGCGCGGTGCCTCCCGCACGGTGGCCGTGCTGTCCGCCGCCTACCAGAAATCCCCCCAGGCCAGGGCGGTGTGGGAGGCGGTGGCCGCGGCCGACCCGATGGGATCGCGGCGCACCCTGGTGCCGATCCAGGTCAGCGACGTGCGGCTGGGACACCCGTTCTCGGACCGCAAGCCGATCCATCTGGCCAACATGACCGAGGCGCAGGCCAGGAGTGTCCTTCTGCGGGCCCTGGACGCGCAGGTGGTCCAGGGCGAGCATCCCGCGGACGCCTCCGCCGGCGGCCCGCGCTTCCCGGGAGCGGAGCCGCCCGTATGGTCCGTTCCCGTGCGCAACGCGGCCTTCACCGGACGCGCCGAGGTTCTGGAGAACCTGCGGCTGCGGCTCGAGGACTCCGGCACCGCCACCCTCCTGCATGGCATGGGAGGCGTCGGCAAGACCCAGCTGGCCACCGAGTACGCGCACCGCTACCGCGGCAACTACGACGTGGTCTGGTGGATCGAGGCGGAGTTCGGCGACCTCGCGCTGCGCCAGTACTCCGAACTCGCCCCCCATCTCGGCATCGAGGAACGGGACAGCATCAGTGCAACGGCCGACGCGGTGCGCAACGCGCTGCGCAGAGGCACGACGTACGACCGCTGGCTGCTGGTCTTCGACAACGCGACGACTCCCGAGTCCATCGAGCGCCTGCTGGTCAACAGCCCCGTCGGCCACGTCCTGATCACCACGCGCAACGAGGGCTGGGCGCAGATCGGCGAGCGGGTCGAGGTCGACGTCTTCTCCCGCGCCGAGAGCATCGAGCACCTCCTGCACCGGGTGTCCGCCATCAGCGCGGAGGACGCGGACCGGGTCGCGGAGGCGTTGGGCGACCTGCCGCTGGCCGTCGACCAGGCGGCCGCCTGGCTGAACGAGACCGGACAGGACGCCGCCGAGTACCTCGAACTGCTCCAGCCGCAGCTGGCGACGCTGGAGGCGGCCGCGGACGTCCGGACCTACCCGCTGCAGGTGGGCGCGACCTGGAACATCTCCATCCAGCAGCTCAACTCGCCGGTCGCCCGGCGGCTGTTGCAGCTGTGCGCCCATTTCGGTGCGGACCCCATCTCCTTCGACCTGGTGCACGGCAAGGAGATGGCCGAAGCCCTCAGCGAGGTCCAGCCGGGCAGCGACGGCACGGCGCTGGTGTCCCGGGCCATCCGGCAGCTGCACCGCTACGCCCTGGCCAAGGTCGACCGCAAGAGCCGCAGCATCCAGGTGCACCGGCTCGTGCAGGCCGCGGTGCGTTCGTCGATGTCCGACGAGGAACAGGAGTCGGCGCTGCGCTGCGTGCGCAACGTGCTCAGCGGCGCGCGCCCGTCCGAGGGCGACGTGGAACGCCCGGGGAACTGGTCCCGCTACAACATGATCTGGCCCCACCTCAAGACACCGTGGACCAAGTACTCGCTCGACGACCGGATCCGGCGTCTGATGACCGAGTGGCTGCGGTATCTGCGGGCCCGCGGCGAGTACGCGGAGGCCATGTCGCTCGCGGAGGAGCTGCTGGTCATCTGGCAGAAGGAGGCGGGACCGAACGACCGCTGGACCCTCCACCTGCGCTTCGAGATCGCCAACGTGCTGCGCTTCCAGGGCTGGTACAGCAGGGCGCTCGACATCGACCAGGACGTCTACGAGCGGCAGCGCGAGGCGCTGGGCGACGACGACGCGCACACCCTGATGACGGCGGGCGGCCTCACGGCGGACCTGCGGGCCGTGGGCCGGGTCGGCAGGGCACTGGAGATCGACCGCGAGACCTACGAGCGGTCCGTCGACCTCCTGGGCGACGACCATCCCCGGACCCTGTTCGCGGCGAACAACCTGGCCGTGTCGATGCGCATGGCCGGGGACTGCTTCGAGGCGCAGACCGTCGACAAGGACAACTGCGACCTGCGCGCCCTGACGCTGGGCGCGAAGCACCCCTACACCCTGTTCTCCCTGATCAACCTCGGTCGCGATCTGCGTTCCTGTGGTGAGTACGAGGCCTCGGCCGAGGTTTTGCGCAGCGTCCATGAGACGGCCGTCGAACTCGGTCCGGAGTCACCACCCGCGCTGGAGGCCGCGAAGGCCCTCGCCATCACCCTGCGCCGGCTCGACCGGCTGGACGAGGCCGTCGACCTCAGCCAGGCCGTGCTGGACATCTGCCGGCGGCGCCTGAGCGAGGCCTCGCCGGAGACGCTGGTGGTCCGGCTCGGCCTCGCGGGCCATCTCGCGGCGGCGGAACGCCACGAGGAGGCCTGCACGGAGACCGCCGACCTGCTCGAACGGTTCCGCGCCGCGCTCGGGGAGACCCACCCCAACACGCTGGCGTGCGCGGTCAACCACAGCATCAACCTGCTGTCGACCGGCCGGCTCGCCGCGGCCCGGGAAGTGTGCGAGCAGGCCCGTGCCGCGCTGCAGACCACACTGGGTCCCGAGCACCCGTTCAGCATGAACTGCCAGATGAACCTGGCGAACACCGAGGCAGCCCTCGGTGACGCCGGCAAGGCCGAGCGCAACTACCGCCAGGCGCACCGGGAGTTGCGCGACCGTCTCGGCGCGGACCATCCCACGGCCCTCACCTGCCTGGGCAACCTCTCGGTCCTGCTCCGGGAGACCGGCCGTACCGCCGAGGCCGAGCAACTGGCCCGGGAGACCCTCGAGGTCCTGAGTGCCAAGCTCGGCGGGCAGCATTCGAAGGTGGTGCGGCTGCGCAGTGGTCAGAGGGTGGGTCTGGAGCTCGACCCGCACCCGATCTGAGGCAGCGGGCTCACGCCGTCGTGATGGCGGCGGCGTCGGCCTTCGCCTGTTCCCGGAGCCAGCCGAGCACCTTGGGCAGCACCGGAACGGCCGCGAAGTGCGCCGCCGACGGCTGCAGGACGACGGTGGCGTGCTCGATCCTGCCGGCCAGCCAGGTGAAGTGGTTGACGGGGGAGAACACGTCCTTCTCGCCGTGCCACAGCAGGGTCGGCACGGTGATCTCCTTCGGATCGAAGCCCCACGACATGCTGAAGGCGACGGCGTCGTCGATCCAGCCGTCCGCGCTCTGTTTGATCCCGGCCTGGAAGTTCTTGTGCAGCATCCGCCGGATGCCCGCGTCCGCCACGACGTGCCGGTCGACGTCGGGCAGCTCATCGTCCAGGTCCTTCAGCACGGCCATCGGGTCGGACCGCATGGCGTCCGCGTTCTGTACCAGGGTGCTCTGCAGCAGCGTGAGGTTCTCGCGGGCGTTGCGGTACTCGCGGACGTTGGACTCCGTCATCCCCTCGAACCAGTCCAGCTCCTCGGCGTCCGGAGGTGCGAGGCTCACCAGCACGGCGGCGCTGCGCACCTTGTCGGGCAGTCGCGCGGCGCAGGCGAGAGCGTGCGGGCCGCCTCCGGACCGGCCGACGACGGAGAAGTCGTCCAGCTCCAGGAACGCGGCGATGTCCTCGACGTCCTCGGCGGCGTCGACCACATGGCGGCCGGGCCTGCGGGTGGAGCCGCCGTAGCCGGGGCGGTCGTAGGCGATGAGATGGATGCCGAGCTGGTAGAGCACCATCGACCGCGGGCGCGGTCCCATACGGCTGCCCGGGGTTCCATGCAGCAAAAAGACGGGGTGTCCTCGAGGATCACCCCAGGAGTCGAAAACGAGCTCGCGCCCGTCTCTGCTGCGAGCGGCACGCGCCACTCCTGCCTCCCGTCCACCGGCCGTCCTGAGTGCCGGAATCCTCTCAGAACGACGGGCCCCGTCGACTCAGCTTCTCGCGACGGCTTCATCCCGTCACTGGAAAGTGACCAGAATGTCGAAATTCTGACCGAACGAGGCCAGCTTATGCTTATTCTGGCGGGTCGGCCCGTGGGCAGAAGGTCCCCTGGCGGGGCCGGACGGGGCACGGCACCGAGGGCCTAGCCGCGCACGGTACGCGGTCCGGTGACCTCCGCCCCCAGTTCCGTCACCCGGCGACGCAGCTCCCGGTCGGCCGTCACGACCAGGCACGGACGCCCGTCGGCGCCCGCGACCAGCTCGACCATCCGGTCGTCCCCACTCCCCGGTGCGGCCTCGACCCGCACCCCCGGTACCGACTCCACCCCGCGGGCCGCGCCCTCGACCACCAGGACGATCTCCACCGCCCCGAAGTGCCCCGGCAGCCCGTCCGCCGCCAGCCGGTCCCGCAGCCGCTCCGCGGCCCCCCGCCGGTCCCGCCACCACCCGTCGGGCACCGACCCGACGACGTTCGCGGCGTCCACGATCACGAGCAGCGGGGCGTTGTCGTCCATACCGGCCAGGGTCCCACGGCCGATGGGGGAGCAGGGCTCCGGTTCAGTCCTCCCGCTTCTCGTCGAAACTCGCGAAGTACGCCGCCACCATGTCCTCGTCGGCGTGCCCCCGCGAGGCGGCCCGCTCCAGCCGCTCCGCGCTCGCGAGCGCCACGTCCAGCCGTACGCCGTTGCGCTCACCCGCCTCGACGATGAGACGGGCGTCCTTCGCTGCGGTGGCCACCGCGAACTGGGGCGGGGTCAGCCGGCCGTCGAGGACGAGCGCGGCCTTGGCGTGCAGGTAGCCCATGTCGAGCGGACCGCCCGCGATGAGGCCGAAGAAGCTGTGCGGGTCGACGCCGAGGGCCTGGGAGAGGGCCAGCACCTCGCCGGTCGCCGCCGTGGCGGCGATGACCCAGCTGTTGGCGACCAGCTTCAGACGCGTGGCGGAGCCGGCCGCGCCGTCCTCGCCGGTCCACACCGTCCGGGCGCCGACCGCGTCGAACACCGGCGCCACCGCGGCGCGGCCCTCGACCGGTCCTGCGGCCAGCACGGTCAGCTGTCCGGCCTCCGCCGGCTGACGGGTGCCCAGCACCGGCGCGTCGAAGAAGACGAGCTCGTGCTCGCGGGCGAAGCCGGCCAGCTCGCCGACCGCCTCGAGGCCCGCGGTCGTCGACTGCGCCCAGACGACGCCGGGACGCAGCCCGGGCACCGCCTCGCGCATCACGTCCAGGGCGGCGGGACCGTCGTACAGCATCGTCAGGACCACGTCGGCGCCCCGTACGGCCTCGGCGGGCGTGTCGGCCACCAACGCGCCGTCGGCGGCGAGGGGTTCGGCCTTGTCGCGGGTGCGGTTCCAGGCCCGGACGGTGTGCCCGGCCCGGGCGAGGTTGCGGGCCATCGCGGCCCCCATGATCCCGGTGCCGAGAACGCTCACGGTGCGGGTGTCGGTCATGACGTCGACTTCCTGTCCTCGTACGTGCCTGTCGCTGTGAACCAGCCTGCCTGACGAGTGCGGGGCGACGACGAGACGGCCGCGGGCGAGGTCCGAGGGCCGGACGCGCCGCTCGACGCGCTGACGCCTCCCGAGGGCGGCAGTGCCGGGCCCCCGTGCGCCACACCGCTCCCGTGCGCCTGACGGGCCCCTGAGAGCCGCTGTGGACCCACCTCTCCCCTCGCCGTGCCCGCCCTGTACGTCCGTAGCCCCGGACCGGGGGGCCGGACACGCCGGGTGATGCCCTCCGCTTAGAGTGAACCGGTGAACGGCGACTGGCTCATACGCGGCCGCGACGGCCGGCTCAGTGTGTATCTGCCCGCGGGTGACGTCGTCCGGTGCCGGGCCGAGCGCGGGCCCGGCGGCCCGTGGGAACCCGCCCGCAAGGTGGGCGGCGACCAGAAGCTGCACCCCGTGCTCGCGATCGGGCAGGGCGGCGACGGGTACGCCCATCTGGTCTCCTGGCGGCCCACCGCGTCCGGCGAGGCCGGCCTGGTGCACTCCACGCACTTCCGGCCCCGGCTCGCGGCCCTCGACTGGGTGCCGATCGGGCACCCCGACAAGAAGGGCGCCCGCACCGGCACGCCCGCCGTCGCCGTCGACGCCCAGGGCCGCGCCCACGTCTTCGTACGGAACAAGAGCGGTGGCGTGAGCATGACCGCACAGAAGGAGAAGGGCGGCTGGAACCCCTGGTGCGACCTCAAGGGGACTGACGTACAGGAGGAGTTGGCGGCCGTCACGGGGGAGTCCGGACGCGTCGAGCTGTACGCGGCGGCCGCCGGCGGTCTCCTGCACTGGCGTCAGGAGGAGCCCGGCGCCCAGCCGGTCCTGGAGGAGGCGATCGAGGTGCCGGTCCGTCCGGGCACCCTGCGGGCCCTCGCCACCTCCCCCGAGAGCACCACCCTCTTCTTCGCCGACACCTCCGGCGACCTGTGCGCCTGGCGCGTGGGCGCCAAGCCGGTCACGCTCCTCGCCTCCGCCGGCCCCGGCGCGGTCTGTGCCGTCCGCTGCGAACTCGACGGCCACGACTGCACCCTGCTCGCCCAGCGTTCCGCGAGCGGCCGGGTGGCCTTCGCCGCGTACCCCACCGAGCAGGAGTCGGCGGGCGCCTGGTGGACCGAGTCGGGTCCCCAACTCCCCGCGGACGCCGAGGTGTCGATGGCCGTCGACGAGGACGACCGGGTCGTCGCGGCCACCCTCTCCCCGGCCGACGGCCACCTGCTCCTCACCCGCCGCAAGGACGAGCCGGGACTCGCGCTGGAGGCCTGGCGGCAGGTCTGACGGCCGGTCCGACGGCCCGTGGTCCCGTGGTCCCTGACGCAATCAGGGACCAGGGACACCTGAAGCACACAGAGGGTTGTATGGATGCGCGCGTGACGAGGGGCACGTTAAGAAGTTGTGGTTGAGAAGTGAAAACCCTTGCTAGCCTCACTGCGTTTGTTCGAATTTATCGGGAGACCGACGTAGCACCGGCACCCGGCCCGAGCGGTCGGTAAAACGGGGTTGGGAATGTTGTCGTGAGCAGATCCTCCACGGTGGATCTTGTCGTTGTCGGACTCGGTTACGTGGGGCTGCCGCTGGCCCGTTCCGCCGCCGGCGCGGGCTTGAAGGTGGTGGGTCTCGATCGCAGCCGACGGGTCGTCGACGGGCTGAACGCCGGTCGTTCCCACGTGGACGACATCACCGACGCCGAGGTCGGCGCCATGCTCGGCCAGGGCTTCGAGGCGGTCGACCGGGCCGAGGTCATCGCCGACGCCGCCGCGGTCGTCGTCTGCGTCCCGACCCCGCTCACCGACCACGGCGCCCCCGACCTCGGCGCGGTGCACGCCGCCGTGGACGACATCGCCGCGCACCTGCGGCCCGGCACGCTCGTGGTGCTGGAGTCGACGACGTATCCCGGCACCACCGACGAGGTCGTCCGCCCGCGCCTGGAGGCCGGCGGACTGCGCGTCGGCACGGACTTCCACCTCGCCTTCTCCCCGGAGCGCATCGACCCGGGCAACCCCGAGTTCGGCCTGGAGAACACGCCCAAGGTCGTCGGCGGCATCACCGCGGACTGCACCAAGGCCGCCCGCGCCCTCTACGAGCGCTTCGTGCACCGGGTCGTCGAGGCCAAGGGCACCCGCGAGGCCGAGATGGCCAAGCTCCTGGAGAACACCTACCGGCACGTCAACATCGCGCTCGTCAACGAGATGTCGATGTTCTGCCGTGAGATCGGCGTCGACCTCTGGGACGCGATCCGCTGCGCCTCCACCAAGCCGTTCGGCTTCGCGCCCTTCTACCCGGGCCCGGGCGTGGGCGGTCACTGCATCCCGATCGACCCCAACTACCTGTCGTACAAGGTGCGTTCGCTCGGCATCCCGTTCCGCTTCGTGGAGCTGGCGCAGGAGATCAACCAGCGCATGCCGGTGCACGTCGTCAACCGCGCGGCCGACATGCTCAACGACCAGGGCAAGGCGGTCCGCGGCTCGCGCGTCCTGCTGCTCGGCGTGACGTACAAGCCGGACATCTCCGACCAGCGCGAGAGCCCGGCGCTGGCCGTCGCGGAGAACCTCCTCAAGCGCGGTGCCGAACTCGTCTACTTCGACCCGCGCGTCCACGACTGGAAGGTCGGCGGCGCGAGCGTCGAGCGGACGGACGACTACCTCGCCGCGGCCGAGTCCGCCGACCTCACCATCCTGCTCCAGCCGCACCGCGAGATCGACCTGGCCGAGCTCGCCGACCGCGCCCGCGCGCTCTTCGACACCCGGGGCAAGTCCGCCGACCACCCGCGGGTGGTCAAGCTGTGACTTCCGAAGATACGTACATAGCCGGAGCCGTCGACTCCGACGGCCATCGGGGCCACCGGAAACGCCGGCACCTGAAGGTCTCGTACTTCGTCTTCCTGGCCCTTGCCGCACTGATCGCGACGAGGCTCGACGCAGGCTCCCTGCACCTGTACTCGATGGGCGCGATGGGCCTGCTGGCCCTGAAGATGTTCGGCGCCCTCTTCTACCGTCCGGCCAAGGCCGGGCGGGAGGAGCTGGAGTACCTGGAGAACGCCTGGGTCACCGCGGTCATCCCGATCTACAACGAGGACCCGGTGATGTTCGAGCAGGGCATGCGCAGCCTCCTCGCGCAGAGCCGCCTGCCCAACGAGATCCACATCATCGACGACGCCAGCGCCAGCGACTCCGGCATCCGGACGGCGAAGAAGATCCGCCGCGAGTTCGAGGCCAGGGGCGTCAAGTACACGGTCAGCGTGCAGCCCGAGAACAAGGGCAAGCGCGAGGCCCTCGCCCTCGGCTTCGAGGCCGCCCCGTACTCCGACATCTTCCTGTGCGTCGACTCGGACACCGTCCTGTCCCGGGACACCGTCCGCGAGCTGCTGCTGCCGCTGGCCGACGAGAAGATCATGGCCTCCACCGGCATGGTCCTGGCGCTCAACCACGACAGCAACATCTTCACGCGCCTGCAGGACCTGCGGTACGGCAACTCGTTCCTCTTCGAGCGGGCCGCCTACTCCCGCCTGAAGTCGGTCCTGTGCTGCTGCGGCGCGCTCTCCGCCTACCGCGGCACGCTGGTGCGCAAGTACCTCCCCGACTTCCTCAACCAGCAGTTCCTGGGCAAGCCGGCCGTCTTCGGCGACGACCGCCGCATGACCAACTACTGCCTGATGGAAGGCCAGGTCGTCTTCCAGGAGACCGCCGTCGGCTACACGGCCGTCCCCGAGAAGCTGCCGCACTTCCTGCGCCAGCAGGTCCGCTGGAACAAGTCCTTCTTCCGCGAGTCCCTGTGGGCCTTCCGGCACCAGAAGAAGTACCGGCCCGCCTTCTGGCTGACCTGCATGGAACTGGCGCTGTGGCTGGTCTTCGGCTCGGCGATGTTCTACTCGATGGTCATCCTGCCGATCATCAAGCCCGACCAGTTCGTCAACCACATCGGTGACTACCTGATCTTCATGGTCCTCATGGGGTACCTCCGCAACGTGCGGTACCTCGACTTCCCGCGCCGCGGCATGGGCTTCATCAAGCGGTTCGGCATGTTCCTGCTCGCGCCGATCTACGGCGTGATCCAGCTGACCCTGCTCACCCCGCTGCGCTTCTACGCCCTGTTCACCCTGCACAAGGGCAGTTGGGGCACCCGCCAGGGCGGCGTCGAGGTGTCCGTGGCCGGCGACCACGAGGCCGACGTGACGGAGATCTTCGAGGAAGAGGACCCGTACTCCGACAAGAAGGTCACCGAGACGCTCCAGCTGATGCGTCTGGAAGGCGTCGCTCTGCGCACCCGGCCTCGCCCCTCCGGCCCCATCCCCACCCAGCCGCAGCCGCTGCCCGGCTACGACGAGCAGCACGCGCACGTGCCGCAGCAGGCCGTCACCTGGGGGACGCCGGCCCCGGCCGGACAGCAGCAGTGGCAGGGCGGGCACCAGGATCCGTACCAGCAGCAGGGCTACGACCCCCACCAGCACCAGGGCGGCTATGTGGACCCCTCCTGGCAGCAGGGCAATGGCCAGGGGAACGGGCAGGGCTGGTAGGCCCCACGCACGCACGCAAGCAGAAGGAGGGGCGGCCCCGGGGCCGCCCCTCCTTCTCGTTCACGCGTCGGCGTGCCTCACGTGTAGGAGGCCATCGCCTCCTCGACCGTGAGCACCGGGATGCCCCGGTCGTCGATCGCCTTCATCAGCGCGGCGAGGCCGGCCTTGCCGATCTCCGTGCTGGTCGCCGGAGCGCCCTCGACGACCTTGTGCAGGCACAGGATGAGCCAGTCGGCGCTGTTCACGCAGCGGTCGAGCCTGCCGCCCGCGCCGGTCACCTTGGTGAGCGCCGTACCGCCGATCCCCGTGCCGTCGTTGATGCCGGTCAGCGCCTTGAGGCGGTACGGCATCGCCGGGGCGAAGGACTCGATGGTCTCGGAGATGATCGACCGGGCCGTGGTGAAGTGCCGGCTCGCGATCTGGTCCACCGGAACGCCGTCCGTCGTCTTCTGGAACGCCCCGTGCGGGTAGGCGAAGTGCTCGCTGGTGAAGCCGTTGCCCACCATCCACTCGCGCAGCTTGCGGAAGTCGTCGTCCGCCTGTTCCGCGGTCAGCTTGGGATAGCTGGCGGTGTGGGTGGCGTTCGCGTAGGAGTGCCCGGCCATCTCCCAGCCCGAGAAGTTCTGCATCGAGCGCATCTGGTCGATCGTCAGGAAGCTGCCCGTGCCGATCGCGTCGGCGATGTTGTAGACCGTGCCCGAGTAGCCGAACTGGTCCATCACCGGCCGGGCCAGGTCGTGGATCGACTTGTGGGAGTCGTCGAAGGTGATGGAGACGACGCCCTTCGGGAAGACCGAGACGGTGTCCGGTATCAGCTCGACGGCCTGCAGCCGGTAGGTCACCGGCCCGCCCGCGTTGTCGTACACGGCGAACGACATGTCGGTGAAGCCGGTCTTGGTGGACGGCGTGCCGGAGGCGGAGATCGAGTACGTGCCGGCCGCGCCGGTGACGTCGGCCCACTGCAGATGGACCGTCACCCACTCCCCGGACTGGACGTAGTTGGCCGCCGTCGTCGAATGGGAGTGCAGGGTCCAGGAGAAGTGGTTCGCGAGGGAGCCGCTGCCCAGGTAGAAGACCAGCTTGGACAGGTTGGTCACGTCATCGACCCGCAGGACGAGCCTGATCATCTTGCCGGTCAGGTTCTGCGCGGTCATGCCGGTCTTGCGGACGTAGGACTGCTTGCCGGTGCCGTTGGTGGTGACCCGCACCGACTGTGTCCCGCGCACGAAGGCGGTGGTGTCGTTCGCCTCGGCCGACGCGGTGCCCGTGCCCCCTGGAGTCCAGCCGTGTGCGGCCTGGAACTGCTGGGACCAGGTGGCCCGGCGGTACTTGGGCCGGCGCCCCGAGGGGGCGTAGGACGGGGGCGTGGTGAGGCCGCCGATGGCCGCCTCGGCCGGGGCGGCCGCGGGCTGGGCCGCCACTTTGCCCACCCACGCACCGGCGCCTGCCATCGCGACGCCTCCCGTGCCGCCCATGAGCAGGGCGGAGCGTCGGCTCAGCGGACGGGACCAGACACGGGGTTGCTCTCTGCTCAACGCGTCTCCTGGACAGTGTCGAAGTAGTTCATGCCGTTGTCGCTGTATTCCTTGACGGCGGCATTGACGTCCTTGTCGGACAGGACGTCGTTGGCGTTGTAGTACAGCCAGTCCACCTGCATGTCCCAGGCGCGGTCACCCTTGAACGGCAGGTCGACGAACCAGTGGTTGAAGTTGATGGACATCCCCGCGCGCGGGGCGTACTTGCCGCTGCTGCCGAACAGCTTCCTGCCGTCCATGCGGTAGGTCACCACGTCGTCCTTGACCGTGATCATCATGGTGTGCCAGCCGGCCATGCTCTTGTTCGTCGTGGTGTAGACGCGGTCGTTCGTCTCGTGGTCGTACCAGCTCACGGTGTCGAGCTTGGGGCCGAGCCGGCCCCAACCGCCGTTCGGCAGGTACTCGTTGTCGAGTTCGCTGTACGTCTTCCCGCTGCCGCCGATGGTGTAGAAGGTCTGGTTGACGTGGTCGCCGCCCTCGCCGTCGGTGGGGTCGTCGGAGAAGTGGATGCGGGCGGCGTAGGTGCCCTCGCGGAACTCGCGGCGCGCGGTGCCGAGGCTCGCCTGCTCGGTGCCGGACTTGGTGCCGTCGGTGGCGGCGCGCAGGTTGAGCACCTGGCCGTCGCCGAGGGCGTCCTTCCCGGCGGGGAAGGTGACCCCGTCGGCCCTCCAGGTGTCGTCGATGCCCGGTCCGCCCTTGCTGGAGCGCACCAGCCAGCCGTGCTTGAACAGCGCGGGGTCCTTGGCGCCGACGTAGTGGAAGTTGTCGAACAGCACGCCCGCGGGGGCGGCCGGCACCGGGGCGGGCGCGGCGTCCGCCTTCGCCGAGGCCTGCTTCTCGTCGCCGCCGTCCGGCTCGTCGCCCCAGGCGAGGACGCCCCGCTTGTACGCGGTGACCGTCTTCGACTCCTTGTAGGTCGACTTCTCGGCGTCGAAGGAGCGGTCGTTGGCCTGCGCCAGCTTCTCGTGGTCGGTGCGGTACAGCTGGACGTCGATGCCCTTGCTGTTGACGCCGGGCTTCAGCGTGCCCGCGTCCTTGGTGAACCGCAGTTCCAGGTAGTGGTCGGCCTTCTCGGCGGACTTGTCGAGCTTCGTCACCGTCCCGGCGATGTTCGAGCAGCCGACGGCGGCCTGCACGCAGTTGTAGGCGTACGAGGAGGTGGTGTCCGCGGTGAAGTAGTACCGGAGCGTCACATCGCTCAGCGGCAGCGGCTTCTTCGACTCGTTGAGGATCTCGAGGGACGGCTCGGCCGCGGCCGCGGTGGCCGGCGTCCCGGTCCGGTACCGGACCACGAGTTCCGCCGGCTCGGGATTCGCGGCCTTCCAGACGGGATACAGGGCCGTGGCACCGGCGGCGACCACACATACCAGGAGGAGCAGCCTGATCTTGGGCCAAACCCGACGTCGGGGTGTACGGCGGCGGGTTGACGCCACGGGATGCTCCTTTGCGCTACACCGGCCGGCTCGTGGGTCAGAACCGGCAGTGCAATGTAAAAAAGTGGTCGGATTGTGTGAGGATCTTATCCGCAGAGGCATGCGAAAGGGGGCGGAGCGCACGGATCGTTACCGTGCACCCCACCCCCCTCAGGGGTAACGCGTTACGCCGGGACGCTCGCCACGCCGGGAGCCAGGAACGGCTTCCCGTTCACCCGCTGGGAGACGCCCTCGCGGTCCAGGTACGGCGTGATGCCGCCCAGGTGGAAGGGCCAGCCGGCACCCGTGATCAGGCAGAGGTCGATGTCCTGGGCCTCGGCGACGACGCCCTCGTCGAGCATGAGCCCGATCTCCTGCGCCACCGCGTCCAGGACGCGGTCCCGGACCTGCTCCTCGGTCAGGACGCTGTCGCCCTGCTTGAGCAGCGCGGCGACCTCGGGGTCCAGCTCCGGCTTGAACCCGTTCTCTGCGGAGTAGACGTAGAAGCCGCGCTTGCCCGCCTTGACGACGGCCGCGAGGTTCGGGGAGACCGTGAAGCGGTCCGGGAAGGCCCGGTTGAGGGTCTCGGAGACGTGCAGACCGATCGCGGGACCGACCAGCTCCAGGAGCACGAGCGGGGACATCGGCAGACCGAGCGGCTCGACGGCCTTCTCGGCGACCTCGACCGACGTGCCCTCGTCGATGACGTTCTGGATCTCGCCCATGAAGCGGGTGAGGATGCGGTTCACGACGAACGCCGGGGCGTCCTTCACCAGAACCGCCGTCTTCTTCAGCTTCTTGGCGACGCCGAACGCCGTGGCGAGGGAGGCGTCGTCGGTCTGCTCGCCGCGGACGATCTCCAGCAGCGGGAGGATCGCGACCGGGTTGAAGAAGTGGAAGCCGACGACCCGCTCCGGGTTCTTCAGCTTCGACGCCATCTCGGTGACCGACAGCGAGGAGGTGTTGGTGGCGAGGATCGCGTGCGCCGGGGCGACCGCCTCGACCTCGGCGAACACCTGCTGCTTGACACCGATCTCCTCGAACACGGCCTCGATGATGAAGTCCGCGTCGGAGAAGCCCTCGGCCTTGTCCAGCACACCGCTCACCAGCGCCTTGAGGCGGTTGGCCTTGTCCTGGTTGACACGGCCCTTGCCGAGCAGCTTGTCGATCTCGGCGTGGACGTAGCCGACACCCTTGTCGACGCGCTCCTGGTCGATGTCGGTCAGCACGACCGGCACCTCCAGGCGGCGCAGGAACAGCAGCGCGAGCTGCGAGGCCATCAGACCGGCGCCCACGACACCGACCTTGGTGACCGGGCGGGCCAGCGACTTGTCCGGCGCGCCGGCCGGGCGCTTGGCGCGCTTCTGGACCAGGTTGAAGGCGTAGATGCCGGAGCGCAGCTCGCCACCCATGATCAGGTCGGCGAGGGCCTTGTCCTCGGCGTCGAAGCCCTGCTGGAGGTCGCCGTTCTTGGCGGCGGAGATGATGTCGAGGGCGCGGTAGGCGGCCGGAGCGGCCCCGTGCACCTTGCTGTCCGCGATGAAGCGGCCCTTGGCGACGGCCTGGTCCCAGGCCTCGCCGCGGTCGATCACCGGGCGGTCGATGACGATCTCGCCCTTGAGGACGGACGCCGTCCACAGCAGCGACTGCTCCAGGAAGTCCGCGCCCTCGAACAGGGCGTCGGCGATGCCCAGCTCGTAGACCTGCGCGCCCTTGAGCTGCTTGTTCTGGTTGAGCGAGTTCTCGATGATCACCGAGACGGCCTTGTCCGCGCCGATCAGGTTCGGCAGGATCGTGCAGCCGCCCCAGCCCGGTACCAGACCGAGGAAGACCTCGGGAAGCGAGAAGGCGGGCAGGGCCGCGGACACGGTGCGGTACGCGCAGTGCAGGCCGACCTCGACGCCGCCGCCCATGGCCGCGCCGTTGTAGTACGCGAAGCTCGGGACCCCGAGACCGGACAGCCGCTTGAAGACCTCGTGGCCGCCCTTGCCGATGGCGAGCGCGTCCTTGTGCTCCTTCAGCAGCTCGACGCCCTTGAGGTCGGCGCCGACCGCGAAGATGAACGGCTTGCCGGTGATGCCGACACCGACGATCTCGCCGGCCGCGGCCTCCTTCTCGACCTGGTCGATCGCGGTGCTCAGGTTCGCGAGGGACTGCGGGCCGAAGGTGGTCGGCTTGGTGTGGTCGAAGCCGTTGTCGAGGGTGATCAGGGCGAACCGGCCCGCACCGAACGGCAGGTCGAGGTGGCGTACGTGCGCGGACGTCACGACCTCGTCGGGGAACAGCTCGGCCGCTGTCTTGAGGAGTTCAGCGGTGCTCACTTGTCGCCTCCGGCGTCCTTGTGGTGCGGGTTCTCCCAGATCACCGTGGCGCCCATGCCGAAGCCGACGCACATGGTGGTGAGGCCGTAACGGACCTCCGGCTGCTCCTCGAACTGGCGGGCCAGCTGCGTCATCAGACGGACGCCGGAGGAGGCGAGCGGGTGACCGTAGGCGATCGCGCCGCCGTACTGGTTGACGCGCGCGTCGTCGTCCGCGATGCCGTAGTGCTCCAGGAAGGCGAGCACCTGGACGGCGAAGGCCTCGTTGATCTCGAAGAGGTTGATGTCCTCGATCGACAGGCCCGCCTTGGCGAGGGCCTTCTCGGTGGCCGGGATCGGGCCGTAGCCCATGACCTCCGGCTCGACGCCCGCGAAGGCGTACGAGACCAGGCGCATCTTGACCGGCAGGCCGTGCTCGCGGGCGAAGTCCTCGCTCGCGATGATCGACGCGGTGGCGCCGTCGTTGAGACCGGCCGCGTTGCCGGCGGTGACCCGGCCGTGCACACGGAACGGGGTCTTCAGACCGGAGAGGTTCTCCAGGGTGGTGCCCGGGCGCATCGGCTCGTCGGCGGTGACCAGGCCCCAGCCCGTCTCACCGGCCTCCGCGTTGGTGCGGCGCACCGAGATCGGCACCAGGTCGGCCTGGATCTTGCCGTTGGCGTACGCCTTGGCGGCCTTCTCCTGTGAACGCACCGCGTACTCGTCGGCGCGCTGCTTGGTGATCGTGGGGTAGCGGTCGTGCAGGTTCTCGGCGGTCATCCCCATGAACAGGGCGGACTCGTCGACCAGCTTCTCGCTGACGAACCGCGGGTTCGGGTCCACACCCTCGCCCATGGGGTGGCGGCCCATGTGCTCGACACCACCGGCGATGACGGCGTCGTACGCGCCGAAGGCGATGGAGCCCGCGGTGGTGGTGACGGCCGTGAGGGCACCGGCGCACATGCGGTCGATCGAGTAGCCCGGGACGGACTGCGGCAGCCCGGCCAGGATCCCGGCCGTGCGGCCCAGCGTCAGACCCTGGTCGCCGATCTGCGTGGTCGCCGCGATGGCGACCTCGTCGATCTTCTTCGGGTCGAGACCGGGGTTGCGGCGCAGCAGCTCCCGGATCGCCTTCACGACAAGGTCGTCGGCACGGGTCTCGTGGTAGATGCCCTTCGGGCCCGCCTTGCCGAACGGGGTACGGACGCCGTCTACGAAGACGACGTCCCTGACGGTACGAGGCACGATGGCTCTCCTCCAGGGTGCGGGACGGCTCTACTGCTGCGATGCGCTGAGCGCGCGCTCAGAACCCATGCTACTTGTGGGTAACCAAGCTGCCCAGTCCCCCCGCCCCAAGCGGCGAACGTCACACCTTCGGAGGAGCCGTCGAGCCCCGCGGAGTCAGCACCGGAGTCGGCACCGGATGCGAGCCCGGACCCTCTCCCGTGATCTCCCCGAACAGCGTCCGCGCCGCCTCGGCCCCGAATCCGTGCACGTCGTGGCTCATCGCCGAGAGGGGCGGATGCGTGATCCGGCACAGCTGGGAGTCGTCCCAGGCGAGCAGGGAGACGTCGTCCGGCACGCTCAAACCCATCTCCGCCGCCACCGACAGCCCCGCCACCGCCATGATGTCGTTGTCGTACACGATGGCCGTCGGCCGGTCCGGGGCCGCCGCCGTCAGCAGCGAGCGCGTCGCGCGGGCCCCCGCCTCCCCGGAGTAGTCCGTGGCCACCTGCCAGGCACCGGACAGCTCCAGGGCGCGGGCCGCCTGGTCGAAGGCGGCGGTCCGCATGGAGGTGTGTCCGAGGGCCGCCGCGCCCCCCACCCGGGCGATCCGCCGGTGCCCGAGCGCGGCGAGGTAGCGCACCGCCTCCGTCACGGCGGTGGCGTCCTCGGTCCACACCGAGGTGAGACTGCCGGTCAGCGACGGGTGCCCGACCGCGACCACCGGCATCCCGAGCCGCTCGACCGCCGCCACCCGTGGGTCGTCCGCGCGGAAGTCCACGAGGATCGACCCGCCGATCTGCCGCCCCCGCCACCACGACTCCTGCAGCCCGACCTCCTCCTCCAGACTCCGGACGAGTCGCAGCAGCAGCGAGCAGGAATGTTCGGTCAGGACGCTCTCCACCCCCGACACGAACTCCATGTAGAAGGGTTCGAGCCCGAGCAGCCGGGCCGGCCGGCAGATCGCCAGCCCCACCACGTCCACCCGCGAGCCGGCCAGGGTCCGCGCGGTCGGACTCGGTGCCCACCCCAGCTCCCGCGCGGCCCGGAAGATCCGGTCCCGGGTCGCCTCCGCCAGCCCCGGCTTGTGGTTGAAGGCGAGGGACACGGCACCCTTGGACACGCCGGCGCGCGCGGCGACGTCCTTGATGGTGACGCGGGGGGTCGGCATTGCCGTCATCGGCCGGGCTCCATGCAGTACAGGGCTGAACGCGCCTTTTCGGCATCCGGAGTCTGCCAGCCGCGCACCCCGATGGTGACCCGTTCGCCCGGCAGCAGCGTGACCAGTCCCCGGTCGGCCCGCGCCGCCGGATCCAGCCGGTCGGCCTGGAGCAGCAGATCCCGTACGAGGGTGTGGGCCCTCACCTCGATCCCGCCCGGCACGAGCGCGACCTCGAACTCGGGCTGCGGATACGGCACTTCGCGATCCGGCACCGGGAAGTACCCGGCGCGCAGCCCGTCCGCGTCCGCGACCAGGAACTCCTTGGGCCCGACGGGCTCCAGCTCGCGCGGAACCGGGACATCGGCGACGGTCCGCCGCCCGGCGCCGAACTCCACCCGGGCCGAGCCGGTCACGCCACCCTCGACGGACATCCGGCGCAGCACCAGCGTGCCCGTCCACTCCTCGGCCGACTGGTTCACGGCGGCCGCCACCAGCCCCCGTTCCCGGACCTGGAGGGTGAGCAGCCGGTCCGCGTACACCCTGCGCAGCTCGTGGTACAGCGGCTTCTCGCGCCCGTCCCCGTCGATCGCCGCCCACGAGGTGACCGGCCAGCAGTCGTTGAGCTGCCAGACCACCGTGCCCGCGCACACCGGCCAGTGCGAGCGCCAGTGCTCGATCCCGGCGGCGACCGCACGGGCCTGGTTGACCTGCATGAGGTAGTGCCAGCGGTCGAAGTCCCCCTCGGGCACGGCGAAATGACGTGCCAGGCCCCTCTCCAGCTTGCCGTTGCCGTCGTCCGCCTTCTGGTGGTGCAGCATGCCGGGGGAGTCGGACGCCAGTTCCTCGCCCGGCAGCGCCCGCCGCAGCGTGGCGTGCGCGGGTGGCGCCTGCCAGCCGAACTCCGCGACGAAACGCGGCACGTTCGCGCGGTACTCGGCGTAGTCCTCCCCGTTCCACACCTCCCACGAGTGGTGGGTGCCGTGCGCCGGGTCGTTCGGATGGTGCTCCCACGACCCTGACCACGGACTGCCCGCCGTGTACGGCCGCGTCGGGTCCAGCTCGGCCACCGCCCGCGGCAGGACGCCCAGGTAGTACCCCTCGCCCCAGGAGTCCCCGGCCAGCCGCTCCTCCCAGCCCCAGTCCCGGAACCCCCACAGGTTCTCGTTGTTGCCGTTCCACAGCGCCAGCGAGGGGTGCGGCATCAGCCGTACGACGTTCTCGCGTGCCTCCGCCTCGACCTCGCCCCGCAGCGGCTGCTCCTCCGGGTAGGCCGCGCACGCGAACGGGAAGTCCTGCCAGACCAGCAGCCCGAACTCGTCGCAGGCGTCGTAGAAGTCCTCGCTCTCGTAGATCCCGCCGCCCCACACCCGCACGAGGTCCACGCCGGCGTCGGCCGCCTGCCGCAGCCGCTCCCGGTACCGGTCCCGGCCGATCCGGGACGGGAACACGTCGTCCGGGATCCAGTTCACGCCCCGCGCGAAGAGCCGCTCGCCGTTGACGACGAAGGTGAAACCGCTGCCGTGCGCGTCGGGCTTCCGGTCCAGCCCGACGGTCCGGAAGCCGATCCGGCGCCGCCACACGTCCAGCGTGCGGTCCTCGTGCACGAGCCTCAACTCGACGTCGTACAGGGGCTGTTCGCCGTACCCGTGCGGCCACCACAACCGCACGTCCGGCACCTGAAGCCGTACGACCGACTCCGTCCCGTCGATCCGGGCGCGCGCCCGGACCCCGCCGACCGTCGCCTCCACCCAGAGCTCGGCCTCGACCCGGGACCGCTCGACGTCCACCCGCAACTCGACCCGTCCCAGGCCGTCCTCGACGGTCACCAGGGGCCGTACGCGCGCGACCCTGGCCGTCGACCACCGCTCCACCCGGACCGGCCGCCAGATCCCGGCCGTCACCAGGGTCGGGCCCCAGTCCCAGCCGAAGGAGCAGGCCATCTTGCGGAGGTACTGGTACGGCTCGGCGTAGGCGGCGGGCCGCTCGCCCAGCTTCCCGCGCACGGCCTCCGCCTCGGCGTAGGCGGAGGCGAACCGCACCGACAGCCGCCCGCCGAGCCCGGTCACGTCGAAGCGGTACGAGCGGTGCATGTTCCTCGTCCGGCCCAGGAGCCGGCCGTCGAGCCGGATCTCGGCCGCGGTGTCCAGACCGTCGAAGACGAGGTCGGTCTGCTCGTGCCCGTTCGCCGCCGCGAGCTCCGTCTCGTACGTCCACTCCCGCCGCCCCACCCACGCGACCTCGGTCTCGCCCAGCCCGAGCAGGGGATCCGGGATCACCCCGGCGGCCAGCAGATCGGTGTGCACGCAGCCCGGCACCGAGGCCGGGAGGGCATTCCCCTCGTGCTTCAGGGTCCAGCCCTCGGTGAGCGGTGTGGCCTCCAGCATCCGCACTCCTAAACCGTTTCAGTGGAGCAGGCGTTCACATCGTCGCAGCCTTGGCGAAATAGAGACTTTACCGGTTAAGAAAGCGCTGACAGAGTGCCGAATCAGCCAACCCAGCAACCCGCACGTGCTCTTCCGTCCCTGGAACGTCCCTAGAACGGAGCTGATGCACATGAACCGCCGTCACATCCTCGCCATGGTCGTGGGAGCCGCCCTGCTGGTCCCCGGTTGCACGGGCACCGGAGGTGCCTCGAAGGGCGCCGACGCCAAAGCGCCCGACGACCCGTCGAAGGTCACCGGAACCATCAAGGTCCTCACCCAGCGCACCGATCTGGTCACCGACGGCACGATGAAGAAGTACGCCGCCGAGTTCAACAAGACGTACCCGAAGGTCAAGGTCGAGTTCGAGGCCCTCACGAACTACGAGACCGAAGTCAAGATCCGCATGAACACGGAGAACTACGGCGATGTGCTGATGATCCCCGCGGTCATCAAGAAGGACGACTACCCGAGGTTCTTCGCCTCGCTCGGCACCGAGGCGGAGCGCGGCAAGAAGTACCTGTTCACCGACTACACCACTGTCGACGGCAAGGTCTACGGCCAGAGCCCGATCGGCGTGATCCCCGGCTTCCTCTACAACAAGAAGGTCTGGCAGGAGGCCGGCGTCACCGAATGGCCCACCACCCCGGCCGAGTTCCTCACCGCCCTCAAGGCGATCAAGTCCAAGACGGACGCGGTGCCGTACTACACCAACTTCGCCGCCCAGTGGCCGCTGTCGCAGTGGACGTCCGTCAACGGATCGGTCAGCTGCGACCCCCAGGCGTCGACGAAGCTCGCCGAGGGCGACCCGTGGGCCGAGGGCGCCGACCTGCGCGTCGGCGACAAGCTCCTGTACGACACCGTGCGCGAGGGCCTGATCGAGAAGGACCCCACCACCACCAACTGGGAGGAGTCCAAGCCCCGGCTGGCGAAGGGCGAGCTCGCCACGCAGTGGCTCGGCACCTGGGCCATCATCCAGTTCCAGGACGCCGCCCGGCAGGCCGGGGCCGGCCCCGACGACATCGGGTTCATGCCCTTCCCGACCCAGGTCGACGGCAAGTTCTGCGCGGTGGTCGCGCCCGACTACAACCAGGCCGTCAACGTCCACTCCAAGAACAAGCCGGCCGCCCGCGCCTGGATCGACTGGTTCACCGACAAGTCCGGCTACGACAAGGACAACCTGGCCATCTCGCCCCTCAAGGACGCACCGCTGCCCGAGGTGCTGAAGCCGTACGAGGACGAGGGCGTGAAGCTCATCGAGCTGGACGACAGCGCGGGAGCCAAGGTCAAGCAGATCGACAACCAGTCCGAGGTCGGCATCTACGCCCCCGAGTACCGCCAGAACCTCGTCGACCTCGCCCGCGGCGCCAAGAAGGGCAGCCTGGACGACTTCTTCGCCGACCTCAGCAAGCGCTGGACCGAGACGCAGCAGACGCTGGGGTCCTGATGACGGACACCACCCAGAAGGCGACCGTGAAGGCCGCCACGGGGGCGGCGGCCGCCGCCCCCGCCCCGGCCCCCGCACCACGCAGGACGCGCGTATGGCGTGGGGTGACGCCCTGGCTCTTCCTGATCGCCCCGCTCGCCCTGCTGGTCACCTTCACCTACGCGCCGATCGCCAACATGCTCGCGTACAGCTTCACCGACTGGGACGGCGTGAGCCCGGAACTGCACTACACGGGTGCCGAGAACTACACGGAGATCTTCACCAGGGAGGACCTCTTCCAGGTCTTCTTCGTCAGCGGCTACTACCTCGTCGCCTCCGCCGTCCAGATCGTCGCCGCGCTCTACTTCGCGACGGTCCTCAGCTTCAACGTCCGCTTCCGGAACTTCTTCAAGGGCGTGCTCTTCTTCCCGTACCTGATCAACGGGGTCGCGATCGGGTTCGTCTTCCTCTACTTCTTCCAGGACGGCGGCACCCTCGACTCGGTCCTGTCCCTCTTCGGCGTCCACACGGACCACGCCTGGCTGGGCACACCGGTCTCCGCCAACACATCCCTCGCAGGCGTCTCCATCTGGCGCTACCTGGGCCTGAACTTCGTGCTGTTCCTCGGCGCGATCCAGTCCATCCCCGGCGAGCTCTACGAGGCGGCCGAACTGGACGGCGCGAACCGCTGGCACCAGTTCCGCCACATCATCGCGCCCGGCATCAAGCCGGTCCTCACCCTGACGGTGATCCTGTCGATCTCCGGTTCGCTGTCCGCCTTCGAGATCCCGTACATCATGACCGGCGGGGCGACCGGCACCGAGACCTTCGTGATCCAGACGCTGAATTTGGCCTTCCGCTTCAACAAGACGGGGCTCGCCTCGGCCGCCGCGGTCGTGCTGCTGCTGATCATCCTGCTGGTGACCTGGGTGCAGCGCCGCCTCGTCCCCGACGACAAGGTGGACCTCGCATGACGCGCCGCAGTGTGGCCCGCACGCTCGTGTACCTCTCGTTGATCGCCGCGACGGCCCTCGTCCTGCTCCCGCTCGGCGTGGTCCTGCTGACCTCCCTCAAGTCCTCGAAGGAGATGGCGAACGGCAGCGGAGCGCTCTCGCTCCCGGACAGCCTGTTCAACGTCGACAACTACGTGACGGCGTTCCAGGACGGCCGCATGCTCTCGGCGTTCGGCAACACCGCGATCATCCTGATCGTCGCCATCGGGGGCACGGTCCTCATCGGCTCGATGACCGCCTACGCCATCGACCGCTTCACCTTCCGCTTCAAGAAGCTGGTGGTCGCGCTCTTCCTGATCGCCGCGCTGGTCCCCGGGGTGACCACCCAGGTGGCGACCTTCCAGATCGTCAACACCTTCGGGATGTTCGACTCCCTGTGGGCGCCGATCGCGCTCTACATGGGCACGGACATCGTCTCGATCTACATCTTCCTGCAGTTCGTACGGTCCATCCCGATCTCCCTCGACGAATCGGCCCGCCTGGAGGGCGCCAACGCCTTCACGATCTACCGGAAGATCATTTTCCCGCTGCTCAAGCCCGCGGTCGCGACGGTCGTCATCGTGAAGGGGATCACCGTCTACAACGACTTCTACATCCCCTTCCTCTACCTGCCCTCAGAAGATCTTGGCGTGATCTCGACGTCCCTTTTCCGCTTCCGCGGCCCCTACGGCGCCCACTGGGAGGTCATCTCGGCGGGAGCGGTCCTGGTCATCCTGCCCACACTGATCGTGTTCCTGTCGCTGCAGAGGTTCATCTACAACGGCTTCATGAGAGGCGCGACAAGGTGAGACGTCTCCAGGGGCGCGGGGCTGTATCAACGTGCGGCTCCGCAGCCTGGGCGCGAGCAACCACAGACGGCCGCCCGCCGCCGTACGAGAGAGGCCCTACGGCGGCCAGGCGGACCAGGCCAGGCGGACCAGGCTAGGCGGACAGCGCGGCAACAAGAACCGGCGTCACCTGCTCGACCTGCCAGGCCCGCGCCCCGAACCCCGCGAGCGCGGCCTCCACGGACTCGGCGCTGACAACCGCCGGCGGTTCCCAGCAGACCCGCCGAACCGTGTCCGGCGTGATCAGGTTCTCCTGCGGCATGTTGAGCGCCTCGGCCAGCGCGGACACCGCGGCGCGCGCCGCCGACAGCCGCGCGGCAGCCTCCGGATCCTTGTCGGCCCAGGCCCGCGGCGGCGGCGGCCCCGTCACGGCCTGCCCCGGCTGCGGCAACTGCGCGTCGGGCAGGGCCTTGGCCCGGTCCACCGCGGCCTGCCACTGCTCCAGCTGCCGCCGGCCCATGCGATGCCCGAACCCGTTCAGGGCGGCGAGTGCCTGCGCGTCGGCCGGAAGGGAGAGCGCGGCCTCCACGATGGCCGCGTCGCCGAGCACCTTGCCCGGCGACACGTCCCGGCGCTGGGCGATCCGGTCCCGGGTCTGCCACAGCTCCCGTACGACGGCCAGCTGCCGTCGCCTGCGCACCTTGTGCATGCCGGACGTCCGGCGCCACGGGTCCTTGCGGGGCTCCGGCGGCGGGGCCGAGGCGATCGCGTCGAACTCCTGGCGGGCCCACTCCAGCTTGCCCTGCCGGTCGAGCTCCTTCTCCAGCGCGTCCCGCAGGTCGACCAGCAGCTCCACGTCCAGGGCGGCGTAGCGCAGCCACGGCTCGGGCAGCGGGCGGGTGGACCAGTCGACGGCCGAGTGGCCCTTCTCCAGGACGAAGCCCAGGACGCCCTCGACCATCGCGCCGAGGCCCACCCGGGGGAACCCGGCGATCCGGCCGGCCAGCTCGGTGTCGAACAGCTGCGTGGGAACCATGCCTATTTCGCGCAGACACGGCAGGTCCTGGGTGGCCGCGTGCAGGACCCACTCGACGCCGGACAGGGCCTCGCCCAGGCCGGAGAGGTCGGGACAGGCCACCGGGTCGATCAGGGCCGTCCCCGCGCCCTCACGACGCAGCTGCACGAGATAGGCGCGCTGGCCGTAGCGGTAGCCGGACGCCCGTTCGGCGTCCACGGCGACGGGGCCGGAGCCGGCGGCGAAGGCGGCGATCACCTCGGCGAGCGCGTCCGCGTCGGCGACGACGGGCGGGATCCCTTCGCGCGGTTCGAGCAAAGGGATCGGCTCTGGACCCGGGTCAGGGCCCGGATCAGGGTTCGGCGCCTCCGTAGCAGAAGATCCGCCGTCGTCCGGAGGGGCGCCTCCGGTGGTTCGCAGTGTGCTGTCTGCTGCGGTGTCTTGGGCGTCGGTCACATGTCAAGGGTATCCGTGTATGGACAGCGCCCGCCGACGGAACGTTCCGTCGGCGGGCGCCTGAGGGTCGTAAACCAGTCAGCTCGGTGAAAGATCCGGTTCACGACGGGTGGGGTGGTGGCGGCGGATCAGGGGCCGATCCGGTTCACGGCCGTGAAGGGTGGGGGTCAGTGGATGATGCCGGTACGCAGGGCCACGGCGACCATTCCGGCGCGGTCTCCGGTGCCGAGCTTGCGGGCGATGCGGGCGAGGTGGCTCTTGACGGTCAGGGCGGAAAGGCCCATCGAGACACCGATGGCCTTGTTGGACTGGCCCTCCGCGACCAGTCGCAGCACCTCGACCTCGCGGCCGGACAGTTCGCGGTAGCCGCCCGGGTGGCTCGGGGCACCCGGGGGGCGGCGGTGCATACGGGCGGCGGCGGCTCCGATGGGGGCGGCACCAGGCCGGGTGGGGAGCCCGACGTTGGTGCGGGTGCCGGTGACGACGTAGCCCTTGACGCCGCCGGCCAGGGCGTTGCGCACGGCGCCGATGTCGTCGGCGGCGGAGAGGGCGAGGCCGTTGGGCCAGCCCGCGGCGCGGGTTTCCGACAGGAGGGTGAGGCCGGAGCCGTCGGGCAGATGGACGTCGGCGACGCAGATGTCGCGGGGGTTGCCGATGCGGGGACGAGCCTCCGCGATGGACGAGGCCTCGATGACGTCGCGCACACCGAGCGCCCACAGGTGGCGGGTGACGGTGGAGCGGACGCGCGGGTCGGCCACGACCACCATGGCGGTCGGCTTGTTCGGGCGGTAGGCGACCAGGCTTGCGGGCTGCTCGAGGAGAACGGACACCAGGCCTCCTGGGTGGGGGACGGGGCAGGTCACAGTCGTCTTCGGCACCAAACCCGTTTGGCTTTAGAGAATGATCACGATCTAGTGAGTAACAATCCGTGCAATTCGGACACGCGATCGATCATTCGAAGACCGAACGGCTTCGGTCTGAGTCGATACGCGGCCGAAAGTGGCCGTATCGACAAAGTGATTGCCAAAAATGCGCCAGCGGGCCGACGACGGAAACCGGTTCGGGTACGGGTGCGGTACTGGTGAGGTACTGCTGTGCGTGCGAAGAGGTCAGCGCGACTGCGGGCCGCGCCGCTGCGGCAGGGTGACCACCGACGCGTCGCCCGGCCCGGCCGGCGGCAGGCCGGCGATCTGGGCCAGCAGGTCGCACCAGGAGGCCAGGTGCCCCGCCGTGTCCGGAACGCCGCCCAGGCCCTCGCGGGGCGTCCAGGAGGCGCGGATCTCGATCTGGGAGGCGGCCGGCCGTTCGGACAGGCCGCCGAAGTAGTGGGAGCTCGCCCGGGTGACGGTGCCGCTCGGCTCGCCGCACGCCAGTCCGCGCGCCGTGAGCGCACCGGTGAGCCACGACCAGCACACGTCGGGCAGCAGCGGATCGGCCGCCATCTCCGGCTCCAGCTCCGCGCGCACCAGCGTCACCAGCCGGAAGGTGCCCCGCCACGCGTCGTGGCCGGCCGGGTCGTGCAGCAGCACCAGCCGGCCGTCGGCCAGGTCCTCCTCGCCGTCGACGACGGCGGCCTCCAGCGCGTACGCGTAGGGCGCGAGCCGCTGCGGCGCGCGCGTCGGCTCGACCTCGACCTGCGGCCGGAGCCGCGCGGCCCTGAGCGCGTCGACAGCCGCCCGGAAGGGCAGCGGATCCGTCCCGCTCGTATGCAGGTCCTCCTCCTTCGCGTCGTCCATTCCGTCAGCGCCGTCCGACAGTCGTCCCTGAGCCGCAGCCATGCGGGGAAGATTAAGGGGAACGGGGGCCTCGTGCAGGGAGGACACCCTGTTGTCCGGTGTCGGGGTTGCCGTCCGGACCCCCTGCGGAGCCGTGCGAGACTTGCCCCGTGAGTGCCAACCAGAGCCCCGTGACGCCGCAGCAGCCGACCGCCACGTACGAGTCCGCCTTCCTCAAGGCCTGCCGGCGCGAGCCCGTGCCGCACACCCCCGTGTGGTTCATGCGGCAGGCCGGGCGCTCACTGCCCGAGTACCGCAAGGTGCGCGAGGGCATCCCGATGCTCGAGTCCTGCATGCGGCCCGAGCTGGTCACCGAGATCACCCTGCAGCCGGTGCGGCGGCACAACGTGGACGCGGCGATCTACTTCAGCGACATCGTCGTCCCGCTCAAGGCCATCGGCATCGACCTCGACATCAAGCCCGGCGTCGGCCCGGTCGTCGAAAACCCCGTTCGCACTCGGGCAGACCTCGACCGGCTGCGTGACCTGACCCCCGAGGACGTCTCCTACGTCACCGAGGCGATCGGCCTTCTGACCCGCGAGCTCGGCGCCACCCCGCTCATCGGATTCGCCGGCGCGCCTTTCACCCTCGCGAGCTACCTCGTCGAGGGCGGACCGTCGCGCACGTACGAGAACGCCAAGGCGATGATGTACGGCGACCCCCAGCTGTGGGCCGACCTGCTCGACCGCCTCGCGGACATCACGGCCGCCTTCCTCAAGGTGCAGATCGAGGCCGGCGCCTCCGCCGTCCAGCTCTTCGACTCCTGGGCCGGCGCGCTGGCTCCCGCGGACTACCGCCACTCGGTGCTGCCCGCCTCGGCGAAGGTGTTCCGGGCGGTCGAGGGCTACGGCGTCCCGCGCATCCACTTCGGCGTCGGCACGGGCGAGCTGCTGGGGCTCATGGGCGAGGCCGGCGCGGATGTCGTCGGCGTCGACTGGCGTGTCCCGCTCGACGAGGCCGTCCGCCGGGTCGGCCCCGGCAAGGCGCTCCAGGGCAACCTCGACCCGACCGTCCTGTTCGCCGGCACGGAGGCCGTCGAGACCAGGACGCGCGACATCCTGGACGCGGCGGCGGGCCTGGAAGGCCATGTCTTCAACCTCGGTCACGGCGTCATGCCGTCCACCGACCCGGACGCGCTGACCCGCCTCGTCGAGTACGTCCACACGCAGACCGTGCGCTGAGCCGCCCCGGTCTCACCAGGTGTGCCGGGGCCGTGCCCGCCGGCCGAAGAGCAGGCCGCGCGGTTCCGGTGGCGGGGGCGTGCCCGGCTTGAGCGGCCAGGCGAGCAGCATGCCCGCGAGGAAGCCGACGATGTGCGCCGCGTACGCCACCGTCCCGGCGGCGGACACACCCTCGCCGGACGAGTACACGGCCTGCAGCACGAACCAGAAGCCCAGCACCAGCCACGCCGGCAGCCTGAGCGGCAGGAAGACCAGGAACGGGACGAGGACCCACACCCTGGCCTTCGGGTACAGCACGAGGTAGGCGCCCAGGACCCCGGCGATCGCCCCCGACGCGCCGATCAGCGGGTCGGCCGAGTCGGCGTTGAGGAGCGCGAAGCCGTACGACGCCGCGTAGCCGCACAGGACGTAGAACAGCGCGAACCGCACGTGCCCCATGCGGTCCTCGATGTTGTTGCCGAAGATCAGCAGGAAGAGCATGTTGCCCAGCAGGTGCAGCCAGCCGCCGTGCAGGAACATCGCCGTCAGGACGGACAGCTCGGGGGACTTGTCGTAACCCGGCGGGCCCACCACACAGCCGGCGCCCTGCGGGCCCACACCGACGTCGCCCGTCGGCACCACCCGCGGCAGCTGATGGTGGATCAACTCCTGCGGCACCGCCGCGTAGTGATCCAGGAAGGCCTGGAGGTGGCACAGCTGGGCCAGGCTGCCGTCCCCGGCCGCGGAACCGGCGAGGCCCGGCATGAACAGGAACACGAGGACGTTCGCGGCGATCAGCGCGTACGTCACCACAGGGGTGCGACGCGCCGGGTTCACGTCATGGACGGGGATGACCACAGGGAAGTAGTGCCCCCGATGCGGACGGCGAATCGGTGAACGCCGCCCACCGCGGTTGCGTATGTCTCCTCAACCGCCCGCGGCACGGGGAAGGCGCTCGCGGGGACGACGTGAGGAACAGGCGATGAACGACCGAGTTACTCCTCCGATGCACGCCCTGCCGGACGGCGAGGCCGAGATCTCCTTGGTGGTGCGCCTGCCGTGGGAGGACGTGGCCCGGCTCGGCCAGGAGGCCGGCCGGCTGGCCGCCCAGATGCAGCGACCGGTGACCCTGGACGAGGCGGTGAGCAACCGGCTCCGGTCCGCCCGGGCCGCCGCGCACGCCAGGCCGGCGGGGGAGCAGCCTGCGGCCGTGACGAGCACGAGTGCGTCCGTCTCGTCCCTGCCGCCGCGGCCTGCGGCCGACCAGGCCCGGCAGGCCATCGAACGGATCAACGGCTCGGCGTAGCAGCCCCCTGCGGCCCGGCGGGCTTCAAGAAGCCCGCACCTTCGCCACCGCCTTGCGGGCCGCGACCAGCACCGGGTCCCACACCGGTGAGAACGGCGGTGCGTAGCCCAGGTCCAGGGCCGTCATCTGTTCCACCGTCATACCGGCCGTCAGGGCCACCGCGGCGATGTCGACCCGCTTGCCCGCCCCCTCCCTGCCCACGATCTGCACGCCGAGCAGCCGCCCCGTGCGGCGCTCGGCGAGCATTTTCACCGTCATGGAGGAGGCCCCCGGGTAGTAGCCCGCGCGGCTGGTCGACTCGACGGTGACGGACTCGAACTGCAGGCCCACCCTGCGCGCGTCCTTCTCGCGCAGGCCGGTGCGGGCGATCTCCAGGTCGCAGACCTTGCTGACCGCCGTGCCGACGACGCCGGGGAACGTGGCGTAGCCGCCGCCGGCGTTGGTGCCGATGACCTGGCCGTGCTTGTTGGCGTGGGTGCCCAGGGCGATGTGCCGTTCCTGGCCGGAGACCAGGTCCAGGACCTCGACGCAGTCGCCGCCGGCCCAGATGTCCTCGTGCCCCCGCACCCGCATCGCCAGGTCGGTCAGCAGCCCGCCGTGCGTGCCGAGCGGCAGCCCGGCCGCCTTCGCGAGCTCCGTCTCGGGGCGTACGCCGATGCCGAGCACGACCACGTCCGCCGGGTACTCGGCGTCGTCCGTGACCACCGCCCGCACGCGACCGTCGTCGCCCGTCAGCAGCTTGGTCACCGCGGCGTCGTTGACCATGGTGACGCCCAGGCCCTCCATCGCCTCGTGCACCAGACGGCCCATGTCCGGGTCGAGCGTGGACATCGGCTCGCTGCCCCGGTTGACGACCGTCACCTCGTAGCCGCGGTTGATGAGCGCCTCGGCCATCTCGACGCCGATGTAACCCGCGCCGACGACCACCGCGCGCCGGCCACGCGTGCGTGCCAGCGTGTCCAGGAGCGCCTGCCCGTCGTCGAGGGTCTGGACGCCGTGAACGCCCGGAGCGTCGACGCCGGGCATGTCCGGGCGGATCGGGCGCGCCCCGGTCGCGATCACGAGTTTGTCGTACGACGTCCAGGACTCGGCCCCGGAATCGACGTCACGCGCGCGTACCCGACGCCGCTCGACGTCGATCTCCGTGACCTCGGTGCGCATCCGCAGGTCGATGTCGCGGGCCCGGTGCTCCTCGGGCGTCCGGGCGATCAGCCGGTCCCGGTCGGTCACGTCGCCGCCCACCCAGTACGGAATGCCGCACGCCGAGTAGGACGTGAAGTGACCGCGCTCGAAGGCCACGATCTCCAGCTCGTCGGGCCCCTTCATGCGACGGGCCTGCGACGCCGCGGACATGCCCGCGGCGTCGCCGCCGATCACCACCAGACGCTCGGCCCCAGGGCCCGTCCTACGGCCCGTCCCACGGCTCGCTCCGCTCATGCTCATGCGAACACGCTACGGGGGCAGGGCATTTCGGTCTGCCCGGTTCTCCGGGCCGGATCAGTTCTCCTCGCCGCCCTCCCGAGGGCCGGTGGGCTCCGGCGCGGTCCTCGCGGTCGGCAGCGGGCCGAGCGCGGTCGTCGCGGGCGCCGTGGCGGGACGGCGGGGCATCCGGGGCCGGACGAGACGCAGCCACACGAGGAGGATCAGCACGATGACCGCCGCGAACGGAAGCACCGCGGCGATCGCCACCACGATCCAGCGCAGCATCGTCACGAGGGTGTCCCAGCCGCCCGTCAGCGCGTCGAGGACCCCGGGATCCTCGTCCTCCTTCGGGGTCTCCTTCACCGGCGTCTCCGACAGGTTCAGGGTGATGGTCGCCAGGCCGGCGCGGTCCTTCAGCGACGCCTGCCGGGCCAGCAGCGACTCCAGGTCGGCCTGACGCGTGCTCAGCTCGCCCTCCAGCGTCACCACGTCGCTCAGCCTGGTCGCCTGGTCCATCAGCTCGCGGATCCGCGCCACGCTCGCGCGCTGCGAGGTGATGCGGCTCTCCACGTCGACGACCTGGTCGGTGACGTCCTGCGCCTTCGCCGTGCGCTCCAGGAGCTTGCCCGAGCCCTCCAGGCCGGCGAGGACCTCCTCGTACTCCTCGACGGGCACCCGCAGCACCACGTGCGTCTGCTCGCGGCCCTCCTCGTCCCGGGACGTGGTCTCGTTGCCGACATAGCCGCCCGCGTTCTCGATGGTGGTACGGGCCTCGGCGAGAGACTTCGACACGTCCTTGACCTGCACGGTCAGGGAGGCGGTACGAATGATGTGGTTCGCGGAGATCTTGGGCGGGGCGGTCGCCTTGGCGCCGCTGCCGCTGTCGCCGTCCGCGGCGCCGCCGGGAGCGGCCTCCCTCGCCTCGCTCTGCGCGGCGGCCTCGTCCTTGGCCGTGCCGGCACCGGAATCACTGCTGTCGGCACCACCGCTGCAGCCGGTCAGCACCAGGCCCGCGGCCAGCAGGACCCCGGCCAGTGTCCGGGCGGGTCGTACGGAACGTCGTGTGCGCATGTGCGTGTACCCCCGAGGGTTGTGACGACTGACGTTCCTTCGACGCCGGACCCGGCCCGGACGTTGGCGGGAAACGGTCCCGATGCGGTCACGGTCGGGACTCGTGAAGGACACCGGGCCGCCGCCGGCGTGTCAGTGAGGTCTGAGAAAGTGGGCACATGAGCGCAACGGGTACGGGCACCGGGCATGTCGTCGTCATCGGAGCCGGGATCGCGGGGCTGGCCGCCGCCGACCGGCTGGTGCGGCGCGGCGTGCGGGTGACCGTGCTGGAGGCGTCCGACCGGGTCGGCGGCAAGCTGCTGCCCGGCGAGATCGCGGGCGCGCGCGTCGACCTGGGCGCCGAGTCGATGCTCGCCCGCCGCCCCGAGGCCGTCGCCCTCGCCCGCGAGACCGGCCTCACCGACCGCCTCCGGGCCCCCGCCACCGCCACCGCCTCCCTGTGGACCCGCGGCGCCCTGCGCCCCATGCCCAAGGGACACGTCATGGGCGTCCCCGGCACCGCCGCCGCCCTGACCGGCGTGCTGTCCGACGAGGGCCTCGCGCGCATCGAGCGCGACGCCGACCTGCCCCGCACGGAGGTCGGCGACGACGTGGCGGTCGGGGAGTACGTGGCGGCGCGGCTGGGCCGCGAGGTCGTCGACCGCCTCGTGGAGCCGCTGCTCGGCGGGGTCTACGCGGGCGACGCGTACCGCATCTCGATGCGCTCGGCGGTCCCGCAGCTGTACCAGGCCGCGCAGACGCACGACTCCCTGACGGAGGCGGTCCGCGACATCCAGGCCAGGGCCGCCGCCCACCAGCAGACCGGCCCGGTGTTCATGGGCATCGAGGGCGGCGTGGGCACCCTCCCGCTCGCCGTCGCCGAGTCGGTGCGGAAGCGAGGCGGCGAGATCCTGACCGGGATGCCGGTGACGGAGCTGCGCAGGGTCGCGCCGCCGGAGCCGGAAGGCGCGGCCGGACCGCATGCCGCCGACGGCCCGCGCTCACAGCCCCCCGCGACCTGGCGCGTCCTCGCCGGTGATCGTGCCCTGTACGCGGACGCCGTCGTCATCGCCGTGCCCGCCCCGGCCGCCGGCGCGCTGCTGCGCACCGAGTCCCCGGCGGCGGCCGCCGAGCTCACCGCCGTCGAGTACGCCTCCATGGCCCTGGTCACCCTCGCCTACCGCCGAGCCGGCCTCACCCTCCCCGAAGGCAGCGGCTTCCTCGTGCCGCCCGTCGACGGACGCACCATCAAGGCGTCGACCTTCGCCTCCCAGAAGTGGGGCTGGATCGCCGACGAGAACCCGGACCTGCTCGTCCTGCGCACCTCCGTCGGGCGGTACGGCGAGACGGAGATCCTCCAGCGCGAGGACGCCGGCCTCGTCGAGGTCTCGCGGCACGATTTGCGAGCGGCCACCGGCCTGGACGCCACCCCCGTCGCCACCCGCGTCACCCGCTGGAACGACGGCCTGCCGCAGTACCCGGTCGGCCACCACGCGCGCGTGGCCCGCATCCGCGAGCACGTCGGCAAGCTGCCCGGCCTCGCGGTGTGCGGCGCGGTGTACGACGGTGTCGGCATCCCGGCGTGCATCGCGAGCGCCCACGCCGCCGTCGACCGGATCCAGGGTGACCTGCGAGGTGTGCAGGAGCTCACCGCCCACCCGGTGCGGAGTCCGCACGGAGGAGCAGGAGAATAAGGACCATGAGTGACGACGCCCCCACCACCGAGTCCGCCAGGATCCCGAACAAGGGCAAGCTGGCCAAGGACCTGAACGAGGTCATCCGCTACACCCTCTGGTCCGTCTTCAAGCTGAAGGACGTGCTCCCCGAGGACCGCACGGGCTACGCCGACGAGGTCCAGGAGCTGTTCGACCAGCTCGCCGCCAAGGACGTGACGGTCCGCGGCACCTACGACGTCTCGGGCCTGCGCGCCGACGCCGACCTCATGATCTGGTGGCACGCCGAGACCGCCGACCAGCTGCAGGAGGCGTACAACCTCTTCCGCCGCACCAGGCTGGGCCGCGCCCTGGAGCCGGTGTGGTCGAACATGGCGCTGCACCGCCCCGCCGAGTTCAACCGCTCGCACATCCCGGCGTTCCTCGCCGACGAGACGCCGCGCAACTACATCAGCGTCTACCCCTTCGTGCGCTCCTACGACTGGTACCTGCTGCCCGACGAGGACCGCCGCCGCATGCTCGCCGACCACGGCAAGATGGCCCGCGGCTACCCGGACGTGCGCGCCAACACCGTCGCCTCGTTCTCCCTCGGCGACTACGAGTGGCTTCTCGCCTTCGAGGCCGACGAGCTGTACCGCATCGTCGACCTCATGCGCCACCTGCGCGCCTCCGAGGCGCGGATGCACGTGCGCGAAGAGGTGCCGTTCTACACGGGCCGTCGCAAGGACATCGGCGAACTGGTCGCGGGTCTCGCCTGACCGGTGCGAGGGCCCGGCGCTCAGCGTGAGGCGGCCCTGGGGGCCGGCGCCTTCCGGGTGCCGGCCACCGGCCTCGGCTGCGGTTGTGGACGCGGAGCGCAGGCCGCGCGCCGCGCCGGGAGCCGGCCCTCCAGCAGGTACGCGTCCACGTGGCCGTTGACGCAGGGGTTCGGCCCGCCGACGATGCCGTGCGTACCGGCGTCCCGCTCGGTCACCAGGACCGAACCCGGCAGCCGCCGGTGCATCTCCAGGGCACCTTCGTACGGCGTGGCCGCGTCCCGCTCGGCGGCCAGGATCAGCGTCGGCGGCAGCTCACCCGGCCCGGTCCGCACGTCGAGCGGCTGCTGCCGGGGCGCCGGCCAGTAGGCGCACGGCAGGTTCGTCCACACGTTGTCCCAGGTCTCGAAGGGTGCCACGCGCGCGAGCCGCGTGTTGTCCCGGTCCCACACCCGCCACTCGGTCGGCCAGCGCGCGTCGTTGCACTCGACGGCCGTGTAGACCGCGTTCGCGTTCTCCGCCTCGGCCGCCGCCTCCGGGTGCGGACCGGCCTGCTGGATCAGCGGCTTCGGGTCGCCCTTCAGATAGGCCGACAGCGCCTGCGCGCGGTGCGGCCAGAGGTCGTCGTAGTACCCGGCCGACAGGAACGTCCCCTGCAGCTGCCCGGGCCCGACCTTGCCGCCGGCCGGCTCCGCGGCCAGCCGCGCCCGCGCCTTCTCGTAACTGCGCAGTACCTCCCCGGCGGTGTCGCCGAGCCCGTACACGTCGTCGTGCCGGGCGATCCATTCCCGCAGGTCCTCCCAGCGCCCCTCGAACGCGGCCGACTGGTCGAGGTTGTTGCGGTACCAGATCTGTTCGGGGTCCGGGTTCACCGCCGAGTCGAACACCATCCGCCGTACGTGCGAGGGGAACAGCGTGGCGTACAGCGCCCCGAAGTAGGTGCCGTACGACGCGCCCATGAACGTCAGCTTCTCCTCGCCCAGCGCGGCCCGCAGCACGTCCAGGTCACGGGCGTTGTTGAGGGAGGTGTAGTGCCCGAGCGCCTCGCCCGCCCGCTCGGCGCAGCCGCGCGCGTACGCCTTCGCCTGCGCGATGCGTTCCCTCTTGTACGACTCCGAGGGGTACGTCGGCGCCTGCGAGGGCGCCTTGAAGAACTGCCCGGGGTCCTTGCAGGACAGTGGAGCGGAACGGCCCACCCCGCGCGGGGCGTAGCCGACGAGGTCGTACGCCGCCGCGAGCCGCTTCCACTCGGGGACCACGCCGACCAGGGGGAAGGCCATGCCGGAGGCGCCCGGCCCGCCCGGGTTGTAGACGAGGGCGCCCTGTCGCGGCACCCGGCGCTTGCTGTTGTGCGGATCCTTCTGGGTGGCCGGGGCCCGGCTGACGGTCAGTCTGATCTGCCGGCCGTCGGGATGCGCGTAGTCCAGCGGGACGGACACCGTGCCGCACAGCATGCCGCCGGGCAGGTCCTCCGCCTCGGGGCAGGTACCGAAGTCGATGCCCGCGGCCCGGGCCCGCGCGGCGGCCACCGTGGTCCCGCGCATCTCGGCCGCGCCCGGCACGGCCGGGGCGCCGTCGGCCGGCGCGGCGGCGAGCGTGGTCAGGAGCAAGGACCCGGCAGCCGAGTAGAGGGCAGGGGCTCTCATCGCGTATCCCTTCGGTGCACGGCAGCAACAAAAGGGATGTTTCGTTCGGTAGTGGGCGAAGGCAAGCACCGCCCGGCCGGTGTCGGACCCAATGCCTCCGTGCGCCCCCTGGAGACGGGCTATGCGCGCCAGTGCTGCTGCTCGCCGTGGGCGAAGGCGGCGCGCAGATCCGGTTCGCCGATCGCGCGGATGCCGTGGACGGCGACGGAGGTGAGGTCCGTACGGTCGTCCCCGCGGGAGCGCCTGGTCAGGGCACCGAGGAGCCGCCGGCCGGCCGGGGAGGCCCAGCGCGAGTAGGGGTGGACCTCGATCCGCGCGATGGCGAGGCAGCTCAGGGTGAGGGCGAGAGGCAGCCCGAACCAGAGGGCGACCAGGTGCCGGGGCATGTCCGACTGAGCCGGCGTCAGCAACGCGGTCGCGCCCAGCGCGACGACGGCCACCACGGCGAGCCGCACCTGACGGACCCCGGCCGCGACCCCCGCCCGGGCGCCGTCGGGCACGGCGAGCCCCGCGCTGACCAGCCGGTCGGCGACGCCGCGTACCGCGTCGGTGGCGGCGGCGGTGGCCCGTACCGGCGCCAGGGGGGACTGCCCCTCGGGGCCGATCGCCCCTATCACCGACCGCTCGATGTCGTCCCGGCCGCGCGGGTCGACGACGGTCGCCCAGCCGGTGTGGGCGAGCAGCAGCCGCCGCTGGCGCGCCATGGAGACGAGGGTCAGATCGGCGACCCGCCGGGGACCGCCGGACAGGAACGCGGCCTCGTACAGCGTCAGATCGTGTGCCCGGCCCGGGTCCGTGTCGACGGCCGCCGCACGTACGGCGGCCAGGCACAGCCGCGTACACGCCGTGCCGGCGGCGGCCCAGGCCAGCAGCAGGAGAAGGACCCACAACATGTGGATTTTCTATGCGACCGGGTCCGGGCAGCGCCATGCCTTGTTCACAATCCGGACCGAGCGTTGCCGGTATGTGACGTTCCGGGGGTGTGCGATCACTGATCCACGGAAGGCGGGGGGCTGGTGGCGGGCGGGGGGAGCGGATAGCTCGGAGAGGCCGGTGGGGTCACCGGGATCGCCGGGATCGCCGGGCCCTGGTCGGCGGTCGTGCCGAGCGGCGCCGGTGAGTGGGTGAGCGGGGGAACGGAACCGGCGGCCATGTCCTGGGCGAGCGCGTCGAAGTCGACGTAGCCGGTGGCCTCCAGGACCTTGATGTGGTCCAGCACGGTCGTGTTCGCGTCGTCGGCGAGGGCCCGGACGAGGGAGTTGCGGGTGCTGGCGCGGACCTGGGCGACGACCGAGAACACCTTGCCGTGTGCCAGCCGCAGGATGTTGGCGAAGTCGCGGTCGTAGGTGATGCCCTGAGCCGCGGTCAGGGCCGTGAGCCACTGCCTCTGCTGCTCGTTGGGTTCGTTGGGCAGTTCGAGGCCGAGTCTGGCCGCGACGTCACGGACTCGTTCGTCCAGGAACATGTGCCCCTCGATGAGGTGCTGTCCCGCCGTCTTCACGGCCGGGGTGGTGCCCTTCTGCTGCGCCTGCTGTCCCGCGGGCAGCTCCCACAGGCCGGCCAGCCGTACCTTCGTGACGAACTCGCGGTCGAGAGCGGACAAGGGCCCGTACTTCGTCGACACGGTCTGGGCGTTCAGCACGTCCAGCCCCGTCCCGGAACGGTCGGCGTACGACCAGATCGGGAAGATCAGCGCCACGAGGGTCGCGGTCAGGCCGGTGATGATGAGCCCGGTGCCGGTGAAGATGCCTCTGCCGTTGACGGGGGGTCGGGATCGCATGGTGCCTCCTGCTTGCGGCACCGCACGCTAGTGGGTTTCAGGTGCGGGGTTGACATGTTACTTCGGGGTCTACGTCAACTGCCGTACGGGGGTGAATGGCTGTATCGGGGGCGATGCGAGGTTAATGGGGGAGAGCGATGGGCTGGCATAGGCGGAGAAAAGTCGCGAAACGGGGCACGCTTGCCGGGCTGCGGGCGTGGGGTGTTAATCCCGGCACAGTCGGGGGCGGGGGGTGCGCTTAGTCGGGGGGCGGGGTGTGGCGTAGGCCGGTCGAGCGGCCGGCCGGTGCTGCGGCTGGGGCGTGGGGGTGCGCAGCCCGGCGAGAGCGGGGTGCCGCCCGCGCCAACCCGTGCCGCCCTGGCGGCACGGTTGCCCGCGGGTTGACGGCCTGGGTAGTCCGTGGAGTGGGTGCCGCCCGCGCCCATTCGTGGCGTGCCGGCGGCACGATTGCCCGCGAGTTGGCGGCGGTTGGGCGGTCCGGCGAGAGCGGGGTGCCGCTGTGTGGCGTGCTTGCCGGTGGGTTGGCGGGCTGGGCTGTCCGTGGAGTGACGGGGTGCCGTCCGCGCCCGCCCGTGCCGCCGTGCGGGGCGATTGCCGGCGGGTTGGCGGGCTGGAGTGTCAGCGGCGTAGCAGGACCCGGCGGGTGGCTCGGGCCAGCCGTACCGTCGGGCGGTGCGAGCGCGGGGCCGGTCCCGACCGTTCCAGCCACCACTCCCGCAGAGCCCGCCGCGCCGCCGTGTCCTGCGGGCGTCCGGCGAGCAGCAGGTGCTCGGCGAAGTCCAGGGCGTCCCGGCGGTAGCCGCCGGTCATCGGGTGGCCGGGGGCGTAGGCGAGGAAGGCGGGACGGTAGGCGGTGCCGAGGATGCGCGGGAGTTCCGGGGCGACCTTGGCCACGACGTCCGCCCGCTTTCCGGCGAGGGCCCGGGCCTGTACGCCCAGCCGCACCCGGTCGAAGCCCTCCGGTACGGGGGTTCCCGCGACCAGCGCGGACAGTAGCGCCGTCTGAGGGAGGGCGAGGCGCTGGCGGGTGAGGTCGTCGGCGGCCGGAGCCGGCGCGGACAGGGCGCGGGCGGAGGACGTCCGGGTGGGCGGGGCCTTCGCGCCGCCCTTCTCCAGGGCTTCCCGGATCGCCCCCAACTCCCCTTCCAGTTCCGCCGGTTCGGGGAAGTTCTCGTCCCGCTCCAGGAGAACCCCCGGCGGGGACACCCGGGACGCGAGGTCGGTCAGGATGTCCAGGACCGGGCGGGGGACGGGGTGGGCGTGACTGTCGTGCCAGACGCCGTCGCGTTCGAAGCCGCCGGCGACATGGACGTACGCGATGGCCTCCAAGGGCAGTTCGGCGAACGCGTCGGCCGGGTCCTCGCCGCGGTTGACGTGGTTGGTGTGCAGGTTCGCCACGTCGATCAGCAGGCGTACGCCGGTGCGGTCGGCCAGTTCGTACAGGAACTGTCCCTCGGTCATCTCCTCGCCGGGCCACGAGATGAGCGCGGCGATGTTCTCGACGGCGAGCGGCACCGGCAGCGCGTCCTGGGCGATACGGACGTTCTCGCACAGGACGTCGAGGGCGTCCCGGGTGCGCGGCACGGGCAGCAGATGGCCCGCCTCCAGACGCGGCGACGCCGTCAGCGGCCCGCCCGCCCGGACGAACGCGATGTGCTCGGTGACCAGGGGCGAGCCCAGCGCCTGGGCGCGCTCGGCGAGGGCCGTCAGCCGGCCCTCGTCGGGGCGGTCCGCGCCGCCGAGGCCGAGCGAGACGCCGTGCGGGATCACGGTGACCCCGCGCTCGCGCAGCCGCAGCAGAGAGTCGGGGAGGTGTCCGGGGCACACGTTCTCGGCCACGACCTCGACCCAGTCGATGCCGGGCATGCGCTCGACGGCGTCCGCGATCTCGGGCCGCCAACCGATGCCCGTTCCCAGTCGCTTCATGGTCCCCTCCTCGGCTTCCTCCGGCTCCGCGGAGCCGCCCCCCGGGCGTGACGGGGGTATGGCCCCGCCACACGGACCCGAACCCCTTCGCCCGCTCCTTCAGAGCAACATTTGAGGTTCGGGGCCGGCGTGGCCGTGCCACGAGAGTGGCGACCGCCTCCACCCATCGGACCGGGTGATCTCCACGAGGGGGATGCGAGGGCGGAGGTCAGTGACGCAAGGCGCCGACGCGGCCGTGTCCCTCGACCGCGACCGTCAGCCCGGGCGCGATCTCGGTGAACCCCGCGTCCCGCACCAACGGCAGCCCGCTCGTGATCAGTTCGGCCCAGCGGCCGGGGTCCGCGGTGCGCACGGCCAGCGGGAAACCCGCGTCGCGCCATCCGGCCCGCTCCTCCTGCGACAGCTCCCACCAGGCGAGTTGGGCACCGTGTCCGGCCTGTGCCATCGCCTTGCCGGCCGACATGTCCAGGTCCGGGTTCATCCACAGCACGGGTACTCCCGCGTCCGCGTTCACCGGCGGTTCCGGGTCGTCGAGATCGGTGCCGGAGACCTGGAGCCGGGCGAGGTCCTTGGGCCAGCCGTCCAACGGCACGGGCGGGAAGACCCGCACCTCGGCGGACCTGCCCGCGACGGTGACGCCGGGCAGCGCCTCGGCCCGCCGCCACTCGGCACCGCGGGCCCGCCGCACGACCTTCCGGATCCGGGCGTCCTGCCATGCGCGGATCGCCTGCGCCCATTCGCCCTCCCCGAGGGACCGCTCGTCGCTGAGCATGACGAGCACGGCGCGGGCGGCGGTCTCCAGCGCGTCCGTGCGGGCCGGAGGGGCGCCGCGCTCGATACGGACGACGAGCGGCAGTACGTACTGCGGCGCGCTGTCGCGGGTGCCGGGCTCGGAGCGGAAGGGGGTCTCGTTTTCGGGCGTCGACTCGTTGCTCACCCGTACAGTCTGCCAACCCGGACAGAACCTACGCTGGACGTATGAGCGAGGACTACTGCACGATCCGCGAGGCGACGCCGCCGCCGAAGGCGGACGGGCCGCCGTACGCGGAGTGCGTGCTGTGCCAGAAGCCCACGGAGTATCCGGAGTCGTACAAGGGGATCACCCTGTGCCCGGTGTGCGAGTGGCAGGAGGCCCAGCGGACGGCCTGCTCGGGGTGAGCGCCGCGTCCCCGATCAGCTCGGACACCTTCACGAACCGGTATCCCCGCTTCCGTAGCTCGGGCACGACCGCCCGCACGGCCCGCTCGGTCGCCGGGGCCGCGCTGCGCGTGCAGTGCATGACGACGACCGAACCCGGCCGTACCCCGTCGAGCACCTGCCGGGCCACGGCCTCCGCGTCCGTGGCGAACGCGTCACCGCTGACCACGTCCCACTGCACGGCCGTGATGCCGGCCGGTGTCAGCGCCTTCAGGGCCCGCCGGTCGTAGCACCCGCCGGGAAAGCGGAAGTACGGCATCGGGTCCGGCACGCCGACCCTGCGGAACGCGGCGTACGCGCGTTCCACGTCCGCGCGCATCCGGTCCTCGGAGACGGTCGGAAGGCCGTAGCAGTCGTCGGTGAAGGCGTGGTGACTGTAGGAGTGGTTGGCGACCTCGAAGAGCGGGTCCCGGCCGATGGAGCGGGCCTGGGCCGGGTACTCCTCGGCCCACCGGCCCGTCATGAACACCGTCGCCGGCACGCTCAGCGCGCGCAGTGTCGCGATCAGCCGTGGATGGTCGAAGCGCTCGCCCGCCGCCGCCCGTGGCCCCTGGCCGGCCGTCATGTCGGCGTCGAAGGTGAGGGCGACGGTCTTGTCCGCGGTGCGGCGGGGGCCGTTCTCGAACACGGGGGTCAGACCGGCCGGGCCGGGCGCCAGCGTCGGGGGCCGGGAGGGGACGGCCGACGGGGTGGCCGCGGAGGCGGAGGGGGCGGGGCGGGGAGCCTGGGAGAGTTGGGGGGTGCCGCAGGCCGAGAGGGCGGCTCCGAGGGCGCAGGCGGCGGTGACGCGTCGTACCAGAGTGATCACCGTACGAAAGTATGGTGATCACTCACGTGTCGGCGTCAGCGGCGCTGGAGTGTCACCCGCACAGCGCCTCGCCCGGTGCCCTGCTCAGATGTCCCGCTGCTCCAACGGCCGCGTCGCCGGTCCCTGGACCACCTTGCCGTCCGTGTCGAAGCGGGAGCCGTGGCAGGGGCACTCCCAGGCGCGCTCGGCGGCGTTGAACGCGACGAGGCAGCCCATGTGGGTGCAGCGCGGAGACAGGGCGTGCACATGGCCGCCCTCGTCCCGGTACACCGCGAGCCGCCCGCCCTCGGTGCGGACGACCGCGCCCTCGCCGCGCGGCAGCGCCTCGACCGGCGGCGGGGGCCGCAGCCGGTCGCCGACGAAGTGGCGGGCGACCTGCGCCTGGTGCTTCAGGAACGACGGGGCCTCGCGGACGGTCGAGCGCAGCCGGCGCGGGTCGTACAGCTCGCCCCACGCGCTCTCCTGGCCGGTGATCAGTGCCGTGAGGAGGCGGCCCGCCATGATCCCGCCGCTCATGCCCCAGCCGCCGAAACCGGTGGCGACGTAGGTGTGGTGCGCCCCGGGGTGCATCGGGCCGACCAGCGGGACCGTGTCCGTGGGGTCGTTGTCCTGGGTGGCCCAGGCGTGCGTGAGGGTGACGTCGGGGAAGTGGTCGGCCGCCCAGTCGGCCAGGTGCTGGAAGCGGGCGCGGGTGTCACCGGTGCCGGGCTTGAAGTGCTCCCCGGTGACGACGAGCAGCCGGTCCTCGCCGTGCGGTGCCGTACGGACCGACCGCGTGCCCTCGTCCGGCGTGATGTACATGCCGTCCGGATCCCGGTCGGCGCCCATGGTCCCGGCGACGACCAGCTCGCGGCGCGGGGAGAGCCGGGTGAAGAGCAGGGCACGGTCGAAGACCGGGTAGTGCGTGGCGACCACGACGTCCCGGGCCCTCACCCGGGCCCCCGTGTCGGTGGTCAGCCGGCACGGCTCGCCCTCCTCCAGGCCCACGACCGTCGTGTGCTCGTACACCTGCGCGCCGCGCGCGACCAGGTCGTCCACGAGGGCCAGCAGGTACTTGCGGGGATGGAACTGCGCCTGTCCGGTGACCTTCACCGCGCCCGCCACGGGGAACGGCAGCCCGGTCTCCGTCACGAACGTGGCCGGCAGCCCCGCCTCCCGGGCGGCCGCGGCCTCGGCGCGCAGTTCGTCGACGCGGGACGGGTCGCAGGCGTACGTGTACGCGCTCCGGCGCTCCCAGTCGCAGTCGACGCCCAGCTCGTCCGCGATCTCCGCGGCCCGCTCGATCGCCTCGGACTGCGAGCGGGCGTACAACCGTGCCCCCTCGGGGCCGCGGGTGCGGCGCAGCTTGTCGTAGATCAGGGTGTGCAGGGCGGTGACCTTGGCGGTGGTGTGCCCGGTGACACCGGCGGCCACCCGGTCGGCCTCCAGCAGCGCCACGCGCCGCCCGGCCCGTGCCAGCTCCCACGCCGTGCTCAGCCCGGCGATTCCGGCGCCGATCACGGCCACGTCGACGTCCAGGTCCTCCGCGAGTGCGCGGTGGTCCGGGCCCGGCGCGGTCTCCAGCCAGTACGAGCCGCTGACATGCGGGTTCTCGGTCATGCGGGCCGGGTACCCCGTCCGGCCCGGTTCACTGCGCGAGCAGCCGCCCGCGGGAGCGTGCCACGTCGAAGCCGGCCTTCGGATACCGCGGGTCCAGCTCCCGCAGATGCTCCAGGAGCAGCCGGCCCACGGCCCAGTTCCGGTACCACTTGTGGTCCGACGGGATCACGTACCAGGGGGCGTACGGCGTCGAGCAGAGTTCCAGGGCGATCCCGTACGCCTCCTGGTACGCGGGCCACAACGCGCGGTCGTCGATGTCCTACCGGTCGAACTTCCCGTGCTTGTCCGGCCGGTCCAGGCGTTTGAGCAGACGGCGCCGCTGCTCGTCGTAGGAGATGTGCAGGAAGCACTTGATCACCGTCACGCCGTCGTCGGCGAGGGACTTCTCGAACTGGTTGATCTCGTCGTAGCGGCGGTTGATCTCGTCGCGCGGGACGAGTTCGCGGACGCGGGCGATCAGGACGTCCTCGATGGGGGTCCCCCCGCGCGAGCGAAGTCGAGCGTGGGGGAGGGAGCGGTCGAAGATGCCCAGCTCGCCGGGGTGCGCGAGGGCCTTCCTGATGCGCCACAGGAAGGGGTGGGCCCGCTCCTCGGGAGTGGGCGCCTGGAACGCCCGGACACGGCAGCCGAAGGGGTTTGGAGCTGCTGACTCTGGAGTGCGTCATGAGCGTTCTGGTGCGTGGGAGTGAGTGTGGGTGGTCTGTGTCGTGTCGTGCGCCTCGGCCGTGGGGTCGTTTTTCCGGCAGGGAACTGACGTTCCTTCATCGAATGCGTGACCTTCCTGGGGGGGTGTTCGTTTGTCATGGTGACGGGATTTCGGGTGGGGCCGGGCGGGAGTGTGACGGGGTGGGTGAGCTGAGGAGTGTGATGCCGTCGTTCGTCGTGTCCGGTCCTGATGGCGTGACCGTCCGGGCCCGTTTCAAGCACCTGACGCCCGGTGATGAGAACGTGCTGCGTATGGGGGGCGCGCATCTGGGGTCGCTGGCCTCGAAGGACCTCAAGACGCGGTGCCGGGACGGCCTGGAGCATTCCGGTCAGGCGTGGGCGGTGCGTAAGGGGTCCTTTCACTATGAGCGTCCGATCAGGTCGCGTGGTCTGGTGCCGTGCATCGCAAGGCGCCGGAGCGGCCGCGATGGGGGTCCCCCCGGATCCGGCGACGGACGACACCGCCCCGTGCACACCAGAGCGATGTGCACGGGCATCGGACCGTCCAGGCCGGACCAGGTGCTCCCGGGCGTGAGGGACCCCGCCCCCGCATCCCCGGACCACGGACACGATCCGTGCCGCCGGACGCGGCGAGTACGCGGGCGACCAGGACATCCAAAACCGTTCGGGGGGTCCGCAGTGACCAGGTATGGGTCCAAGACTCACTCCTGCTCACTGATTAGGAACGGTTGCAGAAGCCGATGACGTGCTTGATCGTGCCGCCCTTGCCGCTGGTGTCCATGCCCTGGAGAACCAGCAGCACCCGGCGCCGGTCGCCGGCGGTGCTCGCCGCCCACAGGCGTTCCTGCAGGTCGGCGAGGTCATCGCCGATGCGGGTGGTGGCCGCTTTGCCCGCGGTCTTGTCCCCGGGGCCGAGAGGGACGGAGCCGGTGTCGTAGGAGGACAGGTCGATCCGCTCGCCGCCCGGCACGCGCAGCAGTTCGCGCAGACCGGCCTTCCTTCCCCTGCGGGACCTGTGCCCGGAGTCCTTCTCGGCCACGGGGCACCCCTTCCGCTCGGCTACCTACGCCACGGGCCCGTCACCGCGAACGTCGTCCCGGGCGTGTAGCAGTTGACGTACATCGTCTCGCCGTCCGGGGAGAAGGTCACTCCGGCGAACTCGCCCCACTCGGGTTCCTCGGGCGTGCCGATGTTCTGGCGGCCGCGGGCCATCGGGTAGACCTCGCCGCGCCGCGTGACACCGTAGACGTGCTGGGCGCCGTTGCCGTCCTCGCAGACCATCAGGCCGCCGCTGGGGGCGAGACAGATGTTGTCCGGGGACTCCCCGGGGAGCTGGACGTCCGTGTCGGGGCCGAAGACGATCACGAGGGTCAGGCGGCGCTCGGACGGGTCGTAGCGCCAGATCTGCCCGAAGTGGTCGGCCGCCGAGCCCTCCGCGCTGCGCGCGAACGACGACACGAAGTACACCGACCGGCCGCCCCAGTAACAGCCCTCCAGCTTCTGCGCGTGCGTGACGCCCTTCGGGCCGAAGTCCTGGAGCCGGATGGGGGTTTCGGCGGCGAGCGGGTCCGGTACGTCCACCCACTCGACGCCGTCGAAGCAGGCGCCCGTCTCCTGGATGGAGGACAGGTCGGGTACGCCGGGCACGCGCATCGCCTGGAGCCGGCCGCCCGCGCGCAGCGAACCGAGACCGCTCAGCGGCTTCTCGGGCAGGAAGCGGTAGAAGAGGCCGAAGGGCTTGAGGAAGGCGTCCTCGGTCTCGTAGACGATGCCCCGCTTCGGGTCGACGGCGATCGCCTCGTGCTGGAAGCGGCCCATCGCGGTCAGCGGTACGGCACCGGAGCGGAGCGGATCGGCCGGATGGACCTCGAAGATGAAGCCGTGGTCCTTCGTGTAGCCGTTGGTGCCGGCCTTGTCCTCGTTCTCCTCGCAGGTCAGCCAGGTGCCCCAAGGGGTCGGCCCGCCCGCGCAGTTGACGGCCGTGCCGGCGATCGCGACCCGCTCGGACAGCACCCGGTCGCGGGAGTCCAGGGTCAGGGCCGTACAGCCGCCCTTGGCGGCCGGGTCGTACGTCAGGCCCCTGACCGTGGGGACGGCGAGGGTGGCGGTGTGGCGGTTCTCGTGGTTGCGGACCAGGTGGACCTGCTGGTGTCTGCCCGCGAAGGCCGACATCCCGTCGTGGTTGGAGGGGACGGTGCCCTCTCCGGAGCGCAGCGGGTCGCCCTCGCGGGAGAGGACCCGGTAGCGGAAACCTTTCGGCAGGTCGAGCAGGCCCTTCGGGTCGGGGACGAGCGGGCCGTAGCCGGTGTGGCCCAGGGACTGCGCGGCGGCGGTGCCCGTGAAGAGTTCGGAGAGGTTTCCGGCGAAGGCGATCGAAACGCCCAGCACGCCCGTGCGGGCGAGCATCTGACGACGTGTCGAGGAGGTGGCAGCGGTCTCGGACATGGGGGGACGACCTTCCTGCTGGCGGACAGGAACCTGTGACCCCGCCGTGTCTATCACCAACCGACGGCCGCGGGAACCACGCGCGTAGAACGTGTCACGTCTCCGGCGGCCTCTGGATCGACTGCTCGGGCGGCGCCTGCTGTGCCCTCTCCAGGAAGCGCAGCAGCTCCACCGGGAACGGCAGCACCAGCGTCGAGTTCTTCTCGGCGGCGACCGCGACCACCGTCTGGAGCAGCCGCAGTTGCAGCGCGGCGGGCTGCTCCGACATCACCCCGGCGGCCTCGGCCAGCTTCTTCGACGCCTGGAGCTCGGCGTCCGCGTTGATGATCCGGGCCCGCCGCTCCCGGTCGGCCTCGGCCTGCCGGGCCATGGAGCGCTTCATGGTCTCGGGCAGCGAGACGTCCTTGATCTCGACCCGGTCGATGGTGACGCCCCACTCCACGGCCGGGCTGTCGATCATCAGCTCCAGGCCCTGGTTGAGCTTCTCGCGGTTGGAGAGCAGGTCGTCCAGGTCGCTCTTGCCGATGATGGACCGCAGCGAGGTCTGCGCCATCTGCGAGACCGCGAACCGGTAGTCCTCCACCCTCACGAGCGCGTACGCGGCGTCGACCACCTTGAAGTAGACGACGGCGTCCACCCGCACGGTCACGTTGTCGCGGGTGATGCCCTCCTGGGCCGGCACCGGCAGCGTGACGATCTGCATGTTCACCTTGTGCAGCCGGTCCACGAACGGGATCACCAGAGTGAAGCCCGGCGGCCGCACGTCCCCGGCGAGCCGCCCGAGCCGGAAGACCACCCCGCGCTCGTACTGCTTGACGACCCGCGCCGCCGCGGCGACGTAGACGATCCCCGCCGTACCGGCCGCGACGGCCGTCGTCAACAGTTCCTGGAGCATCCCGACCTCCTCGTCGAGAGGTCCTCTCTGTCTGCTCCTGCAACGATATGCCCGGTGCCCGGCCCTGGGCCATGGGCGGCCCCGGACCAGGCACCGGGCGTGCTCAGGAGGCGGTGACCTTCACCGGTTCCGGCGTCGTCATCCGCACCGGTTCCGTGCCGACCGCGCTGTGCCGCTCGGCCCAGTTCTCCAGCGCCGTACGGCAGGCGTGGTCGAGGTGGTGCAGCCCGGACAGGTCCAGCTCGACCGGACGGTCCTGAGGCAGCGCCTCCAGGCTGTCGAGGATCTTCGGCAGCCTGAGGAAGGTCGCGTTGCCCGACAGGTACGCCTGGACCGGCCCGGCGCCCTTGTCGATGACCTCCAGCTTGATGTGCGAGGCCTCCCAGGCGGTCTTGACGACCGCCAGCGCGAGACCGATGAGCACACCCTCGAACATGCTGACCGCGACGATCGACACGGCGGTGACGACCAGGATCAGCGCCTCGCCGCGGTGCTCGCGCCACAGCGACACGATCTGCCGGACGGGGATGAGCTTGGCGCCGGCGTGCACCAGGATGCCCGCCAGGGCGGGGATCGGGATGTAGGCGAGGACGGACGGCAGCAGCGCCGCGAACAGCAGCAGCCAGACGCCGTGCATGACCCGGGACGCCTTCGTCTTCGCGCCCGCCTGCACGTTCGCCGCGCTGCGCACGATCACCGCGGTCATCGGCAGCGCACCGAGCATGCCGCAGATCGCGTTGCCGGTGCCCTGCGCGACCAGTTCCTTGTCGTACTCGGTGCGCGGACCGTCGTGCAGCCGGTCCACGGCCGCCGCGCTGAACAGCGACTCGGCGGACGCGATCAGGGTGAACGCGACGATCGTGGAGATCAGGCCGACACTCGCGAGGCCGCCGAAGGCGTCCATCGACGGCGGCTGGATGGACCCCAGCAGCCCCTTCACCTCGACGGTGGCGACCGGCAGCGAGAACACCAGGGCGGCGAGGGTCGCCAGGCCCACGGCGGCGAGCGGTCCGGGGACCGTGCGCAACTGCTTCGGCATCCGCCTCCACAGCACGAGCACGGCGATGGTGCCCGCGCCGAGGCCGAGCGAGGCCAGCGCCGCGGTGCTCTGGACGGCGTCGGCGAAGGCGCCGGGCAGTCCGGCTATTTTGCCGAGGCCGGAGGCCGGGGCCTTGGCGTCGGTGACGGAGTACAGCTGTCCGGCGATCAGGACGAGCCCGATGCCGGCCAGCATGCCCTCGACCACGGAGACCGAGATGGCCCGGAAGTAGCGCCCCAGCTTCAGGGCGCCCATGAGGATCTGGAGCACACCGGTCGCGAGGACGATGACCCCGAGCCCGGCAAGGCCGTACTCCTGGACGGCCTCGAAGACCAGCACCGTCAGACCGGCGGCCGGTCCGGAGACCTGGAGGCTGCTTCCCCGCATCAGGCCGGTGACGATGCCGCCGACGATGCCGGTGACGAGCCCCAGCTCGGCCGGGACGCCGGAGGCGACGGCCACGCCGACGCACAGCGGGAGCGCGACGAGGAAGACGACGAGGGAGGCGGCGAAGTCCTGCCGCAGATGAGGGAACCTGCTTCGCTGTTCCATGGCGGGCCTCACAGCGCCCGGAAGGCGTCGGAGGAGGCCTCGTGGGTCAGGACGCCCCCGGTGTGCACTTCGTAGTACCAGGCGTGCAGCGACAGCTGCCCGTCCGTCAGCTTCTTGTCGATGAACGGGTACGAGCGCAGCCGCAGCACCTGCGTCAGGACATGGTTCTGCACGCCCTCGGCCACGGTCGGGTCCTCGGCCGCGCCCGAGGGGCGCGGGGCGGCGTGCGTGAGCCAGTCGCGCACGGCGGGTACGGCGGTCAGGTCGTCACCGCGGACCAGGGCGCCGACGGCGCCGCAGTGCGAGTGCCCGCAGACCACGATGTCGTTGACGCCGAGCACCTCCACCGCGTACTCGATGGTCGCGGCCTCGCTGGTGGGGTGCTCGGAGGCGTACGGCGGGACGATGTTGCCGGCGGTGCGCAGCTCGAAGAGCTCACCGGGGCGGGCGCCCGTGATCAGTGCCGGGACGACCCGGGAATCGGAGCAGGTGATGAACAGGACCTGCGGAGACTGGCCTTCGGCCAGCCTGGCGAACTCCTCAGGGCGCTGTCCGAACGTGCGGGCGTTGTCGATGAGGGGCTGCATGTGTGGTGACTCCTCCTGGCGCGCCAAGGGCGCGTCGGGCTTACATGACAGAGGTGGGGGGAAGAGAGCTGCTCTGCTGTCAGCAGCGGAAGACCTGAAGTGCTGCCGGGGAATGGGCTGTCGAGGATCTCGACAGCCGGAAGGCACCGGGTACGCCGAATGTGCGTACGGCCGCCGGATCCTGAGCCAGCAGCGGGCGCTCGGGCCCCTCAGGGGCGAAGTCGACGGCGCGGTGCCGGTCGCGGCTGCGCAGGGGACCGGTCGGGTCCCCGGCGGGGTCGCACTGGCGGTGTGTGGCGGACTCGTCGCGCAGAGCCTTGCCGGAGGGTTTGGTTCCGGGCTGGGCTTTGGCCTCTGTATGACGGACTGTGTGCGCGGATGCGAAGGACGCGGTCGGTGCGAAGAACTGGAGGGCGAGCAGGGCGGCGGCCAGGGCCGCCAGCACGGTGCGTACCGTCGTACCTCGCAACATGCGCCTCCCTTCAGGCAGTTCACGTCTCTAGTCCGCACCAACGGTTGGTCAACGACTGGTCAAGAAACACATTAGCCCTGCAAAGTTGTTTGCAGGGTTAACTTAACGTTTCGACCTGAAGAGAGGCTGAAGCGTGCGGGGTTGTTGGCGGGAACCGGCTCTTGATCTTGAAGAGCCGGTGGGCGGGCGCGGGCTCTAGGAGGGCTCGACCAGGCCCTTGGCGTCCCGGGCCAGCGCGGTGAGGCGGGAGATCGCCCGGAAGTACTTCTTGCGGTAGCCCCCGTTCAGCATCTCCTCGCTGAACAGCCGGTCGAAGGGCAGCCCGGAGGCCAGGACCGGGACTTCGCGGTCGTAGAGCCGGTCCGCGAGCACGACGAGCCTGAGGGCCGTCGACTGGTCGGGAACCGGCCGGACGTCGGTGAGGCAGACCGCCTTCAGATCGTCCGTCAGGGCGCCGTAGCGGCTGGGGTGGACGCGGGCGAGATGGTCCAGGAGCTGCGGGAAGCCGTCGAGCGAGGCGCCCGGCGTGCGGTGCGCGGCCCGGGTGACCTGCTCGTCGGTGAACGGCGCCGGTGCCTCGGGCAGGCCGCGGTGGCGGTAGTCCTCGCCGTCGATGCGCAGGGCGCGGAAGTGCGCGGACAGGCCCTGTATCTCGCGCAGGAAGTCCGCCGAGGCGAACCGGCCCTCGCCGAGCTTGCCCGGCAGGGTGTTGGAGGTGGCGGCGAGGGCGACGCCCGCGTCCACGAGTTTGCCGAGCAGGGTGGAGACGAGGACGGTGTCGCCGGGGTCGTCCAGCTCGAACTCGTCGATGCACAGCAGACGGTGACCGGAAAGGGTCTGCACCGTCTTCTGGAAGCCGAGGGCGCCGACCAGGTTCGTCAGCTCCACGAAGGTGCCGAACGCCTTGAGCTCGGGCTCGGCCGGGGTGGCGTGCCAGAGGGAGGCGAGCAGGTGGGTCTTGCCGACGCCGTAACCGCCGTCGAGGTAGACACCACGCGGCCCGGCCGGGGTCTGCGGGCCCTTGCTCCTGCCCAGGCCCAGGAAACCGCGCCTGACCTTCCCGGCACCGGAGGCGTGCGCCCCGCCGAGCCCGGCGGCGAAGCCCTCGAGGACCCGCACGGCCTCGGTCTGGCTGGGCTGGTTCGGGTCCGGGATGTACGTCCCGAAGCGCACCGAGTCGAACCGCGGCGGGGGCACCATCTCGGCGACCAGCCGGTCCGCGGGGACACGCGGCTCACGGTCACACAGGGACAGCGGGGCGGCATCGGCTGTCGGACCGAATCCGGACGCGGCGGGGGAGGTAGGCACGGTTACCCATGCTAGGGCCTGCCTGCGGCGACGGGCGGCCCGGGTGGGCGGGGGTGGGGCGAGGGGGCACCGGCAGCCCCCTGGTGCGCCCCGGCGCCCATGCCACACTGCAAGGCATGCGACGCCTGTTCCCTGTGACCGACGAAACCGTGGCCCGGACCCCGGGTGAGGCACCTGGTGGGGAGGGGGTGGGGGGTGTTCCCGAAGGCTCCGGGGGTGAGGGCGCCGGGGGAGTCGGGCGCGCTCACCTCGTGGACCGGGAGTGGAGTCCGGCCGAGCTGGCCGCCGCCTACGCGTATCCCGAACTCGGGCCCGAGGGCGCGGCCGGAGCCGGGTCCGGCGGGCCGGGGGCCTGGCTGCGGGCCAACATGGTCTCCACGCTCGACGGAGCCGCCCAGCACGACGGCCGGTCGAAGCCCATTTCCAGCGCCGCCGACATGCGGATCTTCGGCACCCTGCGGGCCCTCGCGGACGTGGTGATCGCCGGCGCGGAAACGGTACGCCAGGAGGGGTACCGACCCGCACGCGCGCGTACGGAGTTCGCGCAGATGCGGCAGGCGGCCGGGCAGGGGCCCGTCCCCGCGATCGCCGTGGTCAGCGCGAGCCTGAACCTGGACTTCACCCTGCCGCTGTTCACCTCGCCCCTGGTTCCCACCCTGATCCTCACGGGCGCCGCGGCGGCCCCGGACCGGATCGCGGCGGCGGAGAAGGCGGGCGCCCGGGTCGTCGTCGCCGGTGACGGCGTCGGTGTCGAGCCCGCCCGTGCCGTCCGGGCCCTGGCGGAGCTCGGGCACACCCGGCTGCTCACGGAGGGCGGCCCGCGGCTGCTCGGCCAGCTGGTGGCCGCCGGAGTGCTCGACGAGCTCTGCCTGACCGTGGCCCCGATGCTCACCGCCGGGGACGCGCAGCGCATCGCGGGCGGACCGGCGGTGGCGGTCCCGCAGCGGTTCGCGCTGGCGTCCCTGCTGGAGGAGGAGGGCTTCCTCTTCAGCCGCTACCAGCGGTCGTGAGCCCGGCCGCGCCGGAAACGGGATCGATCGGAACCGCCGGCTCCGACATCGGTGGAATGTCCCGTTCCGTTTAGCTTCCGACGGGCACACTGAAACCGGCAGTACCCGTGCGATCTCGGGGCAGGATGGTTTCCGCAGGGCCTGAACGGCCCACGGAGGAGAGAGGGCGCTCGGCCCTCGGAGGAGAAGGGGCGCCTGGTGTTCACAAGCGTTTTGATGATCGAGAAGGCCCTTACGTCCGCCGACGTGGAGTTCGTCACCACCTTGCACGGGGACGAGCGGGTCGCCTTCCACGTCCTGCTGCAGCCGCGCGGCGACCAGGCGGACCGGTTGCTGCGGGCCATCGACGACGTCGCGCTCGGCGAACTCGACGAGGCGGCCCGGGAGCGGGAGATGCCGGAGGGCGACGAGGCGAGGGGGTTCGGGGAGCAGGCCCTCGACGTGTCGCTGAGGGCCCTGCGGGCGGCCGGCAGCGATGCGGTGGGGCGGCTGATCGAGGACCACCCCCTGGACGCGCTCACGTCCCTGGTCGGCGAGACCGACGCGGACGAGGTGATCGTGCTGACCGATCCCCACTACGTGGAGGAGTTCTTCCACCGGGACTGGGCCTCGCGGGCGCGGCACAAGGTGGGGGTGCCGGTGCTCAAGCTCTTCTCGCACAGCAAGGCCTGACGTCCGCCCCGGGGCCCGTCGTGGGTGTCATAGGGTTTGCCGGTACCTGAATGTCCGCCGTACCACCCCAGGAGACCCGCATGGCACCCGGCCTTCCCCCCGCCATGGACCGACCGCACTTCATCGGCATCGGCGGCGCCGGAATGTCGGGGATCGCCAAGATCCTCGCGCAGCGCGGGGCGAAGGTGGCCGGCAGCGATGCCAAGGAGTCCGAGACCGCCGAGGCGCTGCGCGCACTGGGGGCGAGCGTGCACATCGGGCACGCGGCGGAGCACCTGGCCAACGACGCGAGCTGTGTCGTGGTCTCGTCGGCGATCCGGGCCGACAACCCCGAGCTGGCGCGGGCGGCCGGACTCGGCATTCCGGTCGTCCACCGTTCGGACGCCCTGGCCCGGCTGATGGACGGCCTGAGGCCGATCGCGGTCGCGGGCACGCACGGCAAGACCACGACCACGTCGATGCTGGCCGTGTCGCTGAGCGAGCTGGGCCTGAAGCCGTCGTACGCGATCGGCGGCGACCTGGACGCGCCCGGCTCCAACGCCCTGCACGGCGAGGGCGAGATCTTCGTCGGCGAGGCGGACGAGTCGGACCGCAGCTTCCACAAGTACGCGCCCGAGGTCGCGATCGTCCTGAACGTCGAGCTCGACCACCACGCCAACTACGCCTCCATGGAGGAGATCTACGAGTCCTTCGAGACGTTCGCGGGCAGGATCGTGCCCGGTGGCACGCTGGTGATCGCGGCGGACCAGGAGGGCGCGCGGGAGCTGACGCGGCGGCTGGCCGGGTCGGTGCGGACGGTGACGTACGGCGAGTCCGAGGACGCCGACGTGCGCGTCCTGTCCGTGACGGCGCAGGGGCTGAAGAGCGAGGTCGCCGTCCTGCTGGACGGTGCGCAGCTCACCTTCACGGTCTCCGTGCCCGGCCGTCACTACGCGCACAACGCGGTGGCCGCGCTCGCGGCGGGCGTGGCCCTGGGCGTCCCGGCCGCCGAGCTGGCCCCGGCGCTGGCCGCGTACACCGGTGTGAAGCGGCGCCTGCAGCTCAAGGGCGAGGCGGCGGGGGTCCAGGTCATCGACTCCTACGCCCATCACCCGACCGAGATGACGGCGGACCTGGAGGCGATGCGCGCGGCGGCCGGTGACGCCCGCATCCTGGTCGTCTTCCAGCCCCACCTCTTCTCCCGGACGCAGGAGCTCGGCGAGGAGATGGGCCGGTCGCTGTCCCTGGCGGACGCGTCGGTCGTCCTGGACATCTATCCGGCCCGCGAGGACCCGGTCCCGGGCGTGACGAGCGAGCTGATCATCGAGGCGGCGCGGGCCGCGGGCGCGGACGTGACACCGGTCCACGACAAGGGCGCGGTCCCGGACGTCGTCGCGGGAATGGCGAAGCCCGGTGATCTCGTTCTCACCATGGGCGCGGGTGACGTGACGGACCTCGGCCCGCGGATCCTGGACCGTCTCGCACAGAAGTAGAGGGGTTGGCCGACATGTCGTACGACATCGAGAAGCCGGACGAGCAGTGGCGCGCGGAGCTGACCCCTGCGGAGTACGCCGTGCTGCGGCAGGCCGGTACGGAGCCCGCTTTCGTCGGTGAGTACACCGACACCAAGACCGAGGGCGTCTACTCCTGCCGGGCCTGCGGAGCCGAACTGTTCACCTCCACCACGAAGTTCGAGTCCCACTGCGGCTGGCCGAGCTTCTACGACCCGCGCGACTCGGACGCGGTCGAGCTCATCCAGGACCGGTCGCACGGGATGGTGCGCACCGAGGTGCGGTGCGCCCGGTGCGGGTCGCACCTCGGGCACGTGTTCGAGGGTGAGGGCTACCCGACCCCCACCGACCAGCGGTACTGCATCAACTCGATCTCGCTGCGGCTGACCCCCGAGGGGGAGTGACCTGAGCGTCAGCGCGGCGCTGCCGTGCTGTTCCTGACGACCAGGCTCGTCGGGACCAGGTCGGTTCCGGCCCTCGGGCCGCCCTGCGTGCGGATCTGGCGCAGGACGCCCTGCACGCAGCGGCGGCCCACCTCGGCGAAGTCCTGGTGGACGGTGGTGAGGGGCGGGACGAAGAACGCCGCGTCGGGGATGTCGTCGAAGCCGACGACGCTGACGTCCTCGGGGACGGAGCGGCCGCGTTCGTGGAAGGCGCGCAGCAGGCCAAGGGCCATCTGGTCGTTGGCGGCGAACACCGCGGTGCAGCCGGGGTCGTCGGCGAGCGCGAGGCCGGCCGCGTAGCCGGACTCGGCCGTCCAGTCGCCGTGCAGCGGCGGCGGCACCGGGCGCCCGGCCTCCTCCAGGACGGCGCGCCAGGCCTGGGTCCGGCGCTGGCCCGCGAACGAGGCCTCGGGGCCCGTCACGTGCCATACGGTCCGGTGCCCGAGGTCGAGCAGGTGCCGTACGGCTTTCCGCGCACCGTCGGCCTGGTCGGTGTCGACCACGCCGTAGCGGTCCCCGGCGTCGGAGTCCACGACCACGACGTGGACGCCGGGCGGGAGCTGGACCGTCGCGGCGTCGAGCAGATGGATCTCCATGATGACGACGACGGCGTCGACGGCCAGCTCGCCCATGCGCGTGAAGGCGCCCAGCACGTTGTCCTGGGTCGGCACGTCGATGGGGATCAGGGTGATCGCGTAGCCCTCGGCCGCGGCGTGCGTGGCGATCGCCTCCACGGTGCGGCTGTTGCCCGTCGAGGAGAGGCTGAACAGGATCACGCCGATGGTGTTGAACTGGCCGTAGCGCAGGGCGCGTGCCGCGCTGTTGGGCCGGTAGCCCAGCTCGCGCATCGCGGCGAGCACCTGCTCCCGGGTCGAACTGATCACTCCGGGATGGCCGTTGGAGACCCGCGAGACCGTCTGGGATGAGACGCCCGCGGCCTTGGCGACATCGGCCATGGAGACGCGCTGCTTGCGGCGCCCGCCGGGCACGCCCGAGCCGCCCCGTTCCACCACTGGTGCCTCCTTCGACGCGAATCCGCCTGTTGCCCGACGCACCGGATGTTACGCGGGGGAAACCTTGACGGCCGCTGGGGTGGATGTCACGATTCCGGCGCCGCCAAGTTTACGTAAACATCGCCCCCGGGTCCCCCCGCCCGAGAACCGGCCCCCACTTGTCGCCGTGCGTGTTCACGTAAACATCCGCGCTCCTGAAAGGGCACGTCGATGCGCAAGACCCCCACCCGAGCCCGCTTCACGCCCCGGCTGCGTACCGCCTTCGCCGCGGTCGCGATCGCCGCGATCAGTGGCACGACCCTCGCCGGCAGTCCGGCCTCCGCCGCCGCGCCGAAGACCGACACGACCCAGTTCAAGGGCGTGAACTGGGCCGACCCCCGCGACAACTTCGCCGACGACCCGGTCGTGCTGTCCGGCCTGTCGCTCTCCGACACCTACGCCCAGACCTACACCAAGGCGAGCCGGATCATCTCCGCGTTCCGGGCGAACCTCGGCGCGAACACCGTGCGGCTGCCCATCAACCCGTACACGGTCAACGGCTCCTACTGGAAGTCGTATCGCGGGGTCATCGACGCGGCGTCGGACAAGGGCTTCAAGGTCATCGTCTCCTACTGGGAGGGCACGGGCGACCGGAAGGACGGCTTCATCGACGACGAGGCCACCTACTGGCCCATGTGGAAGACCGTCGTCAAGGCCTACAAGAACGACAGCCGCGTCTACTTCGAGCCGATGAACGAGCCGCACGGCTACACCGACACCGAGTGGGCCGACAAGGCCGCGCAGTGGCTGTCGGCCTACCCGTCGGTCCCGCGCAACCGGATCTTCGTCAGCGGCGCCGGCTACAACGACCACGTCACCTCTGTGTGCGCCGACCCGCGCCTGAAGGGCACCTACCTGTCGCTGCACCACTACGGGTTCTGGAAGGAGTACGCGACCTACGACCAGTGGGTCGCCGACCTCAAGGTGCGCATCGGCGACTGCGCGAACCGGACCGTCGCGGACGAGTTCGGATCCCCGATGACCACCGGCCTGAACTACAACGTGCCGACCCCGGACAACAACTTCGTCAACTTCCTCCAGGCCGTCACCGACACCTTCCGCGAACTCAAGATGGGCTCCGTCTACTGGCCGGGCCTGCGCACCGACGACACCTATTCGCTGCAGACCCTGACCGGCGACCCCGCGCGCCCCTGGCTGGCCACCACCAACCAGTCCGGCGCCGACCGGCTCGCCTGGGCCTGGGGCCGCGGTACGGCCGTCAAGCAGCCCTGACCGGGCGGCCCTGCCGTTGACGACCCCCGCGGCACTGACGCGGGGGCCGTCTGCCGCTGACCGAGGAGTGCGGCACGATCCCGCCGTGCGGATGACCGTCCGCGAACCCGACCGGCCCACGCTCGCCCGCCCGTTGCTGCCGCGACGGGGTCCGCCGGGCGTCGGCGAGGCGGTGCGCCGCATGGTCGCGCCGCAGGCGCAACAGGCCGCTGTACCGTACGTGGCGCTCAGGAACCGGCTCACCGACTTCACGCTTACGCCGGCAAGTCGCTTTCGACGCCTTCGTCTTGAGCACGTAGCGGCCAACGAATCAGCCACTGACGGCCGTTGAGGCTGGGCCGGTGGCCGACCGCGAGGTCTGTTCGCCTCCGAAAAGGCCGTGACGCGCCGGAGGGTGGACCGATCCGGGGGAGTGCCGTTCGCGTTGCGGAATGCGTCGGGCGGGTGAAGAGTGGGGTATATCGGCTCTGCATTGTCTGAGCTCCAGATCTTCTCTGCTGGCCGCCCTCAAGGGGCCGAGTCCGCGACAGACGAAGCAGCACACGCACAGCGCCTCTGGAACCATCATGGCCAGAACCGCCCGGCGATACGCATTCCGCACGGTCAACGCATCTCTCTTGGCTGCGGCGCTCGCGTTGCCGGCAGCCCCTGTCAGTGCTGTGGCAGCGTCCCGGACGCACGGCGAGAGCATGGCTGAAGCACCCGCGCAGACGACACCTCCTCCGCCTCCGCCGACCGCCCCACCTCCTTCGCCCACACCCACACCCACGCCTCCGCCGACGGACCCACCCCCGTCGCCCACGCCGACCGGCCCACCTCCTTCGCCGACGGCTACAACGCCTCCCCCCTCCACACCGAGTGAGGCGTCGGATCCCGACGGCACGGGCGAATCGACGACCGAACTCCCCGTGGAACAACAGACGGACATCGAAGACCTGACGACAAGCCTGAACGAGAAGAAGGAAGACCTTCCCGAGGAACTCGCGCCGACCGTGGCGCAATTGACCACCACCCTCCAGGCGGTCACGGACCCGGAGACCTCACCGCAAGACAGGCAAGGAGTCATCGAGAGCGCGGAGGAGCTGACCTCCACGCTGACCACCATCGAAGACCCCGGGACACCCGGCGAGCTGCGGGGGCGGTTGATCGAGCTGGTGACGCAGGTGACCTCCACGCTGGAGGTGGGGCATGACCCGGATGTGCCGCCCGAGGAACGGTCCATGGTCGTTTTGGTGTCGAAACGGACGACATCCCTCATGAACATGATCCGTGCCCCCGGGACGTCACAGGAACTGCGAGCCCAGCTGATCGGCATCGTGGGACAGGCGAACTATTCCACGGGAAGGATCCAGGCCGAGAACGGCCGGGTCGCGAACTGGATACGTCCGGCCGCCGTGCCGGTGAGCTCCTCGGCGGACTGGATCCAGTACACGAAGACACCCCCGGAGCAGCAGGAAAAGCTCACGAAAAGCACGCATGAGGTCAGTGCGACCATGAAGAAGATCAGCGACCCCAGGACGTCGCAGGAGGACCGAGCCGAAGCCGGCAGGGATCTGGAGGAACAGACCGCTCGAATGAAGGAGCAGCAGGAGGAGGCCGCCTCGGCTCAGGACCGGCCGGATTCCCCCCTCGGCAAGGCGGCCGCACTCTGCACCAATGCCGTATTCGAGTCCGTCGAAGAGAACGATCTCAGCCAGAGCCTGAACGATCTGCTTCCCGAGAGGTGGGACACCGAAGGGGTCAAGGACTTCTGGAAGGCCGAGGAAAAGAACGACGACCTGCTCGACGTCGTGGCCCAGCTGCGGAACGACGAGCACAGTCAGGCCCCGTTCGAGGTCGCCCCGCTCATCACCGAACTCGCCGACCTGGTGCCGAGAAGCGAACTGTTCGTGACCCTCGGCAAGTCGGCTCTCTACTGCCAGAAGACGGCTTCGTACCTTGACGAAGAAGGGATCACGGCCGGGACCTGGCTCGACGCGGCGTAGCACACCGCAGTCAGACGCCGACAGGTCTCGGCAACTCCTCAGATGCCGGAGCGTCTCAGCAACTCCGCGACCGGCACCTCCGCGTTGGCCTCGACCTTCGCGGCTCCATATCTGTCCATCTCCCTTTTCACCTCCGCATAGTTGGCCAACCCCGTTTCGGGGAAAGAACCGACCGAGGAGATGGAGGAAATGATGGTCCGACGCCCCGGAGACCAGATGGCTGTCACATAGCGCGGCCTGCGTGTCACATTGACGAGATTGTTGTTGTGCCACAGCCTTCCGCTGTAGACGAGATGTTCCCCGCACAAATCCGGGGGGCAGTAGTATTCCCTGTCCTTTTTGTTCCACGTGTAGTGCGGAGTTGCGAACTCCTCCACGTCGAGCCTTCCGCGGTCCTTCCGCATGTATGAAATCTGCAGGTCGACGCTCACGGTGTCGTACTTGGTGTTCTCGGGGAGCTGGAACACCCGTTTCAATGTGTATTCCTGCCCGACTTCGAGCCAGTTGCCCGGGCCGTAGAAATGCCCGCTGCTTATTGCGTGGTACCTGATATGGTCGACGTGGAGTTCCGCCTCACCCTCGCGCTCACCCCGTCTGCCCGAACTCTCCCTCCATTCCGTCACCAGGTCCCCACCATCGGAGTACTCGGCGCCTCTTCCCCGTACCGTGTAGGTATCGTTCATGATGTACACCGGAATCCCGCCGGTGTTCTTCATGTAAAGCGTCAGCGGGACATGGACGAACGGGAGGTTGCGGTCCGCCCGCGACTTCCCGAATTCCGCCTTCAGGGCGAAGTGCATCGGGGCTGCGGCAGGCTGGTACATGGTCGAATACGCCAGGCTGGTACCGGTCAGGAGCGCTGTGGCAACCACCCCCGCAGCAAAACTCTTGGGCTGCGGAACCCCCTTCCATGACTTCTCCCGAACGAGAAGGGAGACGGCCCACAGTGACCAGCACCAGAGAGGCAGGAACACGAACAGGTAGTAGGTGTACTCCCTTTCTTCGAGCCACATGAACAGCAGGAGACTGTCGGTGGCCAGCGCGATGAGCACGCCCAGCAGGACGATCGCCCCGGAGGCCCGGAACTGCTGTCTCCCCCAGTAGTCGAGTACCGCGATCGCTGTCGCACCCTGCACCGCGCCCGACAGAACGAACAGAGCCCCGCTGATCCGTTGCGCGAAGGTCGAAGCACCAGACGCGTCCGGCCATCCGACGACCGTGTTGAGGGCCATGGACGCAAGCAGTCCGGCCATCATCAGCACGATGATCGCGCGCCTTCGCCAAGCACGGTCGGGCCACGTCCTGCTGTCACCGCCGCGCCAGCATATGGACGTCGGATCCTCCAGATCCATGTCCTGCGGACAGCCGAGCCGCCCGAGAAGTCTCCGCAGCTCACCCGGCGACCAGGCGCTGCCCACCGTTTCGCCGCCCATGGTGATCCGACGCAGTCCACGGCTGTTCGGTGCGTCGACGACGACCCATGGAGGGATGCTCATGCGTCCAGGCTCAAACCCGAGCGTGCGGTGTGCACACGGAGCTACTCCGCCAGAGTGCTGCCGGAGTCTGCGTCGGTAGTCCTGTTCACGGCGGCATGAATCACAAATCCAGATTACTGTTGACTTTTGGATGAGTGAGCCAGAAAATTTCGGAGGTGAGCCCCACCGAAGGCACGACCCTCAGTACCGCGCTCCCCGTCGACCTGGACGAAGCGGCCCACCGCTGTCTGGTCGCCGGATTCGACGGCACCACCGCCGTCCCCGACACCCTGAAACGGCTGGTCGACCGCGGCCTCGGCGGCGTCATCCTGTTCACCCGCAACGTGCGTGACGCGGAGCAGGTGCGGCGGCTCACCGACACCCTGCGCGCCCTGCGCCCCGACCTCCTCGTGGGCATCGACAACGAGGGCGGCGGCATCGGCCACCTGGTCGGCGCGGGCGCCCCCGAGGTCCCCGGCTCCTTCGCCCTCGGTGTCGCCGACGACCTCGATCTGACCGCCCGGTGCGCCGACGCGCTCGCCGGGCATCTGTCGACCCTGGGCATCACCGCGTCCTACGCGCCCGTCGCCGACGTCCAGCACCTCCCGGACAACCCGATCGTGCGCACCCGCGCCTTCGGCACCGACCCGGAGCTGGTGTCCCGCCACACGGCGGCCTGGATCGCCGCCACCGAGGCGCGCGGCATCGCCTCCTGCGCGAAGCACTTCCCCGGACACGGCGGCACCGTGACCGACAGCCACCACGACCTGGCCGTGGACCCGCGGCCGTACGAGGAACTCGACCTCGCGCCCTTCCGGGCCGCCATCGCCGCCGGGGTGCCGATGCTGATGAGCGCGCACGTCGTCTTCCCGGAGCTGGACGCCGACCGCCCCGCCACCCTCAGCCGGCGCATCCTGGGCGATCTGCTGCGGCACGAACTCGTCTTCGACGGCGTCCTGGTCAGCGACGCGCTGGAGATGAAGGCGATAGCCGACCGCTACGGCGAGGCGGCCGGGGCGCGGATCGCGCTCGCGGCGGGGGCGGACCAGGTCATCGTCGCCGTACCGGACCTGGAGGTCACGCTGGGCTGCCGGGACGCCGTGCTCGCAGCGCTGGGCGACGCGACCCTGGCGGAGGAGCGGATCGGGGAGGCCGCGGGGCGGGTGCGCCGGCTCGCCGAGCGGTACGCCGCCCCCGCGACCGGGACCGCCGCGTGGGACACGGGAGCGGGACTGGAGGCGGCGCGCCGGGCCGTACGGAGCCGGAGCGGGCCGGCGCCCGTGCGCGGCGCCCATGTCGTCGACCTGTTCCCGCCGCCGCATCCGGCGCTCAACTGGGGCGGCGAGGACCTGCTGACCGAGCTGCGTGCCGTCGATCCGACCGCCACGGGCACGTGCGTCACCGGGGAGCCCGCGGACCCGGCCGCCCTCGCCGACGGGATCCTGCGTCTGGCCCGGGACCTGCCCCTGGCCGTCGCCACCTGCGACGCCGGGCTGCACCCCTGGCAGGCGGCCCTGCGGGACGCCCTGCTGGCCCGGCGGCCGGACGCGGTGCGCGTGGCCACCGGACTGCCGGAGGACGGCGCCCTGTGCTCGTACGGGCGTGGGAAGGTGAACCTGCGGGCGGTCGCCGAGGCGCTGTCCGGAGTGTGACGGGAGCGACGCCTCGCCTCACGGCAGCCGTACGACCTTCTTGATGCCGCGCGCCGCCAGGTATCCCTCGTCGTCCGCCCGCGAGGCCAGGACGACCGCCGGGCGCGCGCCCTCGGCGCGCAGCCGCATCCACGCCTCGAAGTACGTGCCTCCCGGACCGGACACGGAACGGGTGGCCGGTGTGCAGTCCAGGACCAGGGCCGTCTCACGCGGCCGGGGTGACGGCGGCTGCGCACGCAGGTCGGCGACCGTGGCGGCGAGGGCGTCCGCGATCGGCTTGGGGCGCCCGGCCGAGTCGAACAGGCCCAGGGTGTACTCGAGCTCCGGATAGTCGGCCAGTGAGCGGTCCACGTCGTGGGAGCACCACCACGTCACGCCCCACAGGGTCGCGCACTCGGCCGCGTTCCGTACGGTCGCCCGCGCGAACTCCGGGGCGTCGGCGGCCGGGATGTGCGGCTCGGGCGCGCCGGTCTCCTGGACCCAGACGGGCCGGGCCGGGTCCTCGGCGTAGGCCGTGGCGAGTTCGGTGCCGTACTCGGCGAGGTGGTGGACCTGGGGGGAGCGGGCGCCGTAGCGGCGGGCGCAGTCGCCGGAGAACACCCAGGGGTGGACGGTGGTGAGGTCGCCCTTGTGGGCCGAGGCCTCGGGGGTGAAGGGGTGGCCGTCGCCGTACCAGGCGGCGTCGTACGCGGAGTGGGTGACGAGGTGGCCGGGGCGCACGCTCTCGCGGGCGGCGGCCAGCAGGGTGTCGAGGTAGTGGTCGACCTCCGCCACCGTCACCGGGTTGTGCTCGACCAGGTTGTTGAGCTCGTTGCCCAGCTGGAGGCCGATCAGGTTGGGGCGGTCGGCCAGGGCGCTGCCCAGGGTGCGCAGGAGTGCGGCCTGTGCCTCGATGGTCTCCGGGTCCGTGAACACGTTGCGGTGGTGCCAGCCGCGGGTCCACTCCGGGTAGAAGTCGAAGCTGGACAGGTGGCCCTGGACGCCGTCCACGAGGACGTCGAGGCCCGCCTCGGCCGCCAGGTCGACGAGGAGCGCCAGCTGGTCGACGGCGGCGCCGCGGATGAGCGTGCGGTTGGGCTGCAGGAGCGGCCAGAGGTGGAAGACGCGAACGTGGTCGAGGCCGAGCCCGGCTATCTGGTCCAGGTCCTCGCGGGTGTGCACGGCGTCGAAGTCGTGCCACGAGTGGAACCAGCCGCGGCGGGGCGTGTAGTTGACGCCGAAGCGGAGTGTACGGATGGGATCCTCCTCGGGTCCGGGGCTTGTCCTGCGCGAATGTATCAACCACCATAGTCAGTGATGGGCAATGATTTGAACCAGAAGTGGGACGGCGAACTCGTCGTCGGCCTCGACGCGGGCGGCACGCGTACCCGTGTCGTGCTCGCCGCTGCGGCCGACGGCCGCCCGCTGGGCGAGGGCGCCGCCGGTCCGGGCAACGCCCTGACCGTCCCGGTGCCGCGGCTCACCGAGCACCTGGCCGAGGCCGTCGCCCGGGCGGTGCCGGAGGAGACGCGCGGCCGGGTCGTCTCCGTCGCCGGCGGCTTCGCCGGCGCCACCGCGGCTTCGCCGGACGACCCCGGCCACGTCAACGCCCGGACCGCCCTCACCGCGGCCCTGCGACGGCTCGGCATCCCCGCCGCATCGGTCACCATCTGCAGCGACATCGAGGCCGCCTTCGCCGCCGCCCCCGGCACCCCGGCCGACGGTCTCGCCCTGGTGGCCGGCACGGGCGCGGTCGCGATGCGCATCACCGGCCGCCGGTGCGCGGTCACCGTGGACGGTGACGGCTGGCTGCTCGGCGACGACGGCAGCGGCTTCTGGATCGGGCGCACCGCGGTACGGGCCGCGCTGCGCATGGCGGACGGGCGGGGGCCCGCGACGGCCCTGGCCGGGTTGGTGGGGCGGAGGCTGGGACTGCCGGACAGCGTCCTGCCGTACGGCAGCGCGGCGGGCCGCGTTCTGCCTCATGCTGCCGGGCCGGGCGACGTCCTGCCTCAGGGCGGCGGGCCGGGCGGTGTCCTGCCTCACGGTGGTGGGCCGGGCGGTGTCCCGCCCCACGACGGCGGGCCGGGCGGCCCGCTGCCCTTCGGTGGCGAGCCCGGCTGGAGTCGCCCGCAGCGTGAGGCCTACCGCATGCATCTGCTTCCGGCCGTCATGGCCGAAGCCCCGATCCGGCTCGCCCGGCTGGCCCCGCTGGTGGCCGAGGCGGCGCGGGACAAGGACGCGGTCGCCGAGGCGATCCTCGGCGAGGCGGCCGACCAACTGACCGTGACGGTAAGCGCGTTGCATCCGCAGCCGGGCGAACCCCTCGTCGCCACCGGGGGCCTGCTCGGCCCCGACGGCCCGCTGACCCCCCTCCTCGCGGGCCGCCTCGCGCCCCTCGGCCTGACGCTCGACTGGGTGGCCGACGGCTGCCGGGGCGCCGTGGCCCTCGCCCGGCTCGCACACGGCGCCGCCGGATGAACGACATGGTCTACCGCGATCCCACCGCCCCCGTCGACGCCCGCGTCCGCGACCTGATCTCCCGGATGACCCTGCGCGAGAAGGCCGGCCAGCTCAACCAGCGGATGTACGGCTGGGACGCCTACCGCCGCACCCCCGGCGGCGGCTTCGAACTGACCGACGCCCTGTACGCCGAGACCGAGCGCTTCGCGGGACTCGGCGCCCTGTACGGGCTCCAGCGCGCCGACGCCTGGTCCGGCGTCGATCACACCGACGGGCCCGGTGCCGGGGACGGCGCCGCCCTCGCCGATCTCGTGCAGCGGCACGTCGTCGAGCGCAGCCGGCTCGGCATCCCCGCACTGTTCGTCGAGGAGATGCCGCACGGCCACATGGCGCTCGACGGCACGGTCCTGCCCGTGAACCTCGCCGTCGGCGCCACCTGGGACCCGGGCCTGTACGAGTACGCCGCCGCCCACGCCGCCGCCGAACTGCGGGCCCGCGGCGGCCATGTCGCCCTCGTGTCCGCGCTGGACATCGCCCGCGACCCGCGCTGGGGCCGTACGGAGGAGTGCTTCACCGAGGATCCGTACCTGGCGGCGCGGCTCACCGAGGCGCTGGTGCGGGGCATGCAGGGGGAGCACGCGGCGGGATTCGCGGCCGACAAGGCCCCCGTCGTCCTCAAGCACTTCGCCGGACAGGGCGCCACCGTAGGCGGCCGCAACTCCGCCGAGTCCGAGCTCGGGCCCCGCGAGCTTCACGAGATCCACCTCCCCGCCGCCCGGGCCGGCATCCGAGCCGGGGCCGCCGCCGTCATGGCCGCGTACAACGAGGTCGACGGGATGCCCTGCTCCGGCAACAGGGCCCTGCTCACCGGGCTGTTGCGCGAGGACTGGGGCTTCGACGGGCTGGTCATGGCGGACGGACTGGCCGTGGACCGGCTGGCACGCATCACCGGCGACAAGACGTCCGCGGGCGCGCTCGCCCTCAACTCCGGTGTCGACCTGAGCCTGTGGGACGACGGGTTCACGCACCTGGAGGAGGCGGTCGAGCGAGGGCTGGTGAGTGAGGACGTCCTGGACTGCGCCGTCGCGCGCGTCCTTCGGCTCAAGTTCCGTCTGGGGCTCTTCGAACCGGACGGCACGGCCACCGGCTTCCCGGCCCGCGGCAGGGAGATGAGCACGACGCTCGCCGCGGCCGCGGTCACCCTCCTCCACAACGACGCCGGTGTCCTGCCCGTCGCGGCGGACGTCTCCCGTATGGCCGTCCTCGGACCCCACTCCGCCACGGTCGCCCACCAACTGGGCGACTACACCGCCCCGCAACGTCCCGGCACGGGCACCGCCGTCCTCGACGGACTGCGGCAACTCGCCCCGCCCGGCGTCGACATCCGCCACGCCCACGGCTGCGCCCTCACCGGCGACGACCTCTCCGGCATCCCCGAGGCGGTCGCCGCGGCCGCCGCCTCCGACCTGGCCGTGCTGGTGCTGGGCGGCAGCAGCGCGCGTACCCGGGGCACCGACTTCGCGGCCAACGGGGCGGCCCGGGGAGCCGTCTCCGAGATGACCTGCGGCGAGGGCGTCGACCTCGCCGGACTGCGGCTCGGGAAAGCCCAGCACGCCCTGCTCGACGCCGTCACCGCGACCGGCACGCCCACGGTCGTCGCCTTGATCCAGGGCCGCCCGCACGCCGTCCCCGAGGCGGCCGAGCGGGCGGCGGCGCTGCTCACCGCCTGGTACCCGGGCCCGTGGGGCGGCGAGGCGATCGCCGAGATCCTCCTCGGGCTCCGGGAACCGACCGGCCGCCTCCCCGTCTCCGTCCCGCGCTCGGCGGCCCAGCTCCCCGTGTACTACAACCACAAGGACAACGAGTACGGCGCCTATGTGGACGACAGCGCCGCACCGCTCTACTCCTTCGGGCACGGGCTGGCGTACACGAGCTTCGCGTACGGACCGCCGCGGCTGTCCGGGCACGCCGTCGAGGTCGACGTCACCAACACGGGGGAGCGGCAGGGGCGTACGGTCGTCCAGCTCTACATCCGGCGGCTGGTCACCCCCGTGTGGCCGCGCACGCTCGAACTGCGCGCGTTCCGGGCTGTCGACCTACAGGCGGGCGAGTCCCGCACCGTCGCCTTCTCGCTCGGTGACGACCAACTCGCGCAGATCGGCGCCGGCTTGGAGACGGCCGTACTGCCGGGGACGCTGGAGATCCGGATCGCGCAGTCGGCGGGGGACGCGCTGACCGCCGTACCGGCGACCCTGCGCGTCCCCCTCGTCTGAGACGTCAGAGCTTCACGGCCCCCGACGACACGCCCTTGTAGAACCACCGCTGCGTGATGATGAACAGCACCAGCACCGGAATCACCGAGATCACCGAACCGGCCATCACCAGCCGCTGGTCGTAGCCGAACGACGACGACTGGAGGCGGGACAGCCCCAGCGTCAGCGTGAAGTTGTCCTCCGTGCGCAGCACGATCAGCGGCCACAGGAAGTCGTCCCAGGCGCTGATGAACGTGTTGATGGTGACGACCAAAATCGCGCCGTACGCGGACGGCAGGTACAGGTACCGGAACCGCTTCCACTCGCCCGCCCCGTCGAGCATCGCCGCGTCCTCGATCTCGCGCGGCACGGCGAGGAACGCGGCCCGCATGATCAGGACGTTGATCGCGGCGACGAAGCCGGGCAGCCAGACGCCGACCAGGTTGTCGACCAGGCCCAGGTCGCGGATGCTGAGGAACAGCGACACCATGATCGACTCGAAGGGGAACATCATGGACGCCATCAGCACGACCCAGACCAGCTTGCGGCCCTTCCAGCCGGGCTTGGAGAGCATGTAGCCGGCCATGGTGGAGAAGACGAGCTGGCTGGCGATGGAGATGACGGCGACGAAGAAGCTGTTCCTGACGTACGTCCACACCGGGACCTGATCGAAGACCTGCCGGTAGGCGCGCAGGCTCGGGTGGTGCGGGAACAGTGAGGCGCCGGAGCCGAAGACGTCCTCGGTGGGGCCCTTGAGCGACGACAGGAGCTGCCACAGCAGCGGGCCGACGGTGATGAACAGGACGAAGACCAACAGCAGGTAGCGGACGACGAGTTCGCGGGGGCGGCCGTAGTCGCGCCGGCGCGGCACGAGGCGCCGGGGTTTGTCCACGGCCGTGGTCATGACTCGTCCTCCTTGGTCAGCCGCTGGGCGAGCAGCGTGAGGCCCAGGGTCAGGGCGAACAGGGCGACGCTGACCGCGGCGCCGTAGCCGGCGTTGCCGGTGAGCGGGTCGAGGCCGACGTCCCGGATGTAGAAGGGGAGCGTGCGGTCGGCGCCGCCGGGGCCGCCGGTGGAGCCGCCGAGCATGTAGATCTCGGTGAAGACCCGCAGGGAGCCGATGCCGGTGAGGGTGCCGACCAGCATCATCGACTGGCGGACGCCCGGCACCGTGATGTGCCAGAAGCGGCGGATCGCGCCCGCGCCGTCCACGGCGGCCGCCTCGTGGAGCTCCTTCGGGACGTTCCCCAGCGCGGCCAGGTAGAAGATCATGTACCAGCCGAGGCCCTTCCAGATCGTCAGGCCCATCGCCGACAGCAGGATCAGCCACGAGTCGGACAGGAAGGGGATGGCCTCCCGGATGATGTGGGCCTTCACCAGCCAGGTGTTGACCAGCCCCTGGTCGCTCAGCAGCCACTGCCAGCTCAGGCCGACGACCACGCTGGAGGCGAGGACGGGCGTGTAGAAGGCGGAGCGGAAGAAGCCGATGCCCGGGAGGTTCTTCTCCACGAGGATCGCCAGCAGCAGCGGCAGCAGGATCATCAGGGGGACGACGATCACCGCGTACAGGACGCTGTTGCGGGTCGCCAGCCAGAAGTCCGAGTCGCCGAACATCCGGGTGTAGTTGTCCAGTCCCACGAGGTTGTAGGTGCCGCCGAGCGGCTTGGCGTCGGTGAAGGACACCAGGAGCGTGTTGAGGAAGGGGAAGACCCCGAAGACCGTCGTGCCGACGACCGCCGGGGCCATCCACAGCCAGGGCAGCCACCACCGGCGGTAGAGGGCCGCGCCCCCCGCGTCCGCGGTCGGGCCAGGAACCACGGAGCGGAGGGCGCGGCGCACGCGCCCCGGCGGGCGGTGCGAGGAAGTGCCGGGGCTCGGGGCGCCCGCCCCCGGGGAGGCGGGAACGGGCGCCTGGTCGAGGGTGTGCTGAGCCATCGTCAGCTGCCCTGCTCGATCAGCTCGTTGCCCTTGGACTGCGCCTCCTTGAGGGCGTCCTCGGCGCTCTTCTTGCCCTGCATGGCGAGCTGGATCTGGGCCGAGAAGGCGTTCAGCTCGCCCGGGGTGAAGGCGACTTCGTCGGCCGTCGCGGTCTTGCGGTCACTGGCGACGATCTTGCGGGCCTCGGCGAAGGGGTCGCCGCCCTCGACCGACTGGAAGAACGGGTCGTCGAGCGAGGCGGTGGTGGACGGGAAGATGACCACGTTCGGGTCCTTCGCCCACCCCAGCTGGTTCTGCGCGTTGGTCAGGAACTGCGCGAAGGCGAGCGCGGTCGGCGCGTTCTTGCTGGTGGCGGCGGTGCCTATGTACTGCGGGGCGCCGACGGTGTGGCCCAGGTCGTCCAGCATGAAGCGGGCGACGCCGGTCTTCTCGTAGACGCTCGGGTTGTTCTGCTGGATGAAGCGCAGGAAGTTGGGGTTCGTGGGGCCGTAGACCAGCTTGCCCTGGCCGAAGACGTTGGCCGGGTCCTGGGTGGAGGAGAGGGAGTCCCTGGGCATCCCGCCGGCCTTGTAGAGCTTCGTCATGGCCTCGACCCACTGCACGGTCTTCGGGTCGTCGGCGAAGGTGAACTTCTTGCCGTCGGCGGAGAAGATCTTGATGCCCATCTGCTGCCAGTCGGCGGGGATGCGCAGCTGCGGATTGGCGAGGAAGGCGTAGTACTTGCCGTCCGAGGCCTCGGCCACCTTCTGGGCGTCGGCGAACAGGCCGAGGACGGTCGTCGGAGGTTTGGCCGGGTCCAGGCCGGCCTCCTTCATCAGGTCCGTGTTGAAGGTCTGCACGATGCCGCCGGAGTACCAGGGCAGCACGCTGTGCACCTTGGTGCCGGAGGCGCCCGCGTACATGCTCGACTTCCACAGCGCGGGGACGAACGGCTTGCCCGCGTCGGGGGCCTTCTTGTCCAGGTCGAGCAGGTAGCCGTTCTTGGTGAGCGCGATCGCCGTGTTGACGTTGATGTTCACCACGTCGGGCAGCGTGCAGCCCTGCGCGTCCGCGACCAGGCGCTGGGTGAAGGTGGCGTCGCCCGGGTCGTCGATCCACTTGACCTTGGTGCCGGGGTGCGCCTTCTCGAAGGCGGCGATGACCCCGTTGAAGTAGCCCCCGAAGTCCTTCTTCAGGTTGGTGGTCTGGAAGGTGATGTCGCCCTTGACGTCGCCGGTGAGCTTTCCCGACCCCACGTTGCCCTTGTCGACCTTGCAGCCGCCGGCGGTGGCGTCGCCGCTGTCGGAACCGCCGGACAGGCCGCAGCCGGCGGCGGCCAGGGAGAGGGCGGCGATACAGGTGAAGGTGCGGGTCAGTCGTCTTGCGCGCATGGCGTGTGTCCTCCAGCAGACCGGTCAGCCAGGGATGCGGGCTGGTTCAATCAACCAACTTCGACTCCGATTGATGAAAATGTGGACCAGAATTCATCGGAGGTCAATGGGTTGCCGTGTTGCGTTTAGGTTTTGGGGAGCTCAGTGCCGGTGCTCGTGGTCCGGGTGCGAGGGATCGCCCGGATGCTCGTACCCGTGCGTGTACACCACGCCCGCCCGCGCCCGGTCCAGCCAGTCGAAGAAGGCCCGTCGGCCCGCCGCCCGCCGCAACTCCCCTACGACGCCCTCGCGGACGTCCTCGTACGGCAGGAAGTCCTCGGCGACCGCTCCGCCGAAGGGGTCGGTCCCGCGCCGGAGCGCCTCCGGGGTGAGGAAGCGGTCCCGGTTGCGCTCGTAGTAGTCCCGTGCGGCCGCCTCGGGCACGTCCTGCTCGCGCTCCAGGTGGTCGAGCAGGACCCGTGCCGCCGGGGAGTGCGCGAGCGCCGTCGCGACGATGCTGCCGAGGTCGGCCACGTCGGTCTCGGCCACGGCGAGCACCCGCGCCGGCGACACCTCCGCCGGCGGCTTCAGCCCCCGGTCCGCGCAGGCCCGGCGGGCCAGCTCGTCCGTGACCACCACCTGGGTCGCCCAGCGCCTGCGCTGCCGTTCGGCCCGGGCCAGGGCCTCGGGCCGGGTCTCGCCCTCGCGCGCCGGGACGGCCGCCAGCAGGGCGTCCACCCGCCCCTTCGCGACCGCCTCGCCGTCCACCACAGCCGCGTGCCCGGTCATGGAGTCACCTCCAGCTCGACCGCCTCCGTGTAGGCGACGCACCCGTGCCAGCCGGCCTTCGCCATCAGCCAGTACGACCCCGGCGGCACCGCCGAGCCGTCCACCTCGACCACGCAGTCCCGCCGCTCCCCGCCGGCCAGGGTGAACCCCTGGACGCCCGGCCCGACCCCCGGCCAGGTTCCCCAGGACGACACGGCCCACAGCTGCCCGCTCACCGGCCCGAGGGTGGTGTTGCGCAGGCTCACCGGCACCCGGGCCCGCTCGCCCCGGCGTACGGTGACCCGCTCGACTCCCAGCTCCGACACCAGACTCGGACCGCCCCGCCCACCCGGCACGTCGAGCGCCACGACGTCCTCGTACGTCTGCCCGCCGTACGAGAGCCGGGCCGCGAGCCAGTGCCTCCCGGGCTCGGCACCGGCCGGCGGCGTCACGGTGACCTCGGCGAGGGTGAACCCGCCGGGGCCCAGCGTGTACGGCAGTTCGGCGGGCTCGGCGGACCAGCCGGCCGGCACCTCGAAGGCCACCGTGCCCGCGACGGGCGCGTCGGTCAGCTCCGAACCGACCCGGACGGTCGCGGTGACGGGACCGGAGGCGGTGAGCGCGCCGGGCGAGAGGTAGACCGCCACGGGCAGGTTGCCGCGCGGGGCCGGGCCCGAGTTGTGCAGCCAGTAGCGGGTGTGGACCGGCTGGGCGGGCTCGTGGGCGGCGACGCCCGGGCCGGGCTCCGACCGCACGCCCGGTGTCGGCGTGGCCAGGACGGTCGCCACCTCGAAGCCGGTCAGACCGACGTCCAGGCCCCCTTCCCGGTCCGGCGCCAGCCGTTCCCCCGGCCGTTCCAGCACGTCCGCACGGATGCCCTGCGCCCACTTGGTGGGCCCGTGCACGCGCGCCCGCACCGGCCGCCCGTTCACCTCGTGCGTCCGTACGACGATCCCGCGCCCCGGGTCGGCGGGCGCCACACTGCCCCGGGCGAGCGGGGAGCCGAGGGGCTTGAGGGCGTCGAGCAGCACCTCGCCGGCGGGCTCCAGGGTGAACAGGCAGGCACTCCCGGGCAGTTGCCCGGTTCCCTCCCCGGCCCGCCGCCGGGCGGTGAGCGGATGGTTGAACTCGTGTCCTCGCGCGGGCAGTCGCTGCTCCCGCCAGTCGCCCTCGCCCGCCACGACGGCGTACTCGAAGGTGTGCGACCAGCGCTGGAGCTGGAAGGCGGACCCGTCGGGAGCCGTGCGGCGCGGCGGGTCGACCCAGATCCCGGAGGGCCAGCCCGTGCAGGAGCGCATCAGGGACATGTAGAGATCGCCGGAGGCGGTGACCACGCAGCCGGGCGTGCCCCGGTTGAGGACGGCGAAGCCGCGCCCGTCCCAGGCGTCGCCCGGCGGCAGCGCCTCGCCGCCGCCCGCCGCGGTCGCCGTGACGGTGAAGTCGTCCAGGTCGGCGACCAGCGCGTCGACCGCCTGGGCGTCGTCCTCGGGCCCGGCCCCCGCCACCACGAGCAGCGGCAGCCGCTCCAGGTCGCGCAGGTCGGCCCCGGGTACCCATTCCTCCCGCAGTCCGGCGCGCGGCGCCACCCACACGGCGGCCACGCCCCGCTCGGCCAGCTGCCGTCTCAGTTCGCGTCCGGCGGCCGGGTCCCAGCCGAGTGCCTCGGCGACCACGGAGTTGCGTTCGGGGCCGCCGACGGCGACGCGGATGTCGGGAAGGTTGGAGTCGACCTCCAGGTCGCCGTAGCGGGGACCGCCGGCGATGGTCGAGGTGGCGGTGACCCCGGCGCGGACGAGGGCCGCCGCGAGGGGCGTGCCCAGCGCGCCGGCCGCGTCCCAGTCGGCGTAGACCAGCTCGGCGACCCCGACGGAGCGGTGCCCGAGGAGCGTCCCGGAGTCGTCCCGCACCGCGACCCGGGCGGTGGACCCCAGCCCGAACCAGGTGTGGGCGGGGTTGTCCAGCGTCCACGGGAACCGCTCGCTGTCCACCTCCACGAACCCGAACCCGCGCCCGACGACGGCGTCCGCCACCTCGTGCACCGGCAGCCCGCCCCGCACGTCGGAGGGCCAGCGCACGCGGATCAGCCGGTCGGCGCCGTCGTAGCCGTCGACGGTCGTCGCGACGTCGAGCCGGTCGACGCCCGTCCACAGCGTCAGCCGCTGCGTGTACCGGAACAGGCCGAGGTCGGCGCGGACGGTGATGCGCGACCCGGCGGGGGAGTGCTCGACATCGATGTCGGCCATCACGTCCCGGCTGCGGGCCGCGGTGGTCCCGGTCGGCGTGAGGTGCCACGGCCCCTCGCCGAAACGCGGGTGCCTCGGGTACTCCTCCTGTACGACGAGTTCGTTGCCGATGTCCCCGGGGCGCAGCAGCTCCCGGCCGCCCCCTTCCGCGAGCGCCCGCAGGCCGCTGACGCCGCCGCCGCGCGCGGGGTCCACGGTCACCTCGTAGAACTCGTTGCGGATGCTCACGCCCTCGCCGCGGGTCCACTCGGGCACCGAACCCGCGGCGAGGGGGAGCGCCTTGAGGCCCATGCCCGGCACCTCCGGTACGACGACCCGGAGCCGGCCGTCCTCCTCGCGTACGGCGGGCAGCGGCCGGAAGTCGTCGCCCAGGGGCACCAGGCCCGGATCGTCGACGGTCAGCACGTCCCGCCGCTGCCAGGTCGCGGAGTTGAAGACGACCAGGTCGTCTCCGCTGCCCGGCGTGACCAGGTCTGCCAGCGCCTGGGTCGCGTCGGCGTGCACGGTCTCGGCGAGGTCGTACAGCTCCCGCCAGCCGGTGAGCAGGTCGATGTAGACCTGGTCGGACTCCGAGCCGGTGATGGCGTCGTGATGGGCGCCGTAGACCAGCTGCCGCCAGGCCTTGTCGAGGGCCGCGTCCGGATAGGGGTGCCCGGCGACGAGGGAGGCGAGCGTCGCCCAGGCCTCGGCGTCGGCGAGAAGGGTCTCGCCGTACCGCTGGGCCTGCTTGGTGTCGATGTAGGAGACGTCCTTGCCGGTGTAGACCGGGTTCATGTCCCGGGTCTGCGGCGAGGCCCTGCGCCCTTCCGCCTCCAGTTGCGCGCGCACGGTGGCGAAGAAGTCCCGCGGGATCGCGCTGACGAACCGCGGCCACACGTACCGGGCGTTCCAGTCCCGGTGGATGCCCATCACCCAGCGGCACGGCGGCGCGTAGTCCCCGCCGACCGGGAGCAGCACGTTGCGGGTCAGGGCGACCTTCTTGAGCCCCTTGAACAGCTTGAGGGCGGCCGCCTCCGCCTCGGGCAGCGCCGGCGCGTTGTCGATCGCCCAGCCGGCGGCGTAGTGGTTGACCATGTACGCGGTCAGCAGTCCGCGTCCCGAGGGGGCGATCCACTCGAACTCGGCCGGGAACTGCATCCGTCCGGGATCGCGGGGTTCCTCGCCGAACACGGACAGCGTCGGCCCCCACTGGTGGAACGGTCCGCGCGCCCAGGAACTGGACGTCACCCCCGCGTCCGCCATCAGCCCCGGGAACTGCGGATCGTGCCCGAACGCGTCCAGCTGCCAGGCGGTCTCCGGGGACGCCCCGATGATCGCGCGCTGGAAACCGTCGCCGTACAGGGCGTTGCGCACGGTCGCCTCGGCACCGGTGAGATTGGTGTTCGGCTCGTTGTAGGTGCCGCCCATGACCTCGACGCGGCCGGTGCGGATCAGCTCGCGCAGGAAGGCGCGCTCCTCCGGGAAGGAGTCCCAGTACGGCTTGAGGTAGTCCACCTCCGCGAGGACGAAGGTGTACGCCGGATCGCGCCGCGCCAGATCGCAGTGGGCCCGCACCAGGCTCATCCCGGACTGGCCGCGCGAGTCGAAGGTGCGGGCGGGCAGGCCGGTGAGCGCCGGGTCGTCGGCGACGTCCCAGGTCTCGGTGTAGGCGGCCTGGGTGTTCCACCAGACGGGGTCGTAGTGGAAGTGGCTGACCATGAACATCGTCCAGCCGGGCTCGGCGGCGGTGAACTCGCCGGTGTGCCGGGCGAGTCGGTCGCCGTCGGCGGCCATGACGGTGATCTCGCGACGCTCGCCGACGGCCAGATCGCTGTGCACGGGTATCTCGGCGCGCCCGGTGCCGTCCTCGCCCGTCTCCACGAGGGCTTCGCCGGTGATCTGCGGGCCCTCGACGGTGAGACGGACGGTCCGGCCGGGAAGGTGGCTCAGCTCGACGGCCACCACCTGGCGGGGCTGCTCGGTGGTTCCGGTGAAGAGCTCGGTCGACTCGACAGAGGTCACGCGCATGGGGCTCCTACGAGGATGCTCGGGGGAGCCCCATCGTGGCACCGAGGAGATGATTCAAACAACCATCCTTACGTTTCCTCGGTGGTTCATCCATGCATGATCGGGTCAGCGAGCCCGGCGGCTCTTCACCGCGTGCTGCGGGGTGATGTGGTCGGTGAGCGCCAGCGAGGCGCTGGCGCGCTGGTAGGAGAGCTGGGCGACCCGGACGTAGAGGCAGTCGATGAGGACGAGGACGGAGTGCCGGCCGCCGATGCTGCCGGTGCGGCCGGGGAAGATGGTCTCCGAGGAGGACGAGATGAGCCGGATGTCGGCGGCCTTGGCGAGTGCCGAGCGCGGGTCCGTGGTGATGGCGACGGTGGTGGCGCCGCGCTCCTTGGCCATCTCCAGCGGTTCGAGGGTCTCGCGGGTCGCGCCGGAGTAGGAGATGCCGACGGCCACGTCCGCCGGGGTGAGCAGGGCCGCGGAGGTGGCCGCCCCGTGCACCTCGGTCCAGCCGCGGACCGAGCAGCCGATGCGGAACAGCCGCGTCTCCGTCTCTTGCGCCACCGCGCCGCTGCCGCCGACCCCGTAGATGTCGATGCGCCGGGCGCGGGCCAGGGCCTGGGCCGCGCGCTCGATCGCGTCGAGGTCGATCCGGTCGATGGTCTGCTGGATGGCCCGCAGGTCCGTGGTGCCGACGACCTGCACGACGCGTTCGAGGGTGTCCTCGGGGGAGATTTCCGGCCCGATCTCGGCGCTGCCCCAGTCGGAGACCTCGCCGCGGCCGCGCTCCTGGGCCAGTTCGATCAGCAGGTGCTGGTAGGAGTCGAGGCCGATGGCCCGGCAGAACCGGGTCACCGTCGCCTGGGAGGTGCCGGTGCGGCGGCCCAGTTCGGCGGCCGAGCAGTGTGTGACGGCGGCCGGATCCTCCAGGATCAGCTCGCCGACCTTCCGCAGGGAGCCGGCCAGCCGCGGCAGCTCGGTCCGGATGAGAGTGGTGACGTCCGTCGGGGGCATGCAAAGAATGTATCAGCCACCGTTCAGGGGTCTGATTGAATACCAGGACCCTCCTATGATTTATTGATTCACCGTTGGAGATATATAGGGTGGTTCAAGCCATCAGTGAGCGGGGAGTGTCGCGTGTCCGTCGAGAACGTCAGCGCCGAGGGGTTCGCGCGCGAGAGCCTGGCCGTCCTCCGGCACATCACCGAGTCCGCCCGGGGGGACGTGGCCCGCGCCGCCGAACTGATCGCGCACTGTGTCCGCACCGACGGCGTCCTCCAGGCCTTCGGCACCGGCCACTCCCAGGCGATGGTCCTCGAAGTCGCCGGCCGTGCCGGGGGGCTGGTGCCCACCAACCGCCTGAGCATCGCCGACCTCGTCCTGTACGGCGGCGACGACCCGAGCGTCCTCGACGACCCGCTCCTGGAACGCCGGGCAGGCGTGGCCGCGCGCCTCTACGCTCTCGCCGCCCCGCACCGCGAGGACCTCTTCGTCATCATCTCCAACTCCGGCGTCAACAACGTCATCGTCGAGATGGCCCTGCACGCCAAGGAGCAGGGCCACAGGATCCTGGCCGTCACCTCCCTCAGCCACACCCGCGCCGTCCCCGCCGGCCACCCCAGCGGCAAGAAGCTCGCCGACCTCGCCGACGTCGTCCTCGACAACGCGGCCCCGCGCGGCGACGCCCTCCTCGAACTCCCCGGCGGTGGCGCGGTGTGCGCGCTGTCCACGCTCACCGGTGTGATGCTGGTGCAGATGGCGGTCGCGGAAGCCTCCGCCCGGTTGCTCGCCGCCGGTGAGCGGCCCCCGGTGTACGTCTCGGCCAACGTGCCCGGCGGCTTCGAGGGCAACCTGGAGCTGGAGAAGCGGTACGCCGGACGGATCCGGCGCACCGCGAGCTGAACCACTGCTCCACGGACTGCGCCACCCTGCCGTTCCGGTCCGGGCCCGCATCGAAGGCGGGTCGGCCGACCCCGCCGCCTACGTCCGTCATGTGCGCGGCCCGGAGCCGACCGGCACGGGCCGCGCCCGCCCGCAACGCGGCGGTGTTCAGGGGCATGACCGTGCCGTCTGTGCGGTCGGGGATCCACAGCGTGCCGCCGTCGAGCACCACTCTCATTCGGCCCGGCCGACAAGCGACGTCGCAAACGGACTAGTAAATGAAAATGATTATCGATAGCTTGTCGATGCGCAAAGCCCGCCCCCTCCCGGCGAGGGGCCCGCCGGGCTGCCCTGCCGTCTGAACTCATGGCACGAAAAGGGGAGTTGTGGCTCATCTGCTGCTGGTCGAGAGCTGGGTCGGATCAATGAGCAGGCTGCTGCCACGGGCGGTCCGGGAGAGCGGGCACGACTTCACGTTCCTCACCCGCGACCTGCACCACTACCTGCGCTCGGCCCAGGAGGGCGTGGCCCACCCGCTGCTCGGTGCCCGCAACGTGATCACCGCCGACACCAACGACGTCGAAACCCTGCTGCCCGAGGTGGAGCGGCTGCACGCGGTGCTGGAATTCGACGGCGTGCTCACCTCCTGCGACTACTACCTGCCGACGGCGGCCCGCATCGCCGGCCGGCTCGGCCTGCCGGGACCGGGGCCCGAAGCGGTGGCGGACGCCTGCCGCAAGGACGCCACCCGCCGCGTCCTCGCCGACGCCGGTGTGCCCGGACCGCGCTTCGCCGTGCACGAGGAGTGGGCCGACCTGGCGCGGGCCGCCCGCGAGATCGGCTACCCGCTGGTCGTCAAGCCCGTCGACCTGTGCGCGGGCATGTACGTCCGCCGCGTGGACGATGAGTCCCAACTCGCCGACGCCGTAAGGGCTTTGGCGCACTTCCCGGTCAACGCCCGCGGTCAGCGTCGCACGCCGGCCGTCCTGGTCGAGGAGCTGCTCGACGGCCCCGAGGTGAGCGTCGAGACGGTGTCCCACGCGGGCGCGGTCCAGGTCGTCGGTGTGACCGACAAGAGCATCGGCGGAGCGCCCGCCTTCATCGAGACCGGCCACATGTTCCCCGCCGCCCTGATGTCCGCCGACACCGAGGCCGCGGAGCAGACCGCCCTCGCCGCGCTCAAGGCGCTCGGCCTGGTCGACGGCGTGGTGGCGCACACCGAGATCAAGCTGACCTCGGCCGGCCCGCGCGTCGTCGAGGTCAACCCGCGCCCCGCCGGCAACCGCATCACCGAACTCGTCCGGCACGTCACCGGCATCGACCTCGCCGCCGCCTTCGTGGACGTGGCCCTCGGCCGCGCACCGGACCTGCGGCGCACGGACACCGGCCTGCGCAGCGCCGCCATCGGCTTCCTCGTACCGGACCGCGCGGGCACCCTCGAAGCGCTCGACGGCGGAGAACTCCAGGACGCCGATGGCGTGTTGGAGGCCCAGTTCGCCGAGCCCGGCAGGGAGGTGAAGGCGGCCGGCAGCAACAACGAGTACCTCGGTCACGTCATGGCCGGCGACTCCGACGGCCTCGGCGCCCGCGACCGGGTCGAGTCCCTGCTGACCGGGGTACGGGCCGGGCTGGTGATCCGATGACCACCGTCAGCGCGCCGCCCGGTCAGTCCTTCGACGGGTACGACTCGTACGACGATCTCGTGGCCCGAGTCCGCGCGGGCGCCCTCGGCCCCGACCCGGCCACGCAGCGGATCGCCGTCGCCTTCACCACCCGGCAGGCCGTACGGCACGACGGGCGCGGCACCGGCTACCGCAACGAGGTCCTCAGCCTCCGCCTCGCGGAGGCCGTCGGCTCCTGCGCGGTCGAGCCCGGGAGCCTGCCCGACGGGGCGCTCGACGACTGCGTCGGCGCGGACGTGGCCCGGCTCCTGGAGCATCCGCTGCTGCCGGTGCGGGTGGCCGCCCTCGACGCCTACCTGATGCACGTCACCCCGCACACCCCGGCCCACGGGGCGCTCGCCGCCCCGCTGCCCGCAGGGTCGTCCCTGGAGAAGTCCCGGGTCCGTGCGAAGACCGTCGTCGAGCTGCTCGACCTGCCGGCCGGGGCCACCGTCCTCGTCGTCGGCGTCGTCAACTCCCTGCTGGAGGCGCTGCGTTCACGCGGCCTGCGATACGTCCCCTGCGACCTCAAGGGCGGCGTGACGGAGTGGGACGAGCCGGTCGTCACCGACGCGCTCGCCGCGGCCGGCCGCTGCGACGCCCTGCTCGTCTCCGGCATGACCCTCGGCAACGGCACCTTCGAACCCCTGCGGCGGCACGCGCTCGCGCACCACAAGCGGCTGGTGATGTTCGCCCAGACCGGCAGCGCCGTGCTGCCGCGCCTCCTCGGCCACGGGGTGAGCGCGGTCTGCGCGGAGCCGTATCCCTTCTTCTGGCTCGACGGCGGACCCGGGGCCGTGCACTGCTACCCGGGAGGCGAGCGATGACCGCCACCGTCCTACGCCCCACCGCCCGCCCCGAACTGCTCGCCCTGCTCGGCCGGACGCCGGTCGTGCACGTCACCACCGACCTGCCCGGCGCCCACCCCGGCTTCTGGGCCAAGCTCGAAGGCCTCGCGGCCGGCGGGATGAAGGCGCGGGCCGCCGTGGCCATGCTGCTCGGGGCCCGCGAGCGCGGTGAACTGCGCCCCGGCGCGCCCGTGGTCGAGTCCACCTCCGGCACGCTCGGCATCGGCCTCGCCTTCGCGGGCCAGGCCCTCGGCCACCCGGTCGTGCTGGTCGGCGACCGTGAACTGGAGCCGTCGATGCGGCAGTTGCTGCGCTCCTACGGCGTCCGCCTGGAACTCGTCGAGCATCCGGCCGTGCAGGGCGGCTGGCAGGCCGCCCGCCTCGCAAGGCTGCGCGAGCTGCTCGCGGAACTCCCCGGCGCCTACTGGCCCGACCAGTACAACAACCCCGACAACACCGCCGGATACGCCTCCCTCGCCGCCGAACTCACCGCCCAGATCGACCACCTGGACATCCTCGTGTGCAGCGTCGGCACCGGCGGGCACAGCGCGGGCGTCATCGGCCCGCTGCGCCGCCACTGGCCCGCCCTGCGCCTCATCGGCGTCGACGCCACCGGCTCCACCATCTTCGGCCAGCCCGCCCGCCCCCGCCTGATGCGCGGCCTCGGCAGCAGCATCCACCCCCGCAACGTCGCCTACGACGCCTTCGACGAGGTCCACTGGGTCGGCCCCGCCGAAGCCGTGGACAGCTGCCGCCGGCTGGCCCGCGGCAGCTTCGTCAGCGGCGGCTGGAGCACGGGGGCCGCCGCCCGCGTCGCCGCCTGGGCGGCCCGCGTCCACCCCGGCGCGGTCGTCGCCACCGTCTTCCCCGACGGCCCGCACCGCTACCTCGGCACCGTCTTCGACGACGGCTTCACCACCACCCACGGCCTCGACCCGGCCACCGCCGCCACCCGGCCCGTGGAGATACCGCACCCCTGCGCGGCCGAGGCGGCCGGATGGGCGCGGTGCACGCGGGTCACCGATCCGCTCGGCAGCCTCCAGCCTCTGAAAGGCACCCCGTGAAAGCCCGCCTGCGCGTCGAACGCCTCCGACTCGCCGAGCCGTTGCGCATCTCCCGCTCCACGATGTCCGCACGCGAGGCGGTGTGGCTGAGCGTCGGACACGACGGGCTGCACGGCCACGGGGAGGCCGTCAGCAGCGTGTACTACGGCCTCGACGCCGACACGCTCGTACGGCTCCTGACGGCCGTCGACCTGAGCCGCTTCGCCGAGCCGGAGAGCGCCCTGGAAGCGCTGCGGGCAGGGGAGCTGGCCTCGCCCCGTGCCGTGCCGCCCGCGGTCACCGCCGCCGTGGAGTCCGCCCTCCTCGACCTGGCCGGAAAGCGCGCCGGCACACCCGTGCACCGCCTGCTGGGTGCCGCCGCGCCGCCCGTGGCCGCCACCGCCCGCACCATCGGCATCACCTCACCCCTGCACGCGGCCGCCCAGGCCCGCAGCCTGGCCGCGAGCGGCTTCCAGCTGATCAAGGTCAAGGCGGGCACACCCGACCCCGAGGACGACGTGGAGCGCGTCCGCGTCATCCGTGACGCGGCGCCCGGCGTCCGGCTGCTCCTGGACCCCAACGGGGCCTGGACCACGGCGCAGGCGACGGCCCTGCTGCCCCGGTTCGCCGGCCTCGGCGTCGAAGCCGTCGAGCAGCCCCTCGCCCCCGGCGACCCCGAGGCGCTGGCCGCCCTCGCCGAACGCTCGCCCCTGCCCGTCATCGCCGACGAGGACGCGGTGGACCTCGAGGACGCGCGCCGCCTCGCCGGACGGGTGCACGGCGTCAACGTCAAGCTCGCCAAGTGCGGCGGCGTCCACGCGGCCCTGCGCATCGCCGAACTGATCGAGGGCAGCGGCACCGAACTGATGCTGGGATGCCTCACCGCCAGCACCCTCGGCCTCGCCCCCGCCGTCCACCTCGCCGACCGCGCCCGCTGGACCGACCTCGACGGACACCTGCTGCTCGCCCACGACCCCTGGTCGGGGATCGGCGGCGCCGACGGTGTCGTACGCACCAGCGGCCTGCCCGGGCTGGGAGTCGAGGAGGTGAGGGTGGCGCATGAAGACGTGGCGTGAGATGCGCGGCTTCCCGCTCGCCGTCCAACTGCTCCTGGTCAACCAGCTCGGCGTCAACACCGGCTTCTACCTCCTCATCCCCTACCTCGCCACCCACCTCACCGACAACCTGGGCATGTCCGCGGCCGTCGTCGGAGTCGTCCTCGGCGTGCGCAACCTCAGCCAGCAGGGCCTGTTCATCATCGGCGGCTCCGCGGCCGACCGGCTGGGCGCGCGGGGCGTCATCATCGCCGGATGCGCGCTGCGGACGGTCGGGTTCGCACTGTTCGCGCTCGGCGACGGGCTGCCGGTGCTGCTCGGCGCGTCCGTGCTCAGCGGACTCGCCGGGGCGCTGTTCAACCCGGCGGTACGGGCGTATCTCTCCCAGGAGGCCGGGGAGCGCAGGGCGGAGGCGTTCGCGCTGTTCAACGTGTTCGCCACGATCGGCGCGCTGATCGGCCCGCTCCTCGGCAGCGCGCTGCTCCTGGTCGACTTCCGTACGTCCGCGCTGACCGCCGCCGGAATCTTCGCCGTCCTCACGGTGGCACAGGCACTCGTGCTGCCCGCGCGGGAGGCCGAGGCGAGCAACGGCGGAGTCCTCTCGGACTGGCGTGAAGTCCTCGGCAACCGCGCCTTCCTGGCGTTCGCCCTCGCCATGGTCGGCATGTTCACCCTGGAGAACCAGCTCTACCTGCTGCTGCCCGAGGGCGCCCGGCAGGCCACCGGCTGGGACGGCGCGGCCGGCCTCGTCTTCCTCGTCGGCACCCTCGCCAACCTCGCCCTCCAGCTGCGGATCACCCGCACCCTCAAGTCCCGTGGCGACAAGCCGCGTTGGATCGCCGTGGGGCTCGCGGTGATGGGCCTGGCGTTCCTGCCACCGGCCTGGGTGGCGGGCTCGGCATCCGACGGCCGGCTCGAAGCCGTCCCCGTCCTTCTCGGCACCCTCCTGCTCTACGTCGGCATCATGATCGCCTCACCGTTCGTCATGGACCTGATCCCGGGCTTCGGCCGCCCCGGACTCACCGGCACGTACTTCGGCATCTTCTACGTCGTCTCCGGCATCGCCGCCGCCCTCGGCAACACGGTCGTCGGCTGGGCCATGGACACCGGCAAGGCCAACGGCACCGACTGGCTGCCGTGGATCTGCTGCGCCCTGTTCGGCCTGACCTCGGCGGCCGGAGTGGCGTGGCTGCACCGGGGCGGGTCGCTGCCGGCGAGCCGGGTCCCGGCGACGACGGCTGCCCCTACGGGAGAGAGGAGCAAGGCGTGACCGGCACGGAGGGTGGAAGGGCGAGTGCGGGCTTGACCGCCGCGGAGACCGAGGAGGCGAGTGCCGACACCGCCGCCGCCCGGAACGGGGGAGCAGGCTCCGGGGCGGCCGGCTCCGGGGCCGGAGCGGCGGGGCCCGGGGTGGCTGCCGCTCGGCCCGAGCGGGCGGGGCTCGGCGTGGCTGCCGCTCGGCCCGAGCGGGCGGGGCCCGGCGTGGCTGCCGCTCGGCCCGAGCGGGCGGGGCCCGGGGTGGCTGCCGTCCGGGCGGAGCGGGCGGGGCCCGGGGTTACCGTCCAGGCCGAGCAGGCAGGGCTCGGCGTGGCTGCCGCTCGGCCCGAGCGGGCGGGGCCCGGGGTGGCTGCCGTCCGGGCGGAGCGGGCGGGGCCCGGGGTGGCTGCCGTCCGGGCGGAGCGGGCGGGGCTCGGCGTGGCTGCCGCTCGGCCCGAGCGGGCGGGGCCCGGGGTGGCTGCCGTCCGGGCCGAGCGGGCAGGGCCCGGCGTGGCTGCCGCTCGGGGCGAAGGGGCCGGATCCGGCGTGAGCGCCGCTGAGGGCGGGGCGTCGAGCTCTCGGGTGACCGCCGCACGGGCCGAAGGGCCGAGCCCCCGAATGAGCGCCGGCCGGCCCGAAGGGGCACGTGGCCGCGCGACCGCCGTCCGGAGCGGAGCGACAGGCGTCGCAGCGGCCGGCCGCAACCTGCTCACCGACAACCCCGCCCTGTACGAGGCTCGTTTCCCCGACCCCGGCCGGCTGGCGGGGCGCTGGGCCGCGGACTGCCTCGACCGTCACGGTGCCGGGGGGCGCGTGCTCGACATGGGCTGCGGAGTCGGCCGTGACGCCGCTCGTCTGCAGGAGGCCGGCCGCAGCGTGACGGGTGCCGACGTGTCCGAGGCGATGCTCGAGTACGCCCGCGTCCACCATCCGGGGCCCCGCTACGTCCGGGCCGACCTGCACGGCTTCGACTTCGGTGCGTCCGTGTCCGACGCGGTCGTCTGCCTGGACAGCTCGCTGCTGTACTGCCACACCAACGCCCAGCTGGACGGGTTCCTCGCGTCCTGTCGCCGGGCGCTCGCGCCGGGCGGGCTGATCGTCGCTGAGATGCGCAACGGGGCCTACTTCCTCGGGCGTACCGACCTGCTCGACACCCCGGCCGTCAGCGACTTCGAGTGGCAGGGCGTCAGCTACCGCTCCACCACGCACCTCTTCGTGGACCGCACCGCGCAACTGCTGCGCCGCAAGCGGGTCTGGACGTCCGACGGCGCCGCCGCGCCCGTCGAACAGCACTCCGCCTGGCGGCTGATGTTCCCGCTGGAGCTACGGCACTTCCTCGGCGCGCACGGCTTCGAAGTCCTCGAGCTCCACGACGGCCCCGGACCCCGCACCGACCCCGCCTGGCGGGAGGGCCGGTTGCCCGGCGCGACGACCGACGGGGACCGGCTGCACCTGGTGGCACGCCGTCTGAACACCACCCACTGACACACCCGACCTTCCAACGGACAAGGGACACTCATGCACGACGAACGCTTTTCCGGGCTGCGCCGCCGCGGCTTCCTCGCCGCTACCACCGGGGCCGCCGCCCTCACCCTCGTGGGCTGCGGGGGCGGCACGGAGAACACGGCGGAGAAGGGAAGCAGTACACCCAGACGCGGCGGACGGCTGCGCGCCGCCTTCGCCGGGGGCGGTGCCGGCGAGACCCTCGACCCGCACCTGGCCAACCTGTTCGCGGACGTGGCCCGCGCCAAGGCCCTCTACGACAAGCTCGCCGACTACGGCCCCGACCTGTCCGCCCAGCCCCGGCTCGCCGCCTCCTGGGAGTCCGACAAGACGCTCGACCGCTGGCAGGTCACTCTGCGCAAGGCCACCTTCCACGACGGAAAGCCGGTCACCGCGAAGGACGTCCTGTACAGCTACCGCCGGATCGCCGACCCCCAGCAGGCCTTCCGGGCCAAGGCGTCCCTGGAGCCCATCGACCTCGACGCGAGCCGCGCCACCGGCGACAACGGCATCGAGTTCGTGCTGAAGCGGCCGACGGCCGAATTCCCCAACATCCTGGCCGCGTTCGGCGCGTACATCGTCCCCGAGGGCGCCGGTGAGGCATCCGGCTTCGACACGAAGCCCGTCGGCTCCGGGCCCTTCCGCTTCGTCTCCTTCGCGCCCGGCCGCTCCGCCGTCTTCCGCCGCAACGACGACTACTGGGAGGGCGCCCCGCACCTGGACGAGCTGGAGTTCGTCGTCGCCAACGAGGAGTCCGCCCGTGTGGGCGCCCTCCTCGGCGGCCAGGTCGAGTACGCCCACGAACTGAACCCCACCACCGCCCGCGCCCACGAGGGCAAGGGCCAGATCGAGATCGTCCGGCTGCGGGGCAGCGCCATGCAGGCGTTCTGCATGAAGACCGACCGCGCTCCCTTCGACGACAAGCGGGTCCGGGAGGCGTTCTTCCTCATCGCCGACCGGCAGGAACTCGTCGACGGCGCCCTGTCCGGCGCGGGCGTCGTCGGCAACGACCTGTTCGGCAAGGGCTACGAGTACTACGCCGACAGCCTCCCGCAGCGCGCACAGGACCTCGACAAGGCCCGCGCGCTGCTCAGGCAGGCCGGCGCCGAAAAGCTCAAGGTCACCCTGGACACCTCCGCCGTCGCCGCCGGATTCACCGAGGCCGCCGGCATCTTCCGCGACCAGGCGGCCAAGGCCGGCGTCACCGTCGACGTGAAGATGGGCAGCAAGGACTCCTACTGGAGCGACATCCTCGACAACGGCACCCTGTGCTGCTACCGCTCCGGCGCCATGCCCATCGAGGCCCACATCTCCCAGCGTCTGCTCACCGACTCCACCACCAACGCCACCAAATGGCGCCACAAGGACTTCGACGCGCTGTACCGGCAGGCGCAGTCCACCCGCGACAAGACCGAACGGGCCGCCGTCTACGAGCGGATGCAGCGCCGCCTGTACAGCGAGGGCGGCTTCCTCGTCTGGGGCTTCGCCGACTGGATCATCGGAACGGCCCGCACGGTGAAGGGAGTCGAGGCGAAGGCGCCCGCCAACACGCTCGACTGGGCCCGCTTCGACAAGGTCTGGCTGGCGTGAGCAAGCGCCCGCGGACGAGCGGCCTGCGCTCCTTCGTCGCCCGGCGGCTGCTCCTCGGCGTCGCGCAGACCGTGGCCGTCGTGCTGCTGGTCTTCGCGCTCACCGAGGCACTGCCGGGCGACGCCGCGGTGGCCCTCGCGGGCGACCAGCCCGACCCCGCGCGCATCGCCGCGATCCGCGAGGCGATGGACCTGGACCGGCCGGCGTACGAGCGGCTGGCTGACTGGGCGGCAGGGCTGCTGCACGGCGACTTCGGCACCTCCCTGGTCTCCGGCCGCCCGGTGGCCCGGTACATCGCCGACGGGTTCGGCCCGAGCCTGCTGCTGGCCGCGCTCACCCTCGCCCTGCTCGTGCCGCTCGGCTTCGGGCTCGGCGTCCTCGCCGCCCGCCACGAGGGGCGGCTCGCCGACCGGCTGGTCAGCGGCGTGACCCTGGCCGTGTACGCGGTCCCCGAGTTCGCCCTCGGCGTGCTCCTGGTCACCGTCTTCGCGCTGAAACTGGCCTGGCTGCCGCCGACCGCCGTGGGCTACGGCACCGACCTGCTCGCCCACCCGGCCGCGCTCGTCCTGCCGGTGCTCGTCCTCCTGTCCCGCCCCGTCTGCTCCCTGTCCCGGCTGGTGCGGGCGGGCATGGTCGACGCCCTCGCCTCGCCGTACGCGGCCCACGCCCGCCGCTACGGCGTCCCCGGCGCCCGCGTCCGCTACGCCCACGCCCTGCCGAACGCCCTCGCCCCGGCGGCCCAGCAACTCGCCCGCACCCTCGACTGGCTGCTGTGCGGTGTCATCGTCGTGGAGGCGCTGTTCGTGATCCCCGGTCTCGGGACGGTCCTCCTCAACGCCGTCGCCGAGCGGGACGTACCCGTGGTGCAGGGGCTGGCGGTGGTGTTCGGGGTGCTGACCGTGGCCCTCAACCTCGGTGCGGACGTGGTGGCGCACCGGCTGACGCCGAGGGCGGGGGTGGCGGCATGACCCGGCGTCGCTTCGCCCTCGGCCTCGCCGTCGTCGCGGTCCCTCTCGTCCTCGCCCTCCTCGGCCCCCTGCTCACCGGAGCCCCCGGCCCCCGTTCCGCGTCCTTCACCCTGGGCGGCGGCCACTGGCTCGGCACCGACTTCGTCGGCCGGGACGTCTGGCGGCAGGTCCTGCACGGCGGCCGTACGGTCGTCCTCACCGCCCTGGCCGCGACCGCCCTGGCCTACCTCGTCGCGCTGCCCGTCGGGCTGGTCAGCGCGCTCACCCACGTACGGCCGCTGGAGGAGCTGCTGATGCGGCCGCTGGACGTGCTGCTCGCCGTCCCGTCGCTGCTGCTGATCCTGCTCGTGGCGTCCGTGTTCTCGCCGGGCGCGACCGGACTCGCGCTGCTCGTCGCGCTGGTGAACGTGCCCGACGCGGCCCGGATCGTACGGGCGGCCGCGGGCGAGGCCGCCGCCCGGCCGGCGGTGGAGGCGCTGCGCATGCAGGGCGAGACGTGGTGGCGCATCGCCGTCGGTTACGTCGGCCGCTCGGCCCTGCGCACCCTCGCCGCCGACGCCGGTATCCGCCTGACCGGTGTGCTCTACCTGGTGTCCACGGCCGCGTTCCTCGGCGTGGGCGTCGCTCCGGACGCCGCCGACTGGGCGGTCATGGTCGACCGCAACCGCACCGGCCTGTTCGTCCAGCCCTGGGCCGTGGTGGTGCCCGCGCTGCTGATCGTGGCGCTGACGACGGGCACGAACCTGCTCTTCGACGCGGCACTCGAAAAGACCCCGGCGAAGAAGGGACGACGTCCGTGAACCACGAGAGGGACCCCGTCGTGGAGCTCCGCGACCTGCGTGTCGAGATCGACGGCCGCGCGATCGTCGACGGAGTGAACCTGCGGGTGCCGCCCGGGAAGGTGACGGCCGTCGTCGGCGCCTCCGGCAGCGGCAAGACCACGACCGGGCTCGCCCTGCTGGGGGAGTACCCGCCCGGCGCCCGGGTCACGGGAGAGATCCGCCGAGCCGGCACCGGCGACCTGGTCGGATACGTGCCGCAGCACCCCGCGGCCGTCCTCAACCCGGCCCGCCGCGTCAGCGCCCTGCTCCAGGACCTCGCCCGCCCCCGGGTCCGTCACCTGCCCCGCGCCGAACGCCGTACGGCGGCCCGCGCGCTGGTTCTGCGTGCCCTGTCCGACGCCCAACTCTCCGATCCGGCCGCCATGTTGCGCCGCCACCCCCACCAGCTCTCCGGCGGCCAGCAGCAGCGTGTCGTCCTCGCCCAGGCCCTGCTGCTCGGCGCCCGCGTCGTCGTCGCCGACGAACCGACCACCGGCCAGGACGCGTTGACCAAGAGCCGCATCGTCGAGCAGCTGGCGGCGGTCGCGGCGCGCGGCATCGCGGTCGTCCTGCTCAGCCACGACCTGGACGTCGTACGGGCGCTCGCGGACGAGGTACTGGTGATGCGCGCGGGCCGGGTCGTGGAGTCGGGGCCGGCGGAGCGGCTGTGGCGGGCTCCCCGGCACGAGTGGACCCGTCGTCTGCTCGACGGGCAGCGGCCGGTCCCGCAGGAAGGGACGAACGTCGACAACGGCCAGGCAGCAGTACTGCGGGTACGGGACCTGACCGCCGTACACGGCCGCACCACCGTCCTGCGCGTCCCGCAGCTCGTCCTGCGCGCCTCCGAGTGCCTGGCCGTCGTCGGCAGGTCGGGCAGCGGCAAGACCACCCTCGCCCGATGTCTGGCAGGGCTGCACCGCGATCACGACGGTGAGATCCTGCTCGACGGCGTCGCCCTGCCGCGCAGCCTGCGCCACCGCGACCGTGCCCGACTCGCCGCCGTGCAGTACGTCTTCCAGGATGCCCGAGCGGCCTTCGACGAACACCGCGCGATCCTCGGCCAGGTGGCCCGCACCGCGGTCCGGCTGCGCGGCGCGGACGCCCGTACGGCCACCGAGGAGGCGTCGGCCACCCTGGGCCGTCTCGGCCTCTCCACCGAGCTCGCCCACCGCCTTCCCGGGGAACTCTCCGGCGGCGAACTCCAGCGCGCCGCTCTCGCCCGCGCCCTGCTCGCCCGCCCCCGGGTCCTGATCTGCGACGAGATCACCTCCGGCCTCGACACCGTCACCCGGCGTGCCCTTCTCGACCTCCTCGCCGGCCTGGTGGGCGACCACGGCGACCTGTCCCTCGTCCTTGTCACGCACGACCTGGACACCGCGCGCCTGGCCCACCGCATCGCCGTACTGGACGCGGGCGAACTCGTCGAACAGGGGTCGGCCGAACAGATCCTCACGCGCCCTCAACACCCCTTCACGGTCTCCCTCATGGAGACGACGGGACATGGGGAGCCGGGAGACGGCTCGACCGTCACCAACCGGTCAGCAGCAGGTGGTTGATCAGCAGTGCCAGCACCGCCTGTGCCGCCAGCCATCCCCGCACCCCTGTCAGCCACGCACACGCCGGCAGCAGCCACACCGCGAACGGCAGCCAGATGCGTTCCGTCTCCGCCTTGCTCATGCCGGACAGGTCCGCGACGAGCAGCGCGGTGAGCGCGGCCAGCACGAGCACACCCAGGCGGGTGTCCGGTCGCCGGCGCCGGCGGGCGAGCGTGACGGCGGTGCGCCGCAGCCCCGCCACCGTCGCCGGTCCCACGATCAGCGCCGTGCACGCCAGGTTCGCCCACACCCAGTAGCCGTACGGCCGGATGCCGCCCGAGCCCTGGTAGTAGCGGCGGACCAGCAGCCGGTACGCCTCCCACCAGTCGAATCCGGCGGCGGTGAACGCGACCGGGACGACCAGGAACCCGGCCATCAGGAACGGGAGCGGGCGGATGCGGTGCGTGCCCAGGAGAAGGGCGGCTCCGGCGATCAGGGCGAAGAGCGTCAGGCCGTACGACAGGTAGAGGGTCAGGCCGAACAGGAGGCCCGAAGCCACCCCGGTCCGCCCCGGCCGGCGTCCCGTCACCGCCAGGGCGAGGAACGCGACCGCCCAGGCCGCGACCGCCGCGAAGTAGCCGTCGGCGGACGTGCCGACCCACACGGCGGCCGGGGCCAGGACGACGAAGGGCGCGGCGCGGCGGGCGAGCGACTCGTCGGCGAGGGTCCGTACGGTGACCAGGACCGCGACCGCCGCCGTCGTGCCGACGGTGATGCACCAGGTGCCCGCCCAGCCCCCGCCGCCCAGCCCGAGGCGGTCCAGGAGGACGAAGGTGAGGGTGGCTCCCGGGGGATGGCCGGCGACGTGGGCGGGCCAGTTGTCGGGCGAGTCGATCAGGATGTGGTGGTTGAAGTCCGCGAGGGCCGCCGGGATGTCGGGGAAGCGGTCGACGACCCGGAGGTACTCGTTCCTGGTCGTCAGCTGCTCGGCGACGCCCCGGTGCCAGCCGTCGACGAGGGCGAGTGACCAGGTCCAGGCCAGGCCGGCGCCCCAGACTGCCAGGAGCAGCGCGCGCCAGGGCAGCCGACCGGCCAGGGAGGGGCCGTACGCCACGACCGCGATCCCGACCGCCAGGGCGGCCGGGGTCCCGGGGCCGACGTGCGGATCCCAGGTCGCCAGCAGGGGCGGCCATCCGACGCGGAGGGTGCCGTCCCGCGCCTGGACCGCGGTGCCGACCAGGACGGCCGTCGCCACGAGCAGCGCGGCGGCCAGGGCCGCGTACAGGTCACGTCTCAGATCGCGGTTCACGCGGAAACGCTAGGTCGCGAGGACTCGCCCGGACGGCTGACAGGCGCGGACGTCAGAGATTCGTCATGGTTCGCGGGCCCGTTCCCGGGCGGAGGCGGGCCTACGGTCGGGGCATGGCACGCACCTCCTCATCGCCACACCCCCTTTCGTCACCACGTACCCCCTTCTCGCCCGCGTTCTGGCGCAGCCCGCTGCGCGGCCCCTGGTTCACCTCGGTGCTCGGAGTCGTGCTGCTCGGCGGGATCACCGTGCTCTTCGTGACCGGGCTGCTGTCGTACGCCGCCTACAACCCCGACCTGTCACGGGTGAACGACAAGACGCCGGACAAGGGGCTCCTCGGCTTCTACCTCTTCTCCTGGCCGACCGACCCGCACTGGCTGTACCGCCTCGTCCAGGGCGTCCACGTCACTCTCGGGATCACCCTGATCCCCGTGCTCCTGGCCAAGCTGTGGTCCGTCGTACCGAAGCTGTTCACGCTGCCGCCCGCCCGGTCGCCGGCACACGCGCTGGAGCGGCTGTCGCTGGTGCTCCTGGTCGGCGGCGGCCTCTTCGAGTTCGTGACCGGCGTGCTCAACGTCCAGTTGGACTACGTCTTCCCCGGCTCCTTCTACCCCCTGCACTTCTACGGCGCCTGGGTGTTCTTCGCCGCCTTCGTCGTGCACGCCGTACTCAAGACGCCGATGGCTCTGCGCAACCTGCGTCAACTACGGGAAGAGAAGAGCGAGTTGGTGTCCCCGGACCCCGTCGAGCCCACCGTGACCCGGCGCGGCGCCCTCGGGCTGGTCGGCGGCGGCTCACTGCTGCTGTTCGCCACCACGGCCGGGCAGAACTTCGACGGGCCGCTGCGCAGGACCGCCCTGCTCGCCCCGCACGGGGGTGCCGAACCGGGCGGCGGGCCCGGCGGCTTCCAGATCAACAAGACCGCCGCGTACGCCGGGATCGACGCGGCCGAGACGGGCGAGGAGGTGTGGCGGCTGGTCGTCGTCGGACGTGACCGGACCGTACGGCTCAGCCGCGCCGACCTGCTCCAACTGCCTCTGCACAGCGCCGCGTTGCCCATCGCCTGCGTGGAGGGCTGGTCGACCTCCGACCAGTGGTGGCGCGGCGTGCGGCTGCGCGACCTCGCCGGCCTCGTCGGACACGACGATCCGCCCGACGTCCTCGTGGAGTCACTGCAACGCCGTGGCGCCTTCCGGCGGGCCGCCCTGCGCGCCAACCAGGTCGCCGACCCCCGGTCCCTGCTCGCCCTGTTCGTCAACGGCGAGGACCTGACCCCGGATCACGGCCACCCGGCGCGGGTCATCGTGCCCGCCGCGCCCGGGGTGGTCAACACCAAGTGGGTGGCCCGGATGACGTTCGGAGGAGACCTGTGAGGCGGCCCCGCCCCCGGCTCGTCGTCGGCAGCCCGCTGCAGCTCCTGCTCCTGGCCTGCTCGTTCGCCCTCGCCGCGTACGCGGGCGTACGGCTGCTCGCGGGGGACTGGTTCGGGGTCGCACTGTGGATCGTGGGCGCGGCCCTCCTGCACGACCTGGTGCTGCTGCCGCTGTACGCCGTGCTCGACCGCGCCCTCGTGAAGGCGGCGGGCCGCAGGCGGGCGCAGGTGGCGTACGTCCGCGTGCCGGCCGCCCTCTCCGGGCTGCTGCTGCTCGTGTGGTTCCCGCTGATCAGCGGGCGGGTGGCGGGGCGTTACGCCTCCGCCACCGGCCTGTCCCCGGACGGCTTCCTGGCCCGCTGGCTGCTCCTGACGGCCGCACTGTTCGGCGGCTCGGCGCTGCTGTTCCTGCTGCGGCTGCGGCTGCGCAGGGCGACGAAGGAACGCCCGTCGGCCGCCCACTGACCGTCGGCACACCACCCCGCGCGCTCGGCATACCGCAGCAGGGCCGGTGTGCCGAGCCGTGCCCAGGGGAACGGGCTGCCGGTCGCGCCCCGGGCGTCGGTCACGTGAACCAGTACGCGTTCGTCGAGGTCCAGCCCCGGCACGGTCTCGACGATCAACAGTCCACCAGGACTCAGCAGTTGGGCCATCCGGTCCAGAAGGGCCGCCGGATCACCGCCGATACCCACGTTCCCGTCGATCAGGAGCGCCGTGCCCCAACGGCCCTCGCCGGGCAGCGACTCGAAGACCGAGCGACGCAGCGCCGGTCCGCCGAGCGCCCCCGTCCGGGAGACGGCCGCCTCGCTGACGTCGATGCCGAGCACCCGCCGCCCCCGCGCGCCCAGGGCCGCGACCAGACGCCCCGGCCCGCAGCCGACGTCGAGGACAGCGCCCTCGCAGTGCCGCAGCACCCTCAGGTCCGCCGCGTCGGCGTCGGCGCACCAGCGCTCCACCTCCAGCGGGAGCAGCCAGCCGTCGTCCCGGCGCAGGAAGAGCGGGCCGCGACCGGTGCGCAGGGCGTCCGCGTAGGGGTCGGCGGACCAGGGCCCGGCGTCGGCGACAGGCACCCGCTGCCGCACGATCCCGGTCGCACGCGTCGGGTCTGTGACCTCGGTGGTGAGCATCGGCCCCCTGGCCTCGGTGGTGCGTGTCGGGTCCGTGGCCTCGGTGGTGCGCGTCGGGTCCGTGACCCCTGCCGTGCGTATCGGCCCCCTGGCCTCCGTCGTGCTCACGGGGCCGGAAGCCTGCGTCGTGTTCGTGGTGCCCGAAGCGCCTGCGGTGTTCGTGGGGCCGGAAGCCTGCGTCGTGTTTGTGGTGCCCGAAGCGCCTGCGGTGTTCGTGGGGCCGGAAGCCTGCGTCGTGTTTGTGGTGCCCGAAGCGCCTGCCATGCTCATCACGCTCGAAGCCCCCGACGTACTCATCGCCCCCGAAGCCCCTGCCATGCTCATCGCCCCCGAAACCCCCGATGTACTCATCGCGCCCACAGCCCCCGCCGTGCTCATCGGGCCCCGGTCGTGCTGAGCCGGGCCAGTTCTGTCGCGAAGTGCCCGCCGGGGGCGGCGCGGGCGACCACGGCCGCGTCGTAGGCCGTGTCCACGTCCCTGAGGGGTGGTAGGTCCCGCACCCTCAGCCCGGCGAGCCGCGCCCGCTGGGCGGCGCCTGTCGAGGGCGTCGACATCGGCACCCCCAACAGCAGGGCGGGGTCCGGAGCGGCCAGGCCCAGCGCCCAGAAGCCGCCGTCCTCGGCGGGCCCGAAGTACGCGTCGCAGTCCGCGAAGTCCACGGTGAGCAGCGCCGGCGTCACCTGCGGGGTGTCCATGCCGATGAGAAGGGCCGGGCCGTCGCAGCCCGCGAAGGCGGCGGCCAGCCGTTCGTCGAGGCCGCCCGCGCACTGCTGTACGACCCCGAAGCCGGGCGGCAGCCACGGGCCGGGCTCGCCCTCCAGGACGAGGACCCGGCGCCGCGCGGGCGTCCGCGCCACCGCGTCCAGGGTGTCCGCGAGGGACGCCTCCGCGAGCGCGGCCGCCTCCCGGGGCGTGAACGGCGGGGTCAGCCGGGTCTTCACCCGGCCCGGGCGAGGCTCCTTGGCGATGACGAGCAGTGTGGTCACGCGTGGATTCCCTTCTCGGTGGCCGTCCCGGTCCCGGTCAGTACGCGGCTCATGTCCCGAACCGCCTGCCAGGTGCCGAGCCAGGTGCCGGTCACCTTGGAGGCGCCGGTGCGCGGGCGGTAGGGGACGTCGTGCTCGGTGATGCGCCAGCCCGCGTCGGCCGCGCGGACGACCATCTCCAGCGGATAGCCGCTGCGCCGGTCCGTGAGGCCGAGGGCGAGCAGCGGCTCGCGCCGGGCGGCGCGCAGCGGGCCGAGGTCGTGCAGGCGCAGTCCGGTGCGGCGGCGGAGCAGCCGGGTCAGGGCGAGGTTGCCGGCCCGGGCGTGCGCCGGCCAGGCGCCACGGGTCTGCGGGCGGCGCCGGCCGAGGACCAGGTCCGCCTCACCGGCCTGCACCTCGCGGACGAACGGCTCCAGGCCGGCCGGGTCGAGGGAGGCGTCGCAGTCGCAGAAGCAGACGATGTCGGCCGTGGCGGCCGTCAGGCCCGCGTGGCAGGCGGCGCCGAACCCGCGCCGCTCCTCGTGCACGACCTTCGCGCCGAGGGCGTGGGCGATACGGGCCGAGCCGTCCGTGGACCCGTTGTCCACGACCAGCGCCCGCCAGCCGGGCGGGATGCGTTCCAGCACCCACGGCAGTGCCTCGGCCTCGTCGAGGCAGGGGAGGACGACGTCCACGGAGACGGGGTCCCGGGCGGGATCGGAAGAGGTGGTCACGGCTCTCACCCTACGAGCGCAAAACTCGCATATCGGGCCTCGGCTTCTTACGAAACGCGGACGTCGGCAGCCCGGGGCGTCGGCGGACCGCCGGCGGTGCGAGGCTGGCGGCATGGAGCAGCAGCCGCACGAACGGGCCGGGGCCCGGGTCCTCGTCGTGGACGACGACCCGACGGTCGCCGAGGTCGTCTCCGGGTATCTCGACCGGGCCGGATATGTCGTCGACCGCGCCGGGGACGGGCCCGACGCGCTCGCTCTGGCCGCCGCGCACTGGCCGGACCTCGTCGTCCTCGACCTGATGCTGCCGGGGATGGACGGTCTCGAAGTGTGCCGGCGGATGCGCGGGCGCGGACCCGTCCCGGTCATCATGCTCACCGCCCGCGGTGACGAGGACGACCGCATCCTCGGCCTGGAGGTCGGCGCGGACGACTACGTCACCAAGCCCTTCAGCCCTCGTGAACTCGTCCTGCGCGTGGAGTCCGTGCTGCGCCGCGCCCGCCCGGCCCAGCCGTCCGGCACCCTCCGCGCGGCCGGGCTCGCCCTGGACCCGGCGGCCCGCCGCGCCGCCAAGAACGGCACCGAACTCGCCCTCACCGTCCGGGAGTTCGACCTCCTCGCCTTCTTCCTGCGGCACCCCGGCCGGGTCTTCAGCCGTGAGGACCTGATGCGGGAGGTGTGGGGCTGGGACTTCGGTGACCTGTCGACCGTGACCGTCCACGTCCGGCGGCTGCGGGGGAAGGTCGAGGACGATCCGGCCAGGCCCCGTCTGATCCAGACCGTGTGGGGCGTGGGTTATCGCTTCGAGGGCGAGGCGTGAGCCCGCGCGACCCCCCGCCGTCCTGTCGGCGTACGACCCGGTGGCCGAGGCATGCCCCTCGTGCCGTCGGCCGGCTCGCCTTACACTGAGCCAACAAGGGACGTTCGTTTCATATCGGAACCGCCCGTGCGCTACCAGCGGATGTTCGTACTGAGCCTCGCCCTGGTCCTCGTGTCGGTGTCCGCGGTCGCCGTGCGGGCACAGGGCGAGGAACCCGCGCGCGGCCCCACGTTCGGCGCGCGCGCCGCGCAGGCGCTGATCGACGGTGTCCAGTTCGGCGTCATCATCGCGATCACCTCGGTCGGACTCTCGCTGATCTTCGGCACCATCCACCTGATCAACTTCGCGCACGGCGAGTTCGTCACGATCGGCGCCACCTTCGCGTTCTTCCTCAACGCCTCCGCGGCCGGCCCGGGCTGGCACCTGATCCCCGCCGCCCTCGCCGCGGTGGTCTTCGGTGCCCTGCTGGGCGGGGCCGTCGACCGGGGCCTGTGGCGCCCGCTGCGGGCTCGGGGCACCGGCCTGATCAACATGTTCATCGTCACCATCGGTCTCTCGCTGGTGCTGCGGCACGTGGTTCTCGTGCTGTACGGAACCCGGCCCGCCTCCTTCGCGCAGTACGACATCCAGAGCACGATCGGCGTGGGGCCGGCCAGCATCACCCCCCGGGACCTCACGGTCACCCTGCTCGCCGTGCTCGTGCTGCTCGGCGTCGCCGCGCTCCTGCAGAAGACGCGCATCGGCACGGCTGTCCGGGCCGTCTCCGCCAACCGTGATCTCGCCGAGGCCACGGGCATCGACGTTCAGCGCGTGGTGCTGTACGTGTGGATGCTCGGCGGCGGGCTGGCCGCACTCGGCGGGGTCTTCTTCGGCCTCGTCGAAATCATCACCTGGGACATGGGCTTCAAGCTGCTGCTGCTCATGTTCGCGGGGGTCATCCTGGGCGGGCTCGGCTCCGCCTACGGCGCGATGGTCGGCAGCCTCGTCGTCGGCGTCGTCGCCCAGGTGTCCACCCTGTGGTTCCCGGTCGACCTGCAGTACGCGTGGGCGCTGCTCGTCCTGATCGTCGTCCTGCTCGTCCGGCCGCAGGGCATCCTCGGCCGTGCGGAGCGGGTCGGGTGAGGGCGCGCCATGGACTTCTCGGTCATCTTCTCCGACGCCCTCCGCTCCGGCATCGGCCCCATCGCGGCCGTCTACGCACTCGCCGCGATCGGCCTGAACCTGCACTTCGGCTACACGGGACTGCTGAACTTCGGCCAGGTCGGCTTCATGCTGGTCGGCGGCTACGGGCTCGCCATCACGGTGTCGACCTACGATGGCCCGATGTGGCTCGGCGTCCTGGCCGGAGTCGCCTGCGCGATCGTGCTGGCCCTGCTGCTCGGCCTGCCGACCCTGCGGCTGCGCGCCGACTATCTCGCGATCACCACGATCGCGGCGGGGGAGACGCTCCGGCTGTTCTACCGGTCCAGCTGGGCCGAGCCGGTCACCGGCGGGGTGTTCGGACTGCAGAGGTTCGCGAAGGACTTCTACTCGCTCAACCCCATCGATCCCGGCACCTACGGCGTGTGGCTGGTGAGGTTCAGCTCCCGCGACCTGTGGGTGATGATCGTCGGCTGGGCGCTGGTGGTGGCGGCCGCGGTACTGCTCGCCCTGCTGATCCACAGTCCGTGGGGCCGGGTCGTCCGGTCGGTCCGGGAGGACGAGGTCGCCGCCCGCAGCCTCGGCAAGAACGTCTACGCGTACAAGATGCAGAGCCTCGTGCTGGGCGGCGTCATCGGAGCGGTCGCGGGCATGATGCAGGCGATCCAGGTGCAGTCCGTGAATCCCGACAACTACGACCCGGGCGTCACGTTCTTCCTGTACACGCTGCTCGTACTCGGCGGCGCCGGGCGGATCCTCGGGCCGGTCGTCGGCTCGATCCTGTTCTGGTTCGTCCTCAGCTTCCTCGACAGCGCGCTGAGGCAGGCGATCGACGCCGGGTACATATCGCCGGACCTCATCAGTACCTCCGAGGTCGGCGCGGTGCGCTTCGCCCTGGTCGGGGTCGCCCTGATCCTGCTGGTCGCGTTCCGGCCGCAGGGCATTCTCGGCAGCCGGAAGGAGATGCTGCTCAGTGGCCGCTGACACGTTCGGATCCGGTGGTCCCGGGGCCCATGGGGGCACAGGGGCCGGCCGGCTCTCCGGGATCGCCGCCGAGCCGGGGGTGCGCAAACCGGATCCTCTGCTGGTCGTGGACGGGGTGACCCGTACCTTCGGCGGCCTCGTCGCCGTGCGGGTCGAGCACCTGGAGCTGCAGCGCGGGATCATCACGGCGCTCATCGGACCCAACGGAGCCGGGAAGACCACGCTGTTCAACGTGGTGAGCGGGTTCGACCGGGCCGACGGCGGCCGTTGGTCGTTCGACGGACAGCCCCTGGCCGGCTCCCCCGCGCACCGGGTGGCGCGGCGGGGACTGGTCCGTACGTTCCAGCTCACCAGGACGCTCGCCCGGCTCACCGTGATGGAGAACATGCTGCTCGCCGCGCCCGGGCAGCGCGGGGAGGGGGCGCTGCCCGCGCTGCTGCGGCCGCTGTGGCGCGGCCAGGAGCGGGAGTTCGAGCGGCGGGCCGGTGAACTGCTGGACCGGTTCCGGCTCGGGCCCCTGCGCGACGACCACGCCGGCACGCTCTCCGGCGGTCAGCGCAAACTGCTGGAACTGGCCCGGGTGCTGATGGCCCAGCCGGTCATGGTCATGCTTGACGAGCCGATGGCCGGGGTGAACCCCGCGCTGACCCAGTCCTTGCTCGGGCACATCACCCGACTGCGGGACGAGGGACTGACGGTGTGTTTCGTCGAGCACGACATGGACGTGGTGATGGGCATCAGCGACTGGGTGGCCGTCATGGCCGACGGCCGCCTGGTGGCCGAGGGCCCGCCGCACACGATCGGCCGGAACGCCGCGGTCGTGGACGCCTACCTCGGCAAGCGGCACGACGAACCGGGGACGGCGACCGAGGAGGAGGAATAGCCATGTCCGCCGAGGAGCAGGAACCTGTACTGGCCGCCGACGACCTCGTCGCCGGATACGTCCCCGGTGTCGACGTGCTGCGCGGCTGCAGCATCGAGGTGCGCCCGGGCGAGGTGGTCGGCGTGATCGGCCCCAACGGCGCCGGCAAGTCGACCCTCGTCAAGGCGGTCTTCGGGCTGCTGAGAGTGCGCGGCGGGACCGTGCGGCTGCACGGTGAGGAGGTCACCGACCGGCCGGCGCACGAGCTGGTCCGGCGGGGCGTGGGCTACGTACCGCAGCTGCAGAACGTCTTCCCCTCGCTGACCGTCGAGGAGAATCTGCGGATGGGCGTCTATCTGCGGCCCAAGGACTACGCACGGCGCGCCACCGCGGTGGAGGAGCTCTTCCCCGTGCTGGCCGACCGCCGCAGGCAGAAGGCCGGCGCGATGTCCGGCGGCGAACGCCAGATGCTCGCGATGGCGCGCGCGCTGATGATGGAGCCGCAACTGCTGCTGCTCGACGAGCCGTCGGCCGGTCTGTCGCCGCTCCACCAGGACCACGTCTTCGACCGGTGCGGACTGATCAACCGCGCGGGCGTCGCCATCCTCATGGTCGAGCAGAACGCCCGCAGGTGCCTGCAGATCTGCGACCGCGGCTACGTCCTCGACCAGGGCCGCAACGCGTACACCGGCACGGGTACGGCCCTGCTGCACGACGAGAAGGTGATCGAGCTCTACCTCGGCACGCTCGCCCGCGTCCGTTGACTCCCGTCCCCCTCGCTCCTCCCGGTCACTCCTCGGCCTTGCTGGTCTCGGTCCGCAGGGTCTGCAACTGTCCCTGGTCGTCGTAGCCGTACACCTCGATCGTCGCCTGGCCGGGTTCGCCCGTGCCGGTGAAGTCGAGCGGACCGCTCACACCGTCGTAGTCGATGTTCCTGCCGTCGGCGAGCAGTTCCTTGCAGGCGGCGAACGAGTTGCACTTCTCGCCGTCCTTGGTGATCCCGTTGATCTCCTTCACGTAGTCGCCCGGGTCGTCGGACTCCGCCTTCTCGGCGGCGAGCGCGATGGTCGTCGTGCAGTCGAAGACCTGTGGTGCGAACTGCAGCTCCTTCAGCTGCGGCGCGAACTTCTTCAGGTCCTTCACGTACTGCTCGTTCTCCGCCGACGCCGGTGCGGTTCCCTTCATGCCGGAGAGCCTGCCGGGCTGGCCGGGGGAGACCAGCGAGGCCAGTTCCTCGCTGCGCAGTCCGTCGGCGCCGTAGACACCGATCCGGTCGGGCCCGAGTCCGGACTCGATCATGCCCTGAAGGATCTGCGTGCCCTCCTCGAACGCGATCACCACGGCCGCGTCCGGCCTGGAGTCCTCCACCCTCTGGACGACCTGGTCGAAGTTGCTCGCCTTCGGGTCGTAGGTCTCGGCGAGCGTCACCGTCGCACCGCGCTCCTCGAGCGTCTTCCGGGTGGCCTCCAGCAGGCCGCGCCCGTAGTCGTCGGCCCGTGCCACCAGGGCCACCCGGTTGTGGCCGTCCTCGCGGACGACGTCCGCCAGGATGGGCCCCTGCAGCGAGTCGCTCGGGACGGTACGGAAATAGAACCCGTCGTCCTCGTAGTCCGTGAAGGTGGGCGCGGTGTTGGACCCCGAACACTGCACGACGCCCGCTCCGGTCACCCGGTCGATGAACGCCAGCGACATTCCGGAGGCCGCGGCACCGATGACCGCGTCCACGCCCGCCGCCAGGACCCGGTCGGCCGACTGCGCGGCAACGGCCTCCTGGCCCGCCTCGTCACTGGAGACCACCGTCGGCACGGGCTTGCCCAGGACCCCGCCGGCGTCGTTGATCTTCTGTATCGCGAACTTCAGCGACTCGATCTGCGGCGGGCCGAGGTAGGCCAGCTGCCCCGTCTCGGGCAGGACATAGCCGAACTGGAGCTCACCATCGCCCGGCTCGGCCGGGACCGCGGACCGGGCACTGCCCGTCGTACCGCAGACAGCTATCACCAGAGCGGCCGCGCTCGTGAAGATCGCGGACCGCCGTATCGACGCCTTCATCTCCGCCTCCGCTCGGTACAGGCGACGGTGGTCGACAGGCCGGCCATCCGCCCGCCCTCTGTACATGATCCTAGAACTCATCCGAATGCCCGAAAAGGGTGAATGGTCAGCATTTGTTGATGACCGGGCCCGGCGGTCCGGATCGTGCACCCTGATCAGCCGGACTGATCAGCCGGACCTGCCCTGGCGCATCCCCGCCCGCGCGAACTCCCGCATCCCCTCCCCGAAGCCCACCCCCGCCTTCCAGCCCAGCTCAGCCCGCAGCCGCGCCGAGTCCGCCGTGATGTGCCGTACGTCCCCCAGCCGGTACTCCCCGGTCACCACCGGCTCCGGACCGCCGTAGGCCAAAGCCAGCGCCCGGGCCATCTCGCCGACCGTGTGCGGCTCGCCGCTGCCGGTGTTGTACGCGGTCAGCGCGCCCCCCAGCGCTCCCGCCTCCAGGGCCGCCACATTGGCCGCGGCCACATCCCGTACGTGCACGAAGTCCCGCCGCTGGCGGCCGTCCTCATAGACCCGCGGGGCCTCACCGCGGGCGAGTGCCGACCGGAAGAAGGAGGCGACCCCGGCGTACGGGGTGTCGCGGGGCATGCCCGGGCCGTACACGTTGTGGTAGCGCAGCGACACCGCCGAGCCGCCCGTGGCCCGCGCCCACGCCGCCGCCAGGTGTTCCTGGGCGAGCTTCGTCGTCGCGTAGACGTTGCGCGGGTCGACCGGGGCGTCCTCGCCGACCAGTCCGGGCGACAGCTCGGCCCCGCACACCGGGCACCGGGGCTCGAAGCGCCCGGCGTCCAGGTCGGGGACGGCACGCGGTCCGGGCCGGACCACCCCGTGCCGGACGCAGGTGTAGCGGCCCTCGCCGTACACCACCATCGACCCGGCGAGCACCAGCCGGCGTACGCCCGCGTCGGCCATGGCGGTGAGCAGCACGGCCGTACCGAGGTCGTTGCGGGAGACGTACTCCGCCGCGTCGGAGAAGCCGGCGCCCAGACCGACCATCGCCGCCTGATGACAGACGGCGTCGACGCCGGTCAGAGCGCGGCTGACGGTGTCGGGGTTGCGGACGTCCGACGCCGGGTCGGCGCGGACGTCGTAGACGAGGGGCTCGTGCCCGCGAGCCCGCAGGGCCTCGACGACATGGGACCCGATGAACCCGGCACCGCCGGTGACCAGTACACGCATGCGGCAACGCTAGGACCGCGGGCGGCCGGTAAGGCCCGGCGCGCCCGGTACGTCACGGCTTCGTAAGACCCGGAGGGCCCAGCGGGAGCGCCATCGTGAAGACCGTCATCCCCGGCTCGCTGCTCAGCTCGATCGTGCCGCCGTGCGCCGCGACCAGGGAGCGGGCGACCGCGAGGCCCAGACCACTGCCGCCGCGGTCGCGGCTGCGGGCCTTGTCCACGCGGTAGAAGCGGTCGAAGACCCGGGCGCGGTCGTCGGGCGGGATGCCGGGGCCCGCGTCCGCGACCCGCACCAGCGCCCGGCCGGGCTCGGCGGAGACCGTCACGGACACCTCGGTGTCCGCCGGGGTGTGCACGGCCGCGTTGGTGAGCAGGTTGTCCAGGACCTGGCGGATGCGCTGCGGGTCCACGCGCAGTATCAGGGTCTCGGGGTCGGCCGTCACCGTCAGCGGATGGTCGGGGTGGCTCGCCTGGAACGCGTCGGCCGCGTGGTCGACGAGCTCCACCAGGTCGGCCTCCAAGGGGCGCAGCGGGGTCTCCACCTCGGCCGCGTCGAGGCGGGCCAGCAGCAGCAGGTCGTCGAGGAGAAAGCCCATCCGCGCGGCCTCGGCGCGCAGCCGGGCCAGGTGTTTGTCGCGTTCCCCGGGGGCGTTGGCGGCGGCGTACTGGAAGAGGTCCGCGTAGCCCCGTACGGACATCAGCGGGGTCCGCAGTTCGTGCGAGGCGTCCGCGACGAAGCGGCGCAGCCGCTGCTCGGCCTCCGCACGGACCGCCAGGGAGTCGTCGATGTGCTCCAGCATCGTGTTGAACGCCGTGCGCAGCTCGTCCACCTCCGGGCCGCCGTCCCGGCCGTCCGCGCGCAGCGGCAGCCGGGCCGCCGACTCCGTCAGGTCGTGCGAGGTGATGCCGTGCGCGGTCGAGGCCATGTCGCTCAGCGGCTGCAGTCCGCGCCGCAGCAGCTTCCGCCCGAGCACCACCAGCGCCAGCACCGCCAGCGCGAACGCGATCACCTGCACGGTGATCAGCCGGTCCACGGTGTCCTCGATCTCCGCCATGGGAGCGGCACTGACCAGCACCACCCCGGGCTCGACCTCGCAGGCCCGCAGCCGGTACAGGCCCTCCCCGTCGATGTTCACGGTGCTCATCAGCTCGGTGTCGGAGTGCGCCATGCTCTCGGCGAGCGTGGTGAGCGGGCGGGTGTCGTGCGGGATGTCGGCGGGCTGACGCAGGACCGCCGCCTCGTCCGACACGTCGTACACCGCGGTGAACCAGCCCCAGTACGGCTTCTGCGTCACCGTGCCGTTGGCCGCGGCGTCCTCGGACTGCACGGTCTGGACGACCTTCAGCTGGTAGCCCAGCTGGCTGTCCAGGTAGTCCCGCATGTACATCGTCAGGGCGTAGCCCACGACGGCGAAGACCACCAGGGACAGCGCGCCGAGGCCCAGCGCCAGCCGGGTGCCCAGGCGCAGCCTGCGATAGACGTGGCGAAAGCGCCTGAGGACACCCTTCACTCCGCGGCCTGCCGGACCACGTAGCCGAAGCCCCGGACGGTGTGGATCAGCGGCTCGCCCGTCGCGTCGAGCTTGCGGCGCAGCCGGCTGACGACCAGCTCCACGACGTTCGAGCGGCCACCGAAGCCGTACTCCCACACGTGGTCCAGGATCTGCGCCTTGGTCAGCACGGTCGGCGACTTGCGCATCAGATAGCGCAACACCTCGTACTCGGTCGGCGTGAGCGTCAGCAGATGCTCGTCGCGCCGCACCTCACGGGTGTCCTCGTCCATCGTCAGATCCGCCACCCGCAGCACGGAGCGCTGGAACCCGGGCCCGGCACTGCGCCGCAGCACCGTCCGCAGCCGGGCCATCAGCTCCTCCACCGCGAACGGCTTGACCAGGTAGTCGTCCCCGCCCCGGGTCAGGCCGGCCACCCGGTCGGCGACCGCGTCCCGGGCGGTGAGGAACACCACCGGCACCATCGTCCCGGAGCGCCGCAGCCGGTCCAGCACGCCGAAGCCGTCGATGTCGGGCAGCATGAGGTCGAGCACCACGATGTCCGGATGGAACTCGGCGGCGCGGCTCAGCGCCTCCTCACCCGAGTTCGCGGTGACCGCGTCCCATCCCTCGTAGCGGGCGACCGTCGCCACGAGGTCGGCGATCGGCGGGTCGTCGTCCACGACGAGGAGTCGTACTTTGTCCACCCGCCCATACTGCGTCACCGGACCCCCGCACCGGAGCGCCGGTGTCCGCCGTGGCCACATCGATAAGCACTTGAAAGTCGTACGACAGTAAACCGACAGCTCCCTGCGGGGAAGCTCGGTACCCCAGCCCCGATCAAGGAGCTCGCCGAGTGACTGCCGTCCAATCGCCCCCCGCGCCCCCCACGGTGATGAAACGACCCAGGGTGGTGGCCCGCACGGGCCTGTACGCCGTGCTGGCCGCGAACGCGGCCGTGGTGACCTACTTCTTCACCGAGGCCGGCTTCGCGTCGAACGCCCTCATCGTGCTGGGCCGGCTGGCGGGCCTGTACGGTGCGCTCCTCATGGCCTTCCAGCTGGTGCTGGTGGCCCGGCTGCCCTGGCTCGACCGCCGCATCGGGATGGACCGGCTCACCTCCTGGCACCGCTGGACCGGCTTCGGCATCCTCTTCACGCTGCTCGCGCACGTCGTCTTCATCAGCTTCGGCTACGCCGAGTCCTCCGGCATGGACCCGGTCAGCCAGCTGGTCGACCTCGCCGAGACCGTCGAGGGAGTGCTCCGCGCGGTCGTCGCGCTGGCGATCATCATCGTGGTGGGCGCCGTCTCGGGCCGCTACGCCCGGCGCCGCCTCGCGTACGAGACCTGGCACTTCATCCACCTGTACACCTACGTCGCCGTGGTGCTGGCCTTCACTCACCAGGTCGCGGTCGGCACCAGCTTCACCTCGTCGTCCGCCGCCACGACGTACTGGTACGGCGTGTGGGGCGTCGCGCTCACCTCGGTGTTCCTCGGCCGCCTGGTGCTGCCGCTGTGGCGCAACTGGCGCCACCAGCTGCGCGTCACCGCGGTCGTCCCCGAGTCCGACAACGTCGTCTCGGTCTACATGACCGGCCGCGACCTCGACCGCATGCCCGCCCGGGCCGGCCAGTTCTTCCTGTGGCGCTTCATGACCCGGGACCGCTGGTGGCAGGCCAACCCCTTCTCCCTGTCGGCCGCGCCCGACGGCCGCACCCTGCGCCTGACCGCCAAGGCCGCGGGCGCCGGCAGCGCCGCCCTGCGGCACGTGAAGGTCGGCACGCGCGTCTTCGCCGAGGGCCCCTACGGCGCCTTCACCGCGCTGCACCGCACCCGCCCCGAGTCCGTGCTCATCGCCGGCGGTGTCGGCGTCACCCCCATCCGCGCCCTCCTGGAGGAACTGCAGGGCCACGCCGTCGTCATCTACCGCGTCGCCACCGACCGGGACGCGGTCCTCTACGACGAGCTGCGCGACCTCGCCCACGCCAAGGGCTGCGAACTGCACCTGGTGACCGGCCCCGCCGTCCCGGACAGGCTGGCGCCCGGCGAGCTGGCCCGGCTGGTGCCGGACATCGCCGACCGGGACGTCTTCCTGTGCGGGCCGCCGCCGATGATGAACGCGGTGCTGGGCAGCCTGCGCGAGCTGGACGTGCCCAAGCCGCAGATCCACTTCGAGCGCTTCAGCCTGGCGGGATGAGGAAGACACCGTGAAACGAGCAATCCCTGTCGTGGTTCTGAGCATCGCGGGTCTGGTCCCCGTCTGGCTCTACCAACCGTCGGCCGACACGTCCACCGTCCAGGTCATCACGCCCGCGCCGTCACCGTCCTCCTCGTCCGGGACCTCGGGATCCTCCTCCCACGTCGTCGCGGGCCCGACCGTGACGACGGAGAAGGGCCCCGTGCAGGTGGAGGTGACCTTCGAGGGTGACGAGATCAGCTCCGTGCGGATGCTTCAGCAGCCGAACCACCCGCAGACCACGGCGGCGGTGCCGAAGCTGATCGCCCAGACGCTTCAGGCGCAGAGCGCGGACGTCGACACGGTGTCGGGCGCGACCATCACGAGCGACGGCTACCGGGAGTCCCTCCAGGCCGCGATCGACGAGAACGCGTCGGCGGCGTCCGCCTCGCCCGCCGCCTCTTCGGCCCCCGCTTCGCAGGCCGTCGCGGGCCCGACCGTGACGACGGAGAAGGGCCCCGTGCAGGTGGAGGTGACCTTCGAGGGTGACGAGATCAGCTCCGTGCGGATGCTTCAGCAGCCGAACCACCCGCAGACCACGGCGGCGGTGCCGAAGCTGATCGCCCAGACGCTTCAGGCGCAGAGCGCGGACGTCGACACGGTGTCGGGCGCGACCATCACGAGCGACGGCTACCGGGAGTCCCTCCAGGCCGCGATCGACGCGAAGGGCTGACCGTCATGCACCGCGTCGAACACGTCATGGGCTTCCCGGTCTCGCTGCGGGTCGACGACGAGCACATCCCCGAATCGGCCGGGGACGCGGTGTTCGCGTGGCTGCACGAGGTCGACGTCCGGTTCAGCCCGTTCAAGCCCGACAGCGAGGTGTCACGCCTCGACCGCGGCGAGCTGTCGCCGGGTGACCTCGGCGCGGACCTGCGCGAGGTCCTCGACCTGTGCGAGCACTACCGGGCCGCCACCGGCGGCGCCTTCGACGTACGGCTGCCCGGCCGCGGCCTCGACCCCTGCGCTGTGGTCAAGGGCTGGTCGGTGCAGCGGGCGGCGGAACTGCTGACGGCGGCCGGGGCGACGCGCTTCTGCCTCAACGCCGGCGGTGACGTGGTCGCCGCCGGCGGTCCCTGGCGCGTGGGCGTACGGCACCCCGAACACGCCGACAAGCTGTGCACCGTCCTGGAGGTCACCGACGGCGCGGTCGCCACCTCCGCCCGCTACGAGCGCGGCGACCACATCATCGACGGCCGCACCGGCCGCCCGGCGACCGGTCTGCTCAGCCTGACCGTCGTCGCCCCGACCCTCACCGAGGCGGACTCGGTCGCCACGGCGGCCTTCGCGATGGGCGCCGAGGGCGTCGAGTGGGCCGCCGCCCGCCCCGGCTGCGAGGTCTTCGCGGTGGACAGGGGCCGGAGGGTACTGCGGACGCCAGCGCTGCCGAGCATTGGGGCATCGGTGAATCCCGAGGTTTCAACCGCGCGCGAGGCGCCGATGCCCTAAGGTGATGCACTGCCGTTTTCAGGATCTGTGGGGGCCTTGTGGACATCACCCTGGGCGTGTTGCTGGAGGAGAGCGGTGTGCCCGACTCCGACGGCGCGACGGACGAACTGGATGACACCGGGCATGCTCCCGCAGCGGGACATCGGAGACGGCAGGGCGTCGGGACTCGGACTCGCATGGTCGAGTTGGGCGAGGACGTTTTGCGAGCCGCGGCCGAGGCCGTCGGACGCGAGGTGGCGCTGGTGGTCGCGGGCGTGGTCGGGGGCATCGACACGCGCGCGGCCGACTCAGGGATGGGCGCACTCGACGCGGGATCGTTCGAAATCGGAGACGTGGAACTGAAGTTCGGGGTCAAGGCCGTGCTGGGAGCAGGCAAGGCCGTGGAGGCCCTTCTCTCGGCCTCAGGTGAGGCAACGGTCGAAGTGACCCTAAAGCTCCAGAAACGGCCCGTGGCACCGACGACCTGATCGAGATGGCGACCGAGGCCGCCGTGGGGCGGCTGCTGAGTGAGGCGGAACGCGACGCGTGGCCGCATGGCGATCTGCGCACTGCCTTCGTGATCGGCACAAGGCACGTGCTGACCGCATGGCACTGTGTCCGGACCCTCGGAGGCACGACGGCACGTATCTGGCTCCGGTTGCAGCCGCCGAGCTCCGCCGCGAAGTTCATGGACGTTCCAGTGAAATACGACGCCCACAGCCCCGCACTCGACGCCGCGCTGCTGACAGTCGACGAGAGCAGGCTTCCGGACAACGGTGGCGCGGACCTCCTGGCCCACCTCGAACGGATCGCCCTGCTTCTGGCGTCGGAGGTGCACGCGCACGATGCCGTACGGGTCGGGGGATTCCCGCTGCGCAACCCGGCACAGTACGCGACTCTGTATGTCGGAAAGGTGCAGACCGCTGACCAGCTGATCGGGGAGAAACCGGCGGTCCGGGTGTCGGTGCATGCTTTCGGCGCCCGCTTCGCGGAGTGGCCTGACGGCATGTCGGGCGGCCCCTTGTTGCGCCGGTCTCCGGACGACGTCGAACGGGTGGTGGGCATCGTCACCGCGTACCCCCGGGCCGCAGGAGACCAAGGCGCGACCGGCGGCACCGTGATCTGCCGGCGCATCAGCGACCTTCGTGAGGTGTTCCCCGAGGTCGAAGAGGCCGTGCGCCGGAGCAGGGTCTGCAAGCCTGGCCGCGCGGGGGCGAACACGGCCGCGGCCGGTCTGCAAGCCGGGGCGAGGGTCTACATCTCGTGCGCGTCCGGCCTGCTCGACCCCTACCGTGAGGTGGTGGCCGAGGTCTGCCGACGGCATGGGCTGGTCCCCGTGTATTCGGGCGACTTCTCGCCCGAGACCGCGCCGACGATGAGCGAGCGGGGTCGGCGGATCGCCGAGTGCCGGATGTTCGTGTTGCTGCTCGCCGACCATTACGTAGAACGTTCGCCCGAAGAGGGTTCGGTTACCGAGTTGGAATACGACGTCGCGGCGGCCGACGCCCGCATTGTCGTTCTCCCCTTCGTGGCTGGCCCGGACTTCCCTTGGTCGGGTCCGCCCTCGGACTCGGTCGATGTGGGCCAGTACGTGGCGGGCTTGCGTGCCATCACCGCTTTCAAGGAGCGACTCGCGGCGCGGCACGAGGTCAGGACGTTCTCGGCACCGGCGGAATTCCGGCTGGAGCTGTTCCAGACCATCGCCCGCCATTTGGCGCCTCGACCGAGTCGGCGGAAGCCGGAGTACTCCCACCGATGGCGGGCGAGGCGCCGAACATTGCCGTCACCGCCGGACATGTGCGCTCTTCCCGCCTACGTCGGTGGCACACCCTTCACCGGCCGCTCCCGAGAACTCGACGACCTCGACGCGTGGGCCCGCTCCACTGACCCGGTCATGGTGGTCGACGCGATCGGCGGCACCGGCAAGAGCGCTCTCGCCTGGGAGTGGGCGACGCAGCGGGCCGGCGTCGTGATGGACGACTTGGCGGGAAGCTTCTGGTGGAGCTTCTACGACGGTTCCGCTTCGATGAAGCGGTTCATGTATGAGCTCCTCGACTACATCAAACCGTCGTTCGACACCAGCAGGGTCCGGAGGGACCAGGCCGCGAGTTCTGTCATCCACGAGCTGAGTCGGCGCCCGTTCCTCGTCGTGCTCGACGGGTTCGAGCGGCTTCTCATGGCCTATCACCGTTCCGATCCCTCCAAGGTGACCGATGACGACGTCGACGCGGACCGGCAGGCACACAAGCACGCGATGATCGAGGGGCTCGGATTCAACTTCGTCCGCCTTCTCGTCAACGCTTCGCCGTCGAAGATCCTCATCAGTACGAGGATGGTCCCGGACGCGCTGGAGGGACCGGGCCGCGGACTGCTGCCCGGCGTCCGGCGCACCAGGCTTCCCGGCCTGAGTGACTACGACGTCCGAGAGCTCCTCGGCCGGCTCGGCGTCATGGGAACCGCGGAGGACATCGGGGACTTCTTCCGCCCGCTGGGCAACCATCCTCTGCTCATCGCGCTAGTGGCCGGGCTGGTGCGGGATCACCGACAGGCACCGGGGAACTTCGGCAGGTGGCGCAGGGATCAGCCCTTCGAGATTCACAAGGTGGACCTCGCGGCCCGCCGGAACCACATCCTCGCTGCGGCTCTGGACGGCCTCGACCTCGCCGAGTCCCGGCTGCTGGGCTGGCTGTCCGTACTGTCCGGGACAGTCGGCTGGGACCTGCTCAGCGGCATCAACCCGTACCGGGAGCTTGTCGAAGGACAGCCCGAAAGGGCCGACGCGCTCTTGGCCACGGCGCTGCGCAGCCTTGAAGACCGCGGACTGCTGTGGTGGAACAGGACAGCCAACACCTACGACATGCATCCCGTGGTGCGGGCCTACGCCCATGAACGGCTCGACAACAGTGAACGCATCGGCGCCAACGAGCGCATTAGGGACTACTTCCAGGCCAATCCGCCAGAGGTTCTCGACAAAGTGACGAGTGTCGAGGACCTGCAACAGACCATCGCACTGTTCCGGGCTCTCACAGGAGCCGAGCAGCATGTGGCGGCCTCATCCGTCTGGACCAGCCAACTGGCGAGCCCCCTACTGGTCGACCTGGGAGCGAATGCCACGGTTGCGGAACTTCTGGAGCCCTACGAGACCACCAGACTGATCGAGCTGAGAGCCAACCTGTCCATCTCGTTGCACTTGGCCGGTCGGCACAGCCGCGGGCTCTCTGTCGAGCTGGCCCTTCTTGAGGACCTTCTTGAGCTTCGTGAAATCCGTGAGGTACGCACTTCTCTAGGCCGCGCGGCAACTCACTACCGGGCCTTGGGCCGGTTGGCTATGTACGCGAAGGCGCTTACTCTGTTGGAAGCTGGCGATCAGGCGGACCGCTACGACGACGCGTTCGCGCTGCGTCTGCGCAAAGCAATTCTGGAGGCTGTCAGCGGAGACACCGTCGCTTCCCGGAACACGCTCGCCGTTCTTGACGCGAGCCACCAAAGCTCCGCGAACAACCCGTGGTTCAGGAGTGACGTCCGCTTTTGGCGACTCGTCCTCGAACATCGGCTCGGTGCGAGCGTAGAGATCACGGAGATCGAAGAGGCTGAACGCGAGTTTGCCAACTGGCGCAACAGATTGCGCCTTTCCGGTCTGAAATTCGAGATGCTCACGGACCGAGGTGAGCATCTCCGCGCCAAGTACATCGCCGATGACATCGACCGGCTGCGCAGAGTCGGTGGGCAGGAGGTAGTGCCCGCGGAGAACGCACTGGCCTTGGCCCACCTTGGGCGGAGACAAGAGGCGGAAGCCGCCATCGAGGAATGCCGCGTGGCGATGTCACGCCTGCACGAGGCCGACCGGCCCCATTACCTCCTGGGGGCGACGCTTGCGTTGCTCGGCAGCGAGGAGCAGGCGGTCGAGAGCGCTCGCCTCGCGCGCCGACGAGCCTGGGCAGATGGCCCCCGCCATACCCACCACTGGGACCTCCGACGGGCTGAAGCGCTTCTGACCAGCCTCGGTGTCCCCCTCGAGGCCCTCCCGGACGCGCGAGCAGAACAGGCAACCTTCCCTCACCAAAGCCGGATTGAGCGAGCACTCCGAGCCTGAGCAAGGACGGCGACTACACGATGTCCCAGGAACGGGCATTGGGAGTCAGGTACATCGCCTCCGGCCCCTTGCGGCCTTTAGAGATTTCGAACTCCACTCGCTGGTTCTTCTCAAGGCTGAAAAAGCCGCTCACTCTGATCGCACTGAAGTGCACGAAAACATCCGGACTGCCATCGTCCGGAGTGATGAAACCAAAGCCCTTCTCGGAGTTGAAGAACTTCACTGTTCCCTGAGCCATACTCACTCCCCAGTCTTCAGCCTCTAGGAATATAGAGGCTTTCGAGCTGGCGCAGCCAGGTCTGAGAGGGACTGTTCCGACAACAGCACAGGGGGTGGGCACCCGGTGAGAACCAGTGGCCCACCCCTTCGGGCGACGGAGCTGGTCAGCCGACGTCGGAGGCGTCCAGGCGGTACAGGGTGTAGTCGGACACGGCCGTGCCGTTCTTCTCGACCCAGGTCGAGACCTCGGTGTCCGAGGAGCCCTGCCCGCTGTCGCTGACGACGATGTAGTGCAACTGGCCGGACTTCACCAGGCTCTTGAGCTTGGTGAGGGTCATGGCGTTGTCGCTGCCGGACCAGCCGCCCATGGAGATCACCGGCTGACCGGACTCCAGGATGACCGAGGACGCGGTCTGGTCGGGGGCCACCGCCAGCAGCCAGGTGGCGCCGTCCTGGTTCTTCTTCAGGTACGCGATCATGTCGGACGAGACCTGGGTGTCACCGCCCATGCCGCCACCTCCGCCGGTCCGACCGGTGCCGGCCTCCGAGGACGAGGTGCTGCCGGACGGCGCCTGTCCCGTCGACTGCCCGGTCCCGGTCCCGCTGGGCGCACTGCCGCTCGGCCGCTGACCGCCGCCCGCGCTGCCGCCGCCGCCCATGCCGCCACCGGTGCTCGGACCAGCCGTCGGGTTGGTGCCGTTGGTGCTCGAGGTGGCCGCCGACACCGAGTACGCGGCGGGACCGGCGAGCAGGGCCACCACCGCGGCCAGGGCGGCACCCCCGTCAGCCGCTGCCGCTGGGTGAACCGGCCGACCAGCAGGGCGATCACCGCGGCCGCGCCCGCGACCCCGGCCACGACCTGAGCGACCGTGTACAGCGTCCCGGAGCCGGAGACCCGCTGGAGCAGCACGACCGCCCAGACCGTGCTGCCCGCGACCGCGGCCGGCAGCACCCAGCCCCACGTCGCCGCCGAGCCCTCACGGAAGGCCCGGTGGAGCATCACGGCGCCGATCCCGGCCAGGGCCGCGATTCCCGGGGCCATGGCGGTGACGTAGTACGGGTGGAAGGTGCCCTCGGCGAGGGCGAAGGTTAGGTAGTGCAGGACGAACCAGCCGCCCCAGAGCATCAGCGCCGCACGCCTGGCGTCGGTCCGGGGGGCCCGTCCGCGCAGCACCAGGCCGCCGGTCAGGGCGACGAGCGCGAAGGGGATCAGCCAGGAGATCTGGCCGCCCATGATCTCGTTGAACATGCGGTAGACGCCGGCGTCGCCGCCGAAGCTCGCCCCGTTGCCCTGCGATCCCGTCGACGCGCTCGCCCCGAAGATCCGGCCGAAGCCGTTGTAGCCGATGACCAGGTCCCAGACCGTGTTGTCGGTCGAGCCGCCGATGTAGGGGCGGGAGGAGGCCGGGATCAGGTCGACGACCACCATTCACCAGGCGCTGGAGACGACGAGCGCGAGGGTGCCGACGGCGAGGTTGCGCAGGCGGCGGCCCACACCGCCCTTGGCGGCCCACAGGTAGACCAGGAAGAACGCGGGCAGGACGACGTACGCCTGCATCATCTTCGTGTTGAACGCGAAGCCGATCGCCACGCCGGACCACACCAGCGGCATCAGCCGCCCGGTGCGCACCGCCTTCATGAGCGTGGCCGCGCCGAGCAGCATCAGGAAGACCAGGACCGGGTCCGGGTTGGTGTCCCGGGTGATGGCGACCGTGATCGGGGTGAGGGTGAGCACGAGGGCGGCGATAGTGCCCGCCACCGGGCCGAAGTCCCGCTTGACCATGCGGTACAGCAGGGCGACGGAGCCGACGCCGACCGCGACCATCGGCAGCGCCAACTGCCAGGTGCCGTAGCCGAGGACGCGGGCCGAGAGACCCATCACCCACAGGGCGAACGGTGGTTTGTCGACGGTGATGAAGCTGCCGGAGTCGAGCGCCCCGAAGAAGAACGCCTTCCAGCTCTTGGTGCCGCTGTAGACGGCGGCGTTGTAGAAGGTGTTGCCGGTGACGGAGGTGAGGTTCCAGGCGTACAGGGCCGTGGCCAGCACCAGGACCGCCCACAGGGCGGGGCGTGCCCAGCGGGGGTTCCTCGGAGCCGCCGGTGAGGAGCCTGCGGGTACGGGCGGCGAGGCCGCCGCCGGCGGGCGGTGCCACCCGGTGCCGGGGCCCGTCCTGCTGGACGGGTGCGGGCAAAGGGGCGAGGGTCGTCATGACGCGTACTCCAGGTTCGCCTGGTGGGAAGGGTGGGCGGGAACCGTGTGGGCGGCGGGGACCTGCGGGGCGCTGGTCCGGCGCGGCAGGGCGGTGACGCGGGGGCGGCCGGTCACGGTGGCGCGCAGCATGCGGCCCATGCCGGGCGGACGTCGTGCGGGGCCTGAAACCGGAGTTCGTCTCCCGCTCCTACAACAGCGGCAGGAAGCCTTCGAGGCCGGTGGAGAGGTCGACGTCCATGTAGGCGACGACGTCCGCATCGGACCGGCTCCACACGTACTTCAGTGCGCGGCCCCGGCCCTTCTGGTCCAGGCGCATGGCGTGGACGTGAGGGAGCCGCAGCGTCAGGCCGGTGGCCACAGGCCGCCGCCGGACGCCTGCCGCCTTCGTTTCGTTCATGCCAGTGACCATCGGGGCCGCTTCTGGGGGATCCCTGAGGCCGCTCTGAGCGGGAGGTGAGAATCGGCGGACTCACAGGGTGCGCACAGCGCGGTGACGCCGGACGCCAAGGCCGCGCCCCGGAGCCCGAGTCGAAACAACGAGTGGGAGCGGATTCCCTTCCGGCCCGCCACCCGGGAGAACCGGCCACTCGCCCGACAAGGGCCCGCAACACACGAGGTCTAGACTCTCCCCGCAACGGCCTGCACGACCGTGACCGAAAATGGGCAGCTTCTGCCAAATCCGAGGGGCATTCGGCGTTTTGATACGGATAGATTCAGTCACCAAGCGGTACCCGGACGGCACGGTGGCGGTCGACCGGCTCTCGTTGGAGATACCCGACCGCTCGATCACCGTCCTCGTCGGACCCTCGGGCTGCGGGAAGACGACGACCCTGCGCATGATCAACCGGATGGTCGAGCCCAGCGAGGGCACCATCCTCCTCGACGGCGAGGACATCCTGCAGCAGCCCGTCAACACGCTGCGCCGGTCCATGGGTTACGTCATCCAGAACGCCGGGCTCTTCCAGCACCGCACGATCGTCGACAACATCGCCACCGTGCCCCGCATGCTCGGCTGGGGCAAGGACAAGGCCCGCGCGCGGGCGCGTGAGCTGATGGAGCGCGTCGGTCTGGACGCCGCGCTCGCCAAGCGGTACCCCTACCAGCTGTCCGGCGGACAGCAGCAGCGCGTCGGCGTGGCCCGGGCGCTCGCCGCCGACCCGCCGGTGCTGCTCATGGACGAGCCGTTCTCCGCCGTCGACCCCGTCGTCCGCAAAGGACTCCAGGACGAACTCCTGCGCCTCCAGGAGGAGTTGGGCAAGACCATCGTCTTCGTCACCCACGACATCGACGAGGCCGTCAAGATCGGCACGATGGTCGCCGTGATGCGCACCGGCGGCAAGCTGGCCCAGTTCGCGCCGCCCGCCGAGCTGCTGTCCAGCCCCGCCGACGCCTTCGTCGAGGACTTCCTCGGCGCGGACCGCGGCATCCGACGGCTGTCCTTCTTCTCCTCCACGGGACTCGACCTGCTGACCGCGCCGATCGTCGCGATCGACGCCACCGCCGAGCAGATCGCCGCCCGCAGCGCGGCCGACACCCCCTACCTCCTCGTCACCGACCTGGACGGCAGGCCCCTCGGCTGGAGCGAGCCGCGGGACCTGACCGCCGGCGCCGTCGAGGCGGCGGAACTCCTGCCGTACGGACGGCCGTTCGTGGCCGGCAAGGACTCGCTGCGGGCCGCCCTCGACTGCGCGGTGCTCTCGCCCACCGGTTGGGCCGTCGCCGTGGACGGCGAGGGCCGGGCGGCCGGAGTCGTCTCCCAGCAGACCATCGGCGAGGCGATCCGCGGCGCCCACGCGGAAGGCCGTACGAACGGCGGGAGTTCCGCCGCCTCGACGGTCACCAAGGCCGCACGGATCGCCCCATGAACGGCTTCTTCGACATCCCCAGCGACCTCCAGCACAGCTGGCTCGGCCTCGTCGGCCTGCACCTGCGCGAGGCCCTGCTGCCGGTGCTGGCCGGGCTGGTGATCTCGCTGCCGCTCGCCCAGCTGTGCGTGCGCTTCCGCTGGCTGTACCCGCCGGTGCTGTGGATCACGACCGTGCTGTACGCCATCCCCTCGCTCGCCTTCTTCGTGCTCCTCATCGACTACACCGGACAGACCGAGCTCACGGTGATGATCCCGCTCACCGTCTACAGCCTCGTCGTCCTGGTCCCGTCGATCGTCGACGGCGTCCGCTCGGTCCCGCAGGAGACCATCGCCGCCGCGACCGCCATGGGCTTCGGACCCGTACGCCGCTACCTCCAGGTCCAGTTGCCGATCGCGGTGCCCGCGATCACCGCCGGGCTGCGGGTGGCGACCGTGTCGAGCATCAGCCTCGTCAGCGTCGGCACCCTCATCGGCAACCAGGGCGCCCTCGGCAACCTGCTCAACGACGCCACCATCTACAACCGGCCCGAACTCGCGGTGAACGCCGTGCTGACCATGGCCGCCCTCGCGATCCTCGCCGACGGCCTCCTGGTGGCCCTGCGCCTCCTGCTGACGCCGTGGATGCCGCGCCGGGCGCACACGAAACCCAAGGCCGACCGGCCCGACCCGGCCGCCCTCGCCCTGGAGGACGCAGCCCGGTGAACCTGCTCAACTTCATCAACGCCTTCTTCAGCGACAGCGCCCACTGGACCGGCTACGACGGCATCCCCACGCGCGTCGGCGAACACATCCAGTACACCCTGGAGGCGCTCGTCCTCGCCGCCGCGATCGGGCTGCCCGGCGGCCTGATCACCGGTCACTACGGGCGCGGCGGGAACGCCCTCTCCCTGATCGCCACCGCCGGGCGGGCCCTGCCCACCTTCGGCCTGCTCGTGCTGATGACCCTGCTCCTGGGGTTCGGCCTGGTGAACGTGATGATCCCGCTGGTCGTCCTCGCCGTCCCGCCGATCCTCGTCACCACCTACGAGGCGATGCGTTCCGTCGACCCGTCGCCGGTGGACGCCGCCCGGGGCATGGGCATGAGTGAGGCCCAGGTGCTGTTCCAGGTCGAACTGCCGGCGGCGCTCCCGCTGATCCTCAGCGGCCTGTGCTCCGCCGCCATCCAGATCGTCTCCACGGCCACCATCGCCGCGTACGTCTCGCTCGGCGGCCTCGGCCGGTACATCGTCGACGGCCTCTACCAGCGCAACTACGAGAAGGTCGTGGGCGGCGCCACGCTGGTGGCCGGGCTGGCACTGGTCACGCTCGCGGTGTTCTGGGCGGTGCACCGGACTGCGGTGTCGCGCGGGGTACGGCGAAGCGGCTGACCCGGAAGCAGCCGGCCGAGGGCCCGGGGCGGTGGTGACATCCGCCCCGGGCCCTGTCACGTGTCAGCCCTCGGTGCGCGCCAGGGCCTGTTCCAGTACGACGAGCAGCGCGTCGCGCACCGAGCCGCGCTCGCGGGCGTCGAACACCACGACCGGGACGCGGTCGTTGACGTCGAGCGCCCAGCGGACCTCGTCCAGCGTGTGCCCGACCTTGCCGTCGAAGGCGTTGACGGCCACCGCGAACGGGATCTGCTTGTGCTCGAAGTAGTCGACGGCCGCGTAGCAGTCGTCGAGGCGGCGGGTGTCCACGATGACGAGCCCGCCGATCGCGCCCTCGACGAGGTCGTCCCACATGAACCCGAACCGCTCCTGGCCGGGCGTGCCGAACAGGTACAGCTTCAGGGTCGGGTCGATGGTGATGCAGCCGAAGTCCATCGCGACCGTGGTGGTGGTCTTGCGCGGGGTGTGGCTGAGGTCGTCCACGCCCGCCGCGACCTCGGTGATCGCGGCCTCGGTGGTCAGCGGCGCGATCTCGGAGATCGAGCCGACGGCGGTGGTCTTGCCCACCCCGAAGCCGCCCGCGATCACCATCTTGACCGGCAGCGGCGGCCGTACGGCCGGGGTCTGCGCGGCCCCGGGGCGGGTGGCCGGTTCAGTCGGTGTCACGGAGAACCCCTCGGGAGTCGGGGATGGCCCGGAGGCCATCGATAACCCTTCGCAGAACGGATGCGTCGTGGGTGACGCCGGAGTCGGGCACGTGCACGGTCAGCTGCCCCGCCGTGCGCAGGTCCTCGGAGAGGATGCGGACCACGTTCAGGTGGAGCCGCAGCCGGGCCGCGATCTCCGCGATGGACTGCGGGCGGCGGCAGGCGGCGACGATGTCGTGCTGTTCGAAGGAGAGCCGGTCGAGCCCGGCGAGCCCTTCGGCGGTGGCCACCACCTGGGTCTCGACGGGCATCGTCCTGCCGTTGGCGCTGGGTGCCACCCGGCCGGCGGTGACCAGGAACGGCCGTACGGCGGCGACGGGGCCGCCCGGGTCGGGGCCCGGCGGTGTGTTCCCGTCATCGCCGGCACTGCTGGGAGTGCGGCCGTCCGCCATGGGGCGTTCTTCCTCCTCGGCCGGGCGGCGCCCGGTCAGCGCTTCGACGCGGCGCCGACGCTGTTCTTCAGTTCGAGCACCAGCTGGGGACTGAGCGCGCTGCCCGCACGGTTGGCGAACAGCGTCATCTCGTAGGCGATGTTGCCGAGCTTGGCCTCCTTGTCGGTGACGACGCCGAGGACGGCGCCGCTGCCGACCGCGGAGACCAGCACGTGGCCGCCCTCCAGGTCGATGATGACCTTGTTGAGACCGCCCAGGCCGTAGTTGCCGGAGGCACCGGCGGCCAGGCTGGTGATGCCGGAGACGATCGCCGCGAGGCGCTCGGAGTCGGCATGCTCGCGCAGCTCGGACACGGCGATGAGCAGGCCGTCGGAGGACACGGCGATGGCGTCCACGACGCCCGCCGTCTCCGTCGCGAAACGATTCAACAGCCACGTGAAGTCGGCTGCGGCGGCCTGAAGTTCGGCCGGGGTGGTGCCTCCCGCCGGAGTGTCACCTGTCGACGTGCTCACTGCTCCGCTCCTTCCGGGGAGTGGTTCTGATGGTGCGGGGAGTTGGGTGCGGTCGCTGGGTAGGGGGTGGTGCCGGTGTCGTTTCCGCTGTCGCGGTGGGCGCGCTCCACGGCCGCCTCGAACTCGTCGAGTGCGTCACGGACGGCGTCCGCGTCGGCGGCCCGGGGCGCGTCCCGGCGGGACGTCTGCTGGTCGGGATCGGCTCCGAAGGTCGTACGGAGGGTGGCGCCGCGGACGCGGCGTCGCAGCGGGCGGGCGCCGGGACCGTCGTCGGAGGCGGGGCCGGTGGGTGTCCCGGCCGGGACCGTCCCCTCGGTGCGGGCCCTCGGGATGAAGGGGGCATCGGCGGGCTGGGAGTCGTCGGGGGCCTTGCCCTTCGGGTCGTGGACGGTCGACCCGCCGTCGAGGCCGGCCGATGAGAGCGCCGGCGTGCCGTCGGGGCCGGGGACGCCTGACGTGCCGTTCCGCTCCGAGGCCGGCGAGGTGTCCGCCGGGGCGGGGTCGCGCCGGGGCACCCTGCGGGGGAGCGGGGCGGGCTCGCCGTCGACCGGGTCGGTGCCGTGCGGGGAAGCGGTGCGGGCGGTGCGTACGGGCTGGTCCGCCGTGGAGCCTGCGCCCGTGACCGCTGCGGGCGAGCCCGCGCGACCCGCCGCGCCGGCAGGCACGGCCGCTGTCGCCGAAAGCCGACCCGAATCCGAGCCCGAGCCCGAGCCCGCCTCCGGCTCCGAGCCGGAGCCTGTGGCCGCACCCGCACCCGCACCCGCACCCGCACCCGCTCCCGCACCCGCTCCCGCACCCGCTCCCGCACCCGCTCCCGCGCCTGAGGTCGAAACCGAGCCCGCCGCCGACTCCGCAGCGGATCCGGAAAGCAACGCGCGCCTCGCGCCCTGCGTCGCACCGCCGGAGGCACCCGCACCGCCGGAGGCACCCGTGGTGATCGCCATCGGGCTCATCGTCAGCAGCAGGGACGACGGAATGGTCACCTCGGCGGTCACGCCGCCCCCCGGGGTGCGGGACAGGATCACGTCCACGTCCCAGCGGCGCGCCAGCGTGCCCACCACGAACAGGCCGAGCACCTTCGTCGGGACGAGGTCGAGGCGTTCGCGGCGGATCAGGCGGGCGTTCTCCTCGTCGAGCCGTTCGGCGCTCATGCCGAGGCCGTGGTCGCAGACGACGACCAGCGCGCCCTCGGCGCTGTCGCGGACGGTCACCTCGACGGGGCTGCCTTCGGGCGAGAACGACACGGCGTTCTCCACGAGTTCGGCCACCATCAGGGTGAGGTCGCCGATGATGTCGGGCTCGACCATGACCTCGGTCGCGGCGTGCAGATGCACCCGCCGGAAGCCCTCGATCTGACCGAGCGCGGCCCGTACGACGTTGGTCAGCGCGAGCGGTCCGGAGTCGAGGACGGTCTCGCGGATACCGGCGAGGAGCATCAGGCTGTCGGCATTGCGGCGCAGGCGGACGGCGATGTGGTCGATGCTGTAGAGCCGCTCGAGGAGGGCGGGGTCGGTCTCGCCGCGTTCCACCGCGTCGATCAGCGCCAGCTGCCGGGTGGTCAGGTTGCTGACGCGGCGGCCGACGTTGCCGAACATCTCGGCGACGTTGCGCCGGCTGAGCACCTGGCGTTCCAGCAGCGCGGACGCGGTGGTCTGTACGTGGTTGAAGGCGTCGGCGAGATCGCCGATCTCGTCCTTCGCGGTGACCGGGATCTCGCGCAGCCGGACCGGCCCGTCGTCCTCGGTGTCCTCGTCGGCGACCCGGGCGAGCTCGCGGCCGGCGACGTCGGCGACCTCGCGGGCGGCACCGGTGAGTGCCTGCACCGGCCGTACCACCGAGCGGCGCACCAGCACCGCGAAGGTGATCCACACGGCGAAGAGGAACAGCGCGAGCCCCAGCAGCGAGGCCGCGCGCCAGGCGGCCTCGCTGGAGGCGGCGTCGGCACGGTCGGCGATCTGGTCGATGAGGGACGCGGTGATCTTCAGCCGGGTCTCTGACTGCAGCCGGTAGTCGCGATAGGAGCCGAGCGCCTCGGTGAAGGCCTCGCGGATCTGCGCGGGTGTACCGGCCTGGAGGTTGCCGGGGTCGATCTGCAGCTCGGCGTAGTGCCGGCCGATCGTCGCCTGCGAGGAGTTGTGCTCGATCCCGCCCAGCTCGTTCGCCTGGGCCTCGGTCGCGAACCGGGCGAAGCGGTCGGCCTGGTGGTTGTACTCGTTCTCGAAGCCGACCGCGCCGATGAACTCGATCTGGGCGTTGCTGTCGCCGGTGCGCGCGGAGAAGACGGCCGTCTCGAAGGCGCTGTGGGCGGCGTCGGCGCGCAGCAGGGAGTCCAGCAGGTTGCCGGTGAAGGTGCCGGCGAGGGCCGCGTTGTGGTCCAGGCCGAGGCCGTCGATCAGGCCCGTGGAGGCGTTGGTGTAGGCCGGGTCGATGTTGTCGGCGGGCAGATAGCCCTGCTCGACGGTGTCGCGGAGGCTGGTCAGGCCGTTGATCTCGCGCAGCGCCTGGGCCTCGGTGTCCGGCAGCCGGCTCCCGAAGGTGTCGCGCACCTTCTCCACCTGGGCGTCGACCGCGGCCTGCGCCTTGCGGTAGTCGGCGTCGGAGGGGCGGCCCCCCTCGGGCGCCGCCTCGTGCCGCACGGACAGCAGGATGGCCTGCTGGTGCTCCTGCTCCACGCGGTCCACCAACTCGGCGACCCGTGTGCTGTTCCGGACCAGTTCGGCCGCGGCGTTCGCGTTCCGTGCCTGGTCCACCTGGTCGGCGATGAGGTAGGCGAGCAGCGCGGCGACCACGGCCAGCGGCACGCCCACGAGGACGTTGAGCTTGAGGCGGAACGGCCAGCGGTCGGCGAATCCCCGAACGCCACCCCGGGGCTCGTTCGTGGACACCAGGCCTCCTTCGTGACCGATTGTGATCGCTTGCGGTCCGGTGTGCCAGGGGCACCCACGTCGGTGTGAACGCCCCGGTCAAGGTGCGGAACAACACCGGTGCGGCCCCCGCACGCCACTGTGACCGGCGCCAACTTCCGCGAGACTACAGCCTCTTCGGACACCGGTTCATGCCACCCTGAGTCAAGAATCCATTACGACCCGCTCCGCTTCGGCGGGTTCGGCGTCGACCCGTTCACACCGTGTTCACAATGGGCAACGCATTGAAGCCAATTGGTGACCATGCTGCACTTGACTGACCAAGAACCCGCTGGATTGGATCAGCGCAAGAGCTTGCGAGCAACCATCTCCGAGCATCCATCCAGAGTCCGGAACGGGAATCGTGACTTCTACCACCGCACACAGCAGGTTCCGCAGGACACACCCCGGCGTGGCCGCCGTCGCGCTCGCCGCCGCCACGGCCCTGCTCGCGGGATGCTCCTCCTCCGACGACACGTCGGACCCGCTCGCCGGCGACAAGGCGGACGGCGGCACCGTCGTCGTCGGCTCCAACAACTTCGCCGAGAGCATCCTGCTCGCCGACATCTACGGCGAGGCCCTGAAGGCCAAGGGCGTCAAGGTCACCTACAAGCCCAACATCGGCAGCCGGGAGACCACCTACGGTCTGCTGAAGAACGGCTCCATCACGGTCCTGCCGGAGTACAACGGCTCGCTTCTGGCCTACCTGGACCCGAAGGCGGAGCAGAAGACGGCCGAGGCGGTGAACGCGGCAGCGAAGGCCAAGCTCGACTCGAAGCTGACGCTGCTGGACTCGGCACCCGCCGAGGACAAGGACTCCGTCAGCATCAACGCGGAGACGGCGAAGAAGTACAACCTGACCGCCCAGTCCACCCTCGCGGACCTCAAGGACATCGCTCCGGAGCTGGTCATCGGAGGCTCGCCCGAGTTCCAGACCCGGCAGCAGGGCCTGCTCGGCCTGAAGTCCGCGTACGGCCTGGAGTTCAAGTCGTTCAAGGCGCTCGACGCGGGCGGCCCGCTGACCCAGGCGGCGCTGACGAAGAACACCGTGCAGGCCGCGGACATCTTCACCACGGACCCGACCATCACCAAGGAGAAGTTCGTCGTCCTGCAGGACCCGAAGAACCTCTTCGGCTTCGCGAACGTGACCCCGCTGGTCCACAAGTCCGGCCTCTCCCAGGAGGGCGTGGCCGCCCTCAACGAGGTCTCGGCCAAGCTGGACACCAAGGCGCTCCTCGACATGGACTCCCAGGTGCAGCTCGAGAGCAAGGACCCGCTCGACGTCGCCAAGGCCTGGCTGAAGTCGGTCGGCCTCAACTGACGCCACTCACCGTCGCCCGGACGTGCCGTCCAGGGCCGCGCGGGTGCCCTCCGACCCGGAGGGCGCCCGCGCCGTCCTCGACGGCACGGGACGCGACCTCGGCACGCCGGCACGGCTCGCCGACAACAGCCGCGCCCACCGCGCACGGCTCGGCGCCGCCGGCCCACGCACCGTCCTCCCCGTCCGCCACCGAGCGCACCGCCCGCCGTGGGGTGACGTGACGGCGGCGGAAGTGGTGGACGCGGGCGGTCGCGGCGTGTGCGCCACCCGTGAGATCAGGCTTGGCGGAGCTCCGTAGGCGCGTGCCGCCGCCCCGCCCGGACGTCGTACGGCCCGCCCGCCCGCGACGACGGGCCCGAGGCTCACCTTCTTCAACCCCGCCGCCGCGCGCGGCCGCCTCCACGGGGAACTGTCATCCCCTCGTCACCGACACCTGGTCACCGAGCGGGCCGGCCTCGGCACCGGCGCCGGCTCGGTGGGCACGAGTCGGTTCGCGCTGCGGCGGACACGCCGGGGGCGGTCACCGGCGCGCACCTTTCACCTCCCGGCAATCACTCCTCACCTGTCGGCAACCACTCCCGAGCCACGGGCAGCCACGCTTGACCTTCCGCCGACGCAGGGAGCCCTCATGCCGCAAGCCCGTCCCGTCATCGCCGTCGCCGGACTCGGCATCGAGTCCTCGACCTTCTCCCCGGCCCGCACCAGGGCCCCCGCCTTCCATCCGCGGCGCGGCACGGACGTCCTGACCCGCTACCCCTTCCTCGCCCCCGGGCAGCCCCTGCGCACCGCAGCCGACTGGCGCGGCGCCCTGGTCGGCAAGGCCCTGCCCGGCGGCACGGTGACCTCCACCGCGTACGCGGAACTGGCCGCCGAACTCCTCAACAACCTGAGCGAGCTGGGGCAGATCGACGGCCTCTGGTACGACATCCACGGCGCGATGACCGTCGAGGGACTGGACGACGCCGAAGCCCAACTCCTGCAGCGCATCCGGGAAGTGGTCGGCCCGCACGTCCTCGTGTCCACCTCCATGGACCTGCACGGCAACGTCTCCCGCGACCTCGTCCACCAGAGCGACCTGATCACCTGCCACCGCATGGCTCCGCACGAGGACGCCATGGACACCAGGGAACGCGCGGCCCGCAACCTGGTGGACCTGCTGGCGAGCGGTGCGCCCCGCCCCGCCAAGGCCTGGATCCCGGTGCCGGTGCTGCTGACCGGCGAGCAGACCTCGACCCGGACCGAACCCGCGAAGAGCGTGTACGCGACCGTGGACGAGGTGGAGGCGGCCGACGGCGTGACGGACGCGGCGGTCTGGGTCGGCTACGCCTGGGCGGACGAACCGCGCAACCGGGCCGCGGTGGTCGTCACGGGCCCCTCGCAGGACGCCGTCACCGCCGGTGCGGAGGAGCTGGCCGCCGGTTTGTGGAAGGCCCGCCACTCCTTCGACTTCGTCGCGCCGACGGCCTCACTGGACGAGTGCCTGGACGCCGCCCTCGCCTCCACCGCCCGCCCCTGCTTCGTCAGCGACACCGGCGACAACCCGACGGCGGGCGGCGCCGGGGACGTCACCTGGGGACTCCAGCGGGTCCTGGACCGTCCCGAGTTCAAGGAACCGTCGGGCCCCACGGTCATCTACGCCTCACTGCCGGGCCCCGGCGCCGTCGACACCGCGGTGGCGGCCGGCGTCGGCGCGACCGTCACGGTCACCGCGGGCGCCGAGGTCGACGACCGCCACGCCGGCCCGCTCACCCTCACCGGCGTGGTCCACTCGGTCCGGCACGGCGACCGGGACGCGCAGACCGAGGTCGTGCTGCGGGTGGGCTGCGTCCACGTGGTCCTGACCCGGCAGCGCAAGCCGTATCACCACGAACACGACTTCACCGACCTGGAGTTGGACCCCAGGGCGGCCGACATCGTGATCGTGAAGATCGGCTGTCTGGAGCCCGGGCTGTTCGCCATGGCCGCCGACTGGAAGATGGCGCTCACGCCGGGCGGCGTCGACCAGGAACTGACCCGGCTCGGCCACCGCCGCATCCGCCGGCCCGTGTTCCCCCTCGACGCCGAGATGCCCGACCCGGACCTCACGGCCCGGCTGATCGCACCCTCGAACAGGGATCTCACCGGCCCGGACGAGTGAGCTGAGCGCCGCCGCCGCCCGCGTCGGCGATCAGCCGGTCCAGGAGTGCGATCAGCAGGTCCCGGCTCGACTCGCGCTCGCGCGCGTCGCACAGCAGCACCGGAACGTGCTCCGGCAGCGCCAGGGACTCCCGGATCTCCTCGGGCGGATACGGGTGCTTCCCGTGGAAGCCGTTGACCCCGACGACGAACGGGATGCCGCGCCGCTCGAAGAAGTCCACGGCGGCGAAGCTCGACTCCGGTCTGCGCACGTCGATCAGCACCACGGCGCCCAGCGCGCCGACGGCCAGGTCGTTCCACATGAACCAGAACCGCTGCTGCCCTGGGGTGCCGAAGAGATACAGCACCAGCCGGTCGTTGATCGTGATCCGGCCGAAGTCCAGGGCCACGGTCGTGGCCGCCTTCGTCTCGATGCCGGCGAGGTCGTCGACGCCGAGGCCCGCCACGGTCAGGGGTTCCTCGGTGCGCAGCGGAACGATCTCGCTGACCGAACCGACCATCGTGGTCTTGCCGACGCCGAACCCTCCGGCGATCAGTATCTTGACGGTGTCGGGTGCGACGGGCGCCACGTACGCGCCGGTCGCCTCGGGTGCCGCCCGGGCGGCGGGATCAGAGCCGGCCAAGGCCGTCCCTCACTTTCTGCAGCAGGTCCAGGTCCAGTTCCGGGATGCGGGAGACGGGGTGCGGCGGATGGGCGGTGATCAGGCCGGCCTCCAGCAGATCGCAGAGCATGATGACGACCACGCTCACCGGAAGATCCAGGCGGGCGGCGAGCTCCGCCACGGCGAGCGGCCGCTCGCACCGGCGCAGGATCCGCGCCTGCTCGGGCTGTGGCCGGGGGGCCCGCTCCGGTGGCGGGTTCACCGCGGTCACCGTCGTGATGAGGGTGAAGTCGGCGCGGCTGGGCCGGGTCCGGCCGCCGGTCAGGGCGAAGGGCCGTACCAGCCGGCCCGCCGCGTCGCTTCCGCTCACCTCACTCGCCGGTGGCGGTCGCTGGGCCCACATGCGCCCGCGGCGCCGCGCCGAGGTGCTCGCCGATCTTCTTCACCAGCATGTTCATCTGGTAGGCCACCACACCGACGTCCGCCTTCGGCCCGGTCAGTACGACAAGGTGGGCGCCGGGGCCGGCCGCGGTCAGTATCAGGTAGCTGTTGGCCATCTCGATGAGTGCCTGGCGCACCGGACCGCCCCGGAAGTCCATGCTGACGCCCTTGCTGAGGCTCATCAGACCGGACGCGGTCGCCGCCAGCCGTTCGGCGTCGTCGCGCACGAACCCGGTGGACCTGCTGACGACCAGTCCGTCCTCGGAGAGCACCACGGCGTGGTTCACGTCGGCGACCCGGTCCACGAGGCCGGTGAGCAACTGGTCCAGCGCGGTGTCGGTCGCGGGGGTGGGGCGTGTCATGGCGGTGTCCTTCATGAGCGGTCGGTGTGCGGAGTCGGGGTGACGGCCGGCGTGTCGTCGCCGTCCGGCGCCTGCTCGTCGTGCGGCTGGTGTTCGTCGTGCGGCGCCTGTCCGTCGTGCGGCTTCTGTTCGTCGTCGTCCCTGGCGCGGAGCGTTCCGCGCTGGAAACAGGCGAGCGAGGAGGCGGCCTGCTCCGCGGTGAAGTCATCGAGGCCGTCCTCCACGGCAGGCGCGGAGTCCTCGCGGAGTTCGTCGACCAGGTTCGTCTGCGGCACCCGGCGGGGCAGCGGGGTGAGTCCGTCGGGCCGGGAGGCACGAGCGGCGGGCGCGGGTGCGGGCGCGGCGGCGGGGACGGGGACGGTCCGTGCGGCCGGGAGAGGCCGGGCAGGCCGGGCCGTGGAGCCGACCTGCACCAGCTCGGCGTCCGGTACGGCCTCCGCGTCCGCCATGTCGTCCGGGCCCGCGTCGGCATCCTCCCGCACCACGATGTCGTGCGGGATCAGCACGATCGCCGTGGTCCCGCCGTACGGCGAGGAGCGCAGCGTCACGGCGATGCCGTGCCGGTTGGCGAGCCGTGAGATCACGAACATGCCGAGCCTCAGGTCGTCGGCCAGGGCCACCACGTCGAACTTCGACGGCCCCGCCAACTGGGCGTTGAGCGAGGCGTAGTCGTCCTCGGACATGCCCAGGCCCCGGTCCTCGACCTCCACGGCCAGCCCCTTCGCCACCATCGCGGCCCGCACCCCGACGGGGCTGGGCGCGGGGGAGTACACGGTGGCGTTGTCGATGAGCTCGGCCAGCAGATGGATCACGTCCGCCACCGCGGGCGGAGCCAGGCACACCTCCTCGTCGGTGTGCACCTCCACCCGCCGGTACTCGGCGACCTCGCCGACCGCGCTGCGCAGGATGTCGATCAGGGCGACCGGTTCGGTCCAGCTGCGCCGAGGCTGCTCACCGCTGATGATGACGAGGTTCTCCTCGTAGCGGCGCAACTGGCTCGCCATGGAGTCCAGTTCGTACAGCCCTTTGAGGACGTCGGGGTCCTGGTGCTCGCGTTCCAGCGCGTCCAGCTGGCTGAGCTGGAGGTTGACCAGGTTCTGGCTCTGCCGGGCGATGCCCAGGATCACCTTCTGGAAGCCGCGCCGCGTGTCGGCGAGTTCGACGGCGGTCACCACCGCCGTGCGCTGCGCGGTGTTGAAGGCCTGCGCCACCTGGCCGAGTTCGTCAAAGCCGTAGTCCAGCGGGGGCGCGGCCAGGTCCACGTCGACCGTCTCGCCCTTGTCCAGCCGGCGGACCACGTCGGGCAGCCGGTCCTCGGCCAGACTGAGCGTGGCCTGCCTGAGGCCGTGCAGCCGGCGGGACAGGGAGCGGGTGATCCGCCAGGACATGCCGGCGCACAGCAGCAGGGCGACCAGGCCGCCCGCGCTGAGGGAGGCGGCCGTCAGGAGCAGGTCGTCGGCCTTGTCGGAGCTGCGGGCGAGCAGTTGGGACGTCTGCTGCTGGATCAGGAGGCCGTACTCGTCCGAGACCTTCTGCAGCGCGGTGGTCCACTGCCCCCGCACATCGGCGGGCAGGCCGATCCTGCGGGCGTCGCCGGACGGGCGGGCCGCGAGCACCTTGTCCTCGACGGTCTGCAGGGTCTGCCACTCCGGGCTCTGCAGGATGCGCTCGGTCTGCGTCTTCGTGCTGCCGCGCAGCGACGGGACGATCTCGTCCTCGACGATCCAGCGGCGTGAGCTCACCGCCTCGGAGAACGCCGTCCAGTTCTTCTCGTCGAGGTAGCCGGCCGGCCAGGCCAGTGTGAGCATCGCGTCCTCCTGGGAGACCAGCTCCGCCGCGTGCTCGAGCGAGACCAGCGGACCGGCCTGTGAGGTGAGGTCGCCGTCGTCGACCTGGGAGAGCTCCTGGAAGGCGTGGATCTGGTCGTCGATGATCGAGGTGTACTGGTCCAGCGCCTGCTCGGCGGTGATGTCACTCGGGTCGTCGATCTGACTCCGGTAGTACTCCAGGCTGCCCACCGATCCGACCACCGAGTACAACCGGTCCGCTATCCGGGCCGGGGCCCGCTCGAGCTGGTCCGAGTGGCCGGCGAGCTTGCCGACCGCTTCGTCGGTCTCCGTGCGCGCCCGCTCCAGCGCGGCCCGGGCACCGGGCTGTGAGGCCAGCCAGGCGGCCGACAGGCCGCGTTCCTGTTGCAGCGCGAGGGTGGCCTCGGTGCCCATGGCGCCGGTCGACCGGCTCAGGGCCGTCTGCGAGCGCAGCCGGAGGCCCTCCGAGAACATCTGCGTCGTCGTCAGCGCCCACATGGCGGCGAGGGTGACGCTCGGGACCAGGGCGAGAAGGATGAGGGAGAGACGTATGGAACCGAGGCGGCGGCGTCGGGCACCTGTCCGTCTAGACATGGCCGTCCTTGGGCGATCGGCGGGGAGGTGAGGGAGGGGAGAGGCGTGAGCGGCCGAGGCCTGCGGCCGCCCGGTCCGGTCAGCGGGTTCCGGCCGCGGCGAACCGCGCGACCGAGGCGACGTTCGTTTTGGTGACGAAGGCCGGACCGGTCAGTACGGGAGCCACACCACCGCCACTCAGGTTGCCGTTGGTCCTGTACAGCCACACGGAGTCCACAGCGAGATAGCCCTGCAGATACGGCTGCTGGTCCACCGCGAACTGTACGTCCCCGTCCCGCACGGCCTTGACCAGGTCCTTGTCGAGGTCGAAGGTGGCGACCCGGGCGCCGTTGCCCACCGCCTTCACCGACTTGACCGCGGCCAGCGCGAACTGCGCGCCCAGCGTGACGACTTCGTCGATGCTGGGATCCTGGCGCAGTCTGGCCGTGATGGCGGCGTTCACCGCGGCCATGTCGGTGCCTTCGACGTAGAGCATCTCGGTCTCGCCGGTGAACGTCTTCTTCACGCCGGCGCAGCGCGCCTCCAGGGCGACGTTGCCGTGTTCGTGGATGACGCACAGGGCGTGTGCGGCCTTGAGGCCGTCCAGCTTGTCCCCGACGGCCCGGCCCGCGACGCCCTCGTCCTGGCCGAAGTACTGCAGCAGGCCGGCGGAGCGCCAGGCGTCGATGCCGGAGTTGAGACCGACGACGGGGATGCCCGCCGCCCTGGCCTCGGCGACCGGCGCCTTCATCGCCTGCGGCTTGGCCAGGGTCACCGCGATGCCGTCGACCTTGTCGCGGATCGCGTCCCGCACCAGCTCCGCCTGCCCGTCGGGGTCGGAGTCGTTCGCGTACCTCAGCTCGATGCCGTCCTTGGCGGCCGCGACCCGGGCGCCCTTCTGCACCAGTTCCCAGAAGTCGTCCCCCTTGGCGCCATGGGTGATCAGGGCGACCGTGAGCCCGCCGGAGCCCGCCTTGCCCACCGTGTCCGCGTCCGCGTCGAGCCGGGCACCGCCGGAACCGGAACAGCCGGCGAGGAGCAGACAGACCGCGGCGGCCACCGCGGCCCCACGGACGGGAGCGGAGGAGGCCTGAGGTGGGGGAGGATTGTTCATGAGGGAGCACCTCGCTGTGCGGCCGAGCAAGTGGAACGCGAAAGTGAGGCCGTCGCAGGTGCGCCGGCCGGTTGAACCTTCACTGGCTCGGAGCCAACCGTGTGTGACCGCCGGTAGTCAAGTGATCGACCGCTCGCAGTGAGTTGTCGGTGCCGCATCGTGATGGTTCCGCCGCTGGCGGGAGGGCCGACGGCGGTGCCCGCGAGGTGGCGGGACGGGCACCCGCCGCCCCCGGGCAACGCACCTGAGGGCGCCGCGGCGCCCACCGTCACGGCTTGCGCGCCACCACCCCGTACATCGCGATGTCCTCGTCCCGGATCACCTCGGTGCCGGTGCCGGTGCCGGTGCCCGTGCCGTCCGGACGCCACTTGTGGACCTGGACGATCCCCGGTTCGACGAGTTCCAGTCCCGTGAAGAACTCCTCGGCCTCGGCGAAGGTGCGCAGCCGCATCGGCATGCCCCGCGCCGCGTACTCCCGGGCGACGCGGCCCACCTCGTCCGGTGCGAACTCGGCGGTGCCGATGGACATCGCCAGGTAACTCCCGGAGGGCAGCGGGTCGAGGAGACGGCGGACGATCCCCACGGCGTCGTCCTCGTCCATCATGAAGTGGACGATCGCGATGACCGTCAGGGCCACCGGCTGCGTCAGGTCGAGGGTCGCGCGCAGTCGGGCGGCGTCCAGGATGCCCGCCGGGTCCCGCATGTCCGCCTCGACGTACGCCGTCCTCCCGGCGGGCGTGCCGTTCAGCAGGTCCTGGGAGAGCGCGAGGACGAGGGGGTCGTTGTCGACGTAGACGACCCGGGCGTCCGGGGACACCGACTGGGCGATCTCGTGGATGTTGGGGGAGGTCGGGATGCCGGTGCCGACGTCGAGGAACTGGCGTATCCCCGCCTCCTCGGCCAGATGCCGCACCGCCCGGTTCATGAAGTCGCGGTTGGCCCGCATGTGGATTGGCAGCGCGGGCCACTCCCGGCACATGGCGTCGCCTGCCTCGCGGTCCGCCGGGTAGTGGTCCTTGCCGCCGATGATGTAGTCGTAGATCCGCGCGGAGTGCGCGCTCCCGGTGTCGATGTCTCGCTCCATGCACCTCCCTTCCCATACTCAACTCGCTTCTAATCTCGCACAGTTGAGCAGGAGAGGGAGGTTCCTCCAATCCGGTGCCTACGCGGCCTGCTGGACCGCCTTCGGCTCGCCCTTCTCGCGGCGCCGCTGCCGTCGGCTCAGGCGCGGCTCCTGGTCGGGAAGCCAGCCGAAGGTCAGGCAGCTGCCCAGGACGCCCAGCAGGAGGCCGATGAAGAAGCCGCCCAGGTTCGAGGTGGCCCAGGTGCCCAGGGACAGCAGGACACCGGTGATCGAGTAGAAGAGCCGCTGCACGGGGTTGAAGAGGATCAGCAGCCCGAGCACCAGCATCAGGGCGGGCAGGAGGTAGCCCGCCAGAGCCTGTGCGCCGGCGTGCAGCATGACCTCCAGCGACGCCTTCACGGTGAGCAGGATCTCCGCTCCGCCCAGGGCGAGCAGCAGTCCGCCCCAGAACGGACGGGCGGCCCGCCAGCGCCGGAAGGCGGACCGCATGCCCTGACGTGGCCGCTCCGACATCAGCAGCCCTTGCTGCTGAAGCCGAGCTTCAGGCCCGGCAGCTTGAAGACCGCGGCCGTGGTGGCGTAGTTGGTCTGCCGCAGGTTGGCGATGCGCACGGTGTCGGCCTGCTGGCTGAACACACCGATCGGGCCCTTCACGCCGGCCTTGGTGAGGGTGCTGGCGTCGTTGCCGATCTCGATGTTGTCGAAGGAGGCGTCGCCGGACAGCTCGGTCGAGTCGGTGGTCAGGTCGGTCGCCTCGACCTTGTCCTTCCCGCCGCCCGCCGTGATCAGCAGGTTGGTGCCGCCCAGGTCGACGCTCTGGCACAGCTTCGTGAGCGTCGCCTTCCTGATCGCGGACGTGATGACCAGCACCTGGCCGCCGGTGTCGCCCTCGTTGGGGCTGCCCGGTGCCATCTGGTCGAGGCCGCCGAACTGCTCGAAGCCGGTGCCGTTGAGTTCGGTGGCGGTGACCGTGAAGGGCATGCCGGAGATGGCGAACTGCACGCCCAGCGCCCCTTCGGCCGTCAGGATCGCGAGCCCTGCGGCGACCGCGACGGCCGGTACGGCCATGATCGCGGCCCGTCTGGCCCGGACCCGCCCGCGTCTCGCGGGGAGTTCGGAGGCTTCGAGGACCGCTGGAGAGGTTTCGGGGACTGCTGGAGAGGACGAGGCCATGGTTCTGCTCCCGTGGGCATAGTCAATGCGGTGGGGGTTCAGTGGCGCACGTTGTCCTGGCGCGGACAGCGGAACTGGGCGCACGTCCCTCGCGACTCCCGGCGGATGCAAGGGCTTTCTCTGGTTACGCGTCAGTAGCCGTCGAGGAAGTTACCGGGGGTTACATCTAGGGGTCAAGCGTGTTGCGGGAAAAGTGTGGTGGTTGTGTGCCGCCTGTGTACCGCAGTGCCAACTCCCGTACAAATCCTTGACGTTGGCGGATCGGCGGGTCTACAACTCTCCCTGGCTTCCCCCAGATCCGTGGCGCCGGATCCAGCCGCTTCCCGGACGTTCTGTCCAGCAGGGCACTCCACTGCCCGGTGCACCTCCGAGTGCAACCGGAGTGCATCCCCGAGCTCGACCCCGAGTCCGACTCAGTACGAGCACGCCCCCTCCAAGGCGCCCGCACGGCCGCTTCCCCCTGGGCCGTGCCGGTCGCCCTTGCCCCCCCCACCCCCAGAAAGAGGCACCCGCATGCGTACGCGATCCCTCCTCGCCCTCACCGCCGCCGTCGCCGCCTTCACCCTCCCCGCTCTCTCGCCCGCCGCGGCGGCCGACGGCGCGGTCCTCACCACCGGCGGCCTCGGCGGCACCGCCGCAGCGGTCGGCGACGTTCTCACCGCGCCGCTGGCCGCCGGCACCGCGGCCACGCTCTACTCCAGCGCGACCGGCACCAGCGGCATCTCCTGCACGTCCTCGCAGTTCACCGCCACCGTCACCGACAACCCGGCCGCCCCCGGCACGGCCACCGAGTCGCTCGACGCGCACACCTTCGCCGGCGGCTCCTGCAGCGCCAACGTCATCGGCGTGCTCGGCGTCACCAGCATCACGGTCAACAACCTGCCGTACACCACCTCCGTGACCTCCGACGGAACCGTCACGGTCACCGCGGCGAGCGGCTCCGCCATCCAGACCACGGTCGTGCTGCGCACCCTGCTGGGCAGCATCAACTGCGTCTACCAGACGCCCGCCCTGGTCGGCACGGCCGACAACGCCGACAACAGCATCGCCTTCGCCAACCAGCAGTTCACGAAGACGTCCGGCTCCTCGCTCTGCTTCGCCAACGGCTACTTCACCGCGAAGTACGCCCCGGTGACCGACGGGGACGCCCTGGTCTACGTCAACTGACCCTCATAGCAAGAGAGCTCGGAGCAGAGGAGTTCAGCACCGGGAAAGCGGAGAAGGCACTCAGCGTCGACGCAGACGCAGCGCCAGGGCGGCGCCCCCGACGAGCACCAGCATCGCGGCGGCGCCGCCCGCCAGGGTCGGCGCGGACGGGCCGGAGCCGGAGTCCCCGGTGGCGGCCACCGGCGTGCTGTCGGGGGCGGCGCCGGCCGCGGCGCCGGTGCCGGCCGGCAGGCTCGCCGTAACGGACGGGGTGGCCTGCGGGGTGCTCTTCTTGGCGGGCGTCGGCGTCACCGAGGCGGTCGCGCTCGTCCGGTCCCGGTCCGCGTCGCCGCGGTCCGCCGTGGGCGTCGGGGAACTCGCCGCGGCCCCCGCGCTCTTCGCCGCGGGGAACACCACGTCCGAGCAGGAGTAGTACGTGTCCGGCGTGCTGCTGTTCTGCCAGATCGTGAACAGCACCTGCCGTCCCGTCCGGTCGGCCGGAAGCGTCGCCCTGAACCGGTACGCGCCGTCCGTCAGTGCCGGGTCCGTCACCTGCGCGAACGGCCGCTCCGGCAGGTCGGACCAGGTCAGCGGCTTTGCCGGGTCGTAGCCCGGCTTCGTCAGATAGAGCCGGAAGGTGCCGGTGTGCGGGATGGTCGAGACGTACCGCATGGTCAGCGTCGCCCCGGGCGTCATCCGGGTCGAGGGCCAGTCGGAGCGGGCGAGGTCCAGGCCCTTGTAGGCGGGCAGGCCGCCGCTGCACAGCTCGCCGTCGGGGATGGTCTGCCGGTCCCGGCCGTTCACGTTCGCGACGCGCAGGTTGTCCCACGCCGAGAAGGACGTGCCGTTGGCGCCGACGGCCGCCCGGCAGGCCGCCGAACCGGACGCGCTGCCGCCGTCGGGGGAGCAGGCGAAGACCCGGCTGACCGGATCGGTCGGGGCACCGTGCGCCTGCGCGGGCGCCGCAGCCCACAGGCCCAGCAGCAGCGAGCTGGTGAGGGAGGCCGCCAGGGCGGCGGTGCGGTGTGCGGTGGTCCGGGACATCCGGAACGTCTCCTCGGCCTGAACGGGATCGAACTGCTCGCGTGCGGTTGAACGGTGTGCTCCGAAGGAGTACGGGCAACGGGCCCGGCGCGTTCACGGCGCCGCCAATCGGCGCAAAGCGGACCGTTCCCGGTCAACTGCCCGGTGTCGAGGGTGGGTTCCCGGCCGGATCAAGGGTTTCCCCTGTATCCCGGTGACCGTTCCTTTGCCTATCGTTCGGGCACAGCCGCCCCACAGGTGACCCCGAACGGGCCGGCCCCGCGCCTGGTCGGCCACCGCGCGCGCTCCTTTCGCCTCACCCCACAGCGTCACCGCCCCACAGCGTCACCGCCCCACAGCGTCACCGCCCCACGGCGTCCGCTTCCCCCCACGGCGTCACCCCCCCCACAGCGCCACGCCCTTCAGCGTCGCGCCCCTCAGCCTCACCCCCCACTCGGCTTCACCCCCCGCCGCTTCATCGACGAAGCGATTCGACCGCCACTCCGCGCTGCCCCGAGTACGGCCACGAAAGGCAAGCCCTTGCGTACCTCTCTCTCCTCCAGACGGAAGCTGATATCCGTCGCCGCGGTCTCCGCCGCCCTCCTGACGGCCGCCACCACCACGGTCGCCGTCGCCCAGGAACCCGCCTCCCAGGAGTCGGCCGTCCCGGCCGCGCTGACCGAGGCCGCCCCCGGCACGGCGGCCGAGCGCCTGATCGTCGGCTACACGTCCGGCGCCGCCGAGGCCAAGTCCAACAAGGCCGCCGAGGCCGACGCCGCGGCCAAGGGCAAGGAGGCCGGCGAGGACCTCGACTTCCAGCGCCGCCTCGGCACCGGAGCCGCCCTGGTCGACCTGGGCGCCGACCTCACCCGGGCCGACGTCGCCGACGTCGTCGCCGAGTTCGAGGCCGACCCGCAGGTCGCCTACGTCGTACCGGACCGCCTGAACACCGCGAAGGCCGACCCGAACGACACCGAGTACGCCAAGCAGTGGGACCTGTTCGAGTCCACGGCCGGCATGAACGTGCCCGGCGCCTGGAACACCACGACCGGCACCGGCGTCACCGTCGCCGTCATCGACACCGGCTACGTCGCCCACACCGACCTCGCCGCGAACATCGTCGGCGGCTACGACTTCATCGCCGACACCGCCGTCTCGGTGGACGGCAACGGCCGCGACAGCAACCCGGCCGACCCGGGCGACTACTACGCCGCCAACGAGTGCGGCTCGGGCATCCCGGCCAGCAACTCCTCCTGGCACGGCACGCACGTCGCCGGCACCATCGCCGCGGTCACGAACAACAGCAAGGGCGTCGCGGGCATCGCGTACGGCGCGAAGATCTCCCCGGTGCGCGTGCTCGGCAAGTGCGGCGGCTACGACTCCGACATCATCGACGCCATCACCTGGGCGTCCGGCGGCACCGTCTCCGGTGTCCCCGCCAACACCAACGTCGCCAAGGTCATCAACATGAGCCTGGGCGGCGACGGGGCGTGCACCTCCGCGACCCAGAGCGCGATCAACGCCGCCGTGAGCCGCGGTACGACCGTGGCCGTGGCCGCGGGCAACGAGAACGACAACGTGGCCAACCACTCGCCGGGCAACTGCAACAACGTGATCTCGGTCGCCGCCACCAGCCGCACCGGCGCCAAGGCCTCCTACTCCAACTACGGCTCCCTGGTGGACATCTCGGCGCCCGGCGGCCAGACCAGCACCGGCACCGCCAACGGCATCCTGTCCACGCTCAACTCCGGCACCAAGACGGCGTCCACGGAGTCGTACGCCTACTACCAGGGCACCAGCATGGCCACCCCGCACATCGCGGGCCTGATCGCGCTGCTGAAGTCGGCCAACTCGGCGCTGACCCCGGCGCAGATCGAGACGGCCATCAAGAACAACGCCCGTGCCCTGCCGGGCGCCTGCTCGGGCGGCTGCGGCGCGGGTCTCGCGGACGCGGCCAAGACCGTCGCGGCCGTCAGCGGCGGTACGAGCACGGGGACGACCTTCTCCAGCACCACCGCCGTCGCCATCCCGGACAACGGCTCGGCGGTAGAGTCCTCCATCGCCGTCAGCGGCCGCAGCGGCAGCGCCCCCTCCGCCCTCCCGGTCGGTGTCGACATCACCCACACCTACCGCGGTGACCTCGTCCTCGACCTGATCGCACCGGACGGCACGGCGTACCGCCTGAAGGCCGCGAGTTCCTCGGACTCCGCGGACAACGTCGCCACCACCTACACCGTGAACGCCTCCTCGGAGACGGCCAACGGCACCTGGAAGCTGCGCGTCCAGGACACCGCGGCGCAGGACACGGGCACGCTCAACGGCTGGAAGCTCACCTTCTGAGCCGTCGGGCGTGACAGAGGACAGCAAGACGGACAGCAAGACAGCAGCAGGACAGGCAGACAACAGGCGGGCCGGCCGGTGCGGATGGAGCACCGGCCGGCCCGCCCGTGCGAGCGCGGCGTGAACGAGGCCGCCGCCACCTGACGGTGCGGGGCTGACACCCGCATACGGGTCACGCGGTTCTATTCCTCGGGAAAGCCCGGGAAACAGCGCGTTCTCGCGTGAATCCATGGCTGGTAACGGTCGCCAAGCGTGCCGTATCATACGGCCCAACCGGTTTGAAAACAGGGCTTGCCAGACATCTTGGCACTCGGCGGGAGACCACGCATGGCTCGACAGGAACGCGCGATCCGGACTCGCAACGCGGTGCTCGAGGCCGCGGCGGCGGTCTTCGCCGAGCGGGGCTACGAATCGGCCACCATCGTGGAGATCCTTGAGCGTGCCGAGGTCACCAAGGGAGCGCTGTACTTCCACTTCCCGTCCAAGGAGGACCTGGCGCACGGTGTGCTCGAACACGCCGTGACCGAACTGCCCACGGAACAGCCGATCAAGGTCCAGTCGTTCGTCGACTTGGGCCTCATCCTGGCCTACCGGCTGCCGCGGGAACCACTGCTGCGCGGTGCCGCCCGGCTCGCGGCCGACCAGAGCGCGCAGCGCTTCTTCGGCCGGCCCTGGCAGGAATGGTCGGCGGTGACGGCCGACCGGCTGGCCGTCGCCAAGGAGAAGGGCGAAGTGCTGCCGCACGTGGATCCGGTGAGAACCGCCGAGACGATGGTCGCCGCGTTCACCGGTATCCAGTTGATGTCCCAGGCCACGACGGACATGGCCGACTTCGCCGAGCGGGTTTCGCTGCTCTACGACCTCGTGCTGCCCAGCATCGCCGTCCCCGGTCTGCTGGGACAGGTGGACACCTCGCCGGCACGTGGCGAGCGCGCCTTCGCCGATGCCAGGGCCGCGGCCGAGGCGGCGCGCGAAGTCGCCCCGGAGGCGGGCTCCCAGCGGTAGAGCGGGCAAGGAACCGCTCGAACTCCCCCTGCGGGGGCGGTTGCGGCCGGTCACCGGCCGCCGAGTACCCGCCTGGAGCAGGCGCGCCGCACCCACGAGGACCTGCCGGCCCGTCACACCCCCGGGAAAGTCACCGCGCCGATGAACGGCGCCCTCGCCGACGGCACGCCCACACGACGGTCACCGCATCGACACACCGCGTGACGATTGGGTCGACTCCTCCTCTTCCGCGGGGGGTTGGCCCCTCGAAGGCGGAGGTAGGGGCCGTAGGAGGACGACGGAGAGGAGGCGCGTCCCCTGATCGGGAAAACCGGTCGGGGCTGTCCGGTGCGGTGAGTTATCGTATGGCGGGGGAAGAAACAAACGGCGCAGACCGTTCTTTTCCACCGGGAGTGTGCAGTCGATGCCGAGGCAGTTACGCGCCGAGCAGACCCGCTCGACGATCATCACGGCCGCAGCCGACCTGTTCGACCGGCACGGCTACGAATCGACCAGCCTGAGCGACATCGTCGAGCACGCCCAAGTCACCAAGGGTGCCCTCTACTTCCACTTCGCGGCGAAGGAAGACCTGGCGCACGCGATCATGGAGCTGCAGTCCCATGCCTCGCGCGGACTGGCGAACGAGATGGAAGCCCGCAGTTCCACCTCGCTCGAAGCCCTGATGCGCCTCACGTTCGGCATCGCGCACCTGTCCGTCGAGGACCCGATCCCCCGGGCCGGCCTCCGGCTCGCCACCGGGGGAGTGGAGGTGCGCGCCCCTCTGCGCCACCCCTTCACCGAGTGGCTGGACATCGCCTCCCGCAAACTCCTCAGCGCGGTCCGGGAGTCCGACCTCCACCCGGACACCGACGTCGACGCCGCGGCCCACTCCCTCGTCTGCTCCTTCGTCGGCACCCGCGTCGTCAGCCGCCACCTCGAACCCGTGACCCGCCAGCCCCGCAGACTCGCCGAGATGTGGCACCTCCTGATCCGGGGCCTGGTGCCGGTACCCCGCCGCGCCCGCTATCTGACGCTGGTCACGCAGCTGGAGCGGGAGGTGAGGGCGGTCTGACGGGAGAAGCCGGGGCTGCCCGGTAGCGTGAGGCGCATGCCCGACTCTCCGCTGTCGCCCGTGATCCTCGGCAACGCACCCGGTTCCTTCCCGCGCAGTGTGCTCGCTGAGCGGCATCCGGCCATCGTCCGTCAGGTGCGTGAGGCGTTCCCGTACGGCCCCGAGCAGCACCGTGCCCTCGACGAATTGCTCGCGAGCTGCGCCGAGGGTGTCGTCGAAGCGCTCCCCGCCGACGCGCACGACCGGGACCGGTGGAAGACCTGGGGCATCGACAGGTACGTCGGCCGTTCCTGGTTCGACGTGCCCTGGCTGTGGTCCGAAAGCCACTTCTACCGCCGGCTCCTCGACGCCGTCGGCTACTTCGGCCCCGGCGCCTGGCAGGGCATCGACCCCTTCCGTCCCTCCAAGCTGGCCGAGCTCCACTCCCCGGAGACCGACGACGAACTGGCGGCCCTCGACGACCTCGCGGACCGGCCCGAGGACGAACAGGCCACGGCTCTGCTGCACGGCTCGCTGTGGGGCAACCGCGCCGACCTCGGCTTCCGTCTCTCCGACGCCGCCGCGGAGGCCCGGGCCGCCGCCCCGGGCCTGGTCGCCGACGACAGCGACACCCTCTGGTCGTTCCTCACCGGCAAGGGCACACTGTGCCTGATCGCCGACAACGCGGGCCGCGAACTGATCCCCGACCTGCTGCTCATCGCCCACCTCCTCGCCCACGGCCGCATCGAGCGTGCCGTCCTGCACGTCAAGCCGTACCCCTACTACGTCTCCGACGCCACGACCGCCGACGTGGTGGACGCCCTGCGCCGGCTCACGGCCGCACCGGGTCAGGCCGGCGTGCACGGACGCCTGCTGTGGTCCGCCATGGCCGACGGCCGCCTCACGGTCCGCGCCCACCCCTTCTCCTGCGCCCCGCTGCCGTACGCGGACATGCCCGACGACCTCCGCGCCGAACTCACCGGGGCCGCGCTGACCGTCGTGAAGGGCGACCTCAACTACCGCCGCCTGGTCGGAGACCGGACGTGGCCCCCGACGACCCCCTTCGCCGACGTCACGGCCCACTTCCCCGGCCGGGTGGCGGCCCTGCGCACCCTGAAGTCCGACGTGATCACCGGCCTCGACGCGGACACCGAGGCGACCCTGGTCGCCGCCGAGGGGCAGCGCTGGCGCACCGGCGGCACCCATGCGCTGATCCAGGTCAGGCCATGAGGAGCGTTATGCTGCCGAGTTGTACGGGTGGGCTGCCATACGTCCCGCCGACGGGCAGCGAAAGAGGACGGCCTTGACCCCGCGGTACCTGAGAAATCCAGGGGAGCCCGTCTACGACGTGGACGCACGGCGGTACGTCGAGGTCACGGACGCCCGGGACGAGGCCGACCTGCACGACGTGTTCACGGACATCTACCGCACCAACCGCTGGGGCTCCGACGAGACCCGCTCCGGGCCCGGCTCCGAACTGCAGCGCATGAAGCGGGTCATGGCCCAGATCGGCGAGCTGGTCCGGGAGCTGGGTGTGCGCTCGGTGCTGGACGCACCCTGCGGCGACTTCAACTGGATGCGGCACGTCGATCTGCACGGCGCCGACTACCTCGGCGGGGACGTCGTCGCGGAACTCGTCGAAAGCAACCGTGCCCGCTTCCGCGCGCCCGGCCGGGACTTCCAGCTCCTCGACTTCACCGCCCAGCCGGTACCGCGCGTCGACCTCATCCTGTGCCGGGACGCCCTCGTGCACTTCTCCTACCAGCACGTGGTGGAGGCGCTGACCCGCTTCCGGGAAAGCGGCTCGCGCTACCTGCTCACCACGACCTTCTCCCGGACCCCGGCCAACACGGACATCCTCACCGGCTGGTGGCGACCGATCAACCTGCGGCTCGCCCCCTTCGGGCTGCCCGAGCCGCTACGGGTGATCGGCGACGACGAGTCCGACGACTTCTACGACGACAAGACGCTCGCGCTCTGGGACCTCGGGCAGATCCCGGCCCGCTTCCCCGGCTACGAGCCGGCGGCGGCCGAGTCGGGGTCGCTGGGCGCGTGAGTCCCGGGGCCGGCCGGTGGGTCCTCGTCCGTCGTTCCCCGATTCCCGGCCCGTAGCCGGGCCACGACATCCAGCGCCTCCCGTGCGGCCCGGGTCCGCGGGTGCCGCAGCCCCAGCACCTCCTCGCACGCCTCCCGGACCTCACTGAACTCGTCCTGGGCGGCGGTCAGTTCACCCTTCACGCACAGCAGGTCGGCCAGGTTGTGCCGTACCGCCAGCGTCCCCGGATGGCGCCGCCCCAGCGTCTCCACACAGTCCGCCAGCACCGTCCGGTACTCCGCCTCCGCCTGCTCGACGCGCCCGCGCAGATGCAGGACGTGGGCCGCGCCGTGGCGTACGGACAACGTCAGCAGGTGCTGCTCGCCGAGAACCGTCCGCCGGGCCTCGTACACCTCGCGGAACTCCGTCTCGGCCGCCTCCAGCCGGCCCCGGTCCGTCAGCAGGTCGGCCAGGTTGTGGCGGACGGCGAGGGTGCCCGGGTGGCGGGGGCCGAGGGTGTCGACGCAGTCGGCCAGGACGGTGCGGTACTCCGTCTCGGCGCGGTCGGTGCGCCCGCGCAGGTGCAGGACGTGGGCGGCGCCGTGCCGTACGGAGAGGGTGAGCAGGTGCTGTTCGCCGAGCACCTCGCGCCGGGCCTCGTACACCTCACGGAACTCCGTCTCCGCCGCCTCCAGTTGGCCGCGTTCCATCAGCAGGTCGGCGAGGTTGTGGCGGACCACCAGGGTGTGCGGGTGCATGTCGCCGAGCAGCCTGCGGCGCACCTCGAAGACCTCCCGGAACTCGCTCTCCGCGTCCCCCGGCCAGCCCCGGTCGCGCAGGACGGTGGCCAGACCGTGCCGGGCGGCGACCGTGTCCGGATGGTCCTCGCCGTAGGAGTCGCCGCGCAGCTCCAGCACCGTACGGAACTGGCGCTCCGCCTCGGCCAGCAGACCGCGGTCCCGCAGCACGTCGGCGAGGTCGTGGCGGACGGCGAGGGTGCCGGGATTGCGCTCGCCGAGGACTTCCGCGCACACCTCCAGGGTCTCCCGCAGCTCCAGCTCGGCCTGCCGGAACATCCCCCGCTCGTGCAGCACCTGCGCCACGTCGTGGCGGCTCGCCAGGGTGTCGGGGTGGCGGTCGCCGAGCGCCTCGCGGTAGGCGTCGAGCACCAGGCGGTGCTCCTCCTCGGCCTCCGCGAGCAGCCCGCGCTGCCGGGACATCCGGGCCACGCCCTTGCGGGCCGCGAGCGTCTGCGGGTCGCGCTCGCCGAGCAGCGCGCGCCGGGTGGCGTACACCGTGCGGTACTCGGCCTCCGCCTCGGCGGGCCGGCCCCGGTCGCACAAGAGCTCCGCGAGGGCGTAGCGGGCGTCGGCGGTCTCGCCCGCCGCGTCGCCGAAAAGGTCACGGGTGTCCTCCAGGACCGTACGGACCAGTGACTCGGCGGCGGAGAGCCGACCGCGCAACTGCAGCAGGTGGGCGGCGGCGGACCGTACTTCCAGCGCGTCCGGGTCGCGTGGCCCGCAGGCGAGGACGATCGGCTCGCAGGCGTCGAGGACCGCCTCCGCCCGGTCGAGCCAGCCCCGCCGGAACAGATGCCGCGCCCCGGCCGCCGCCGCGCGCAGCGCCTTGGAGACCAGCTCGTCGTCGGCCTCGTACGGATCGCCGATCAGGGCGAGCGGCGCGTCGCAGTGCGGGAGCAGCAACCGCCACAGCGGCCAGTCGCGCGGGTCGTCCTCGCTGAGCTCGGCGGTGGCCGCGACGACCAGGTCGGCGACCACCGCGCCGTACTCCTGGAGGTGTTCGGCGAGGTCCCGCTGACGGCGGCCGGCGTCCCGGACGAGCGGGTGCAGCAGCAGGCTGCGCGCGTGCTCGTCGCCGCCGCGCGGGGTGTGCAGCTCGACCAGGCCGAAGTCGGCGAGCGAGGTGAGCGCGGTGTACAGCTCCTGCGGGGTGATGGCGGGCAGCAGCGCCGACTCGGCGAGCCGGTCCGGGCGCAGCAGCCCGACCAGGGGCACGGGCGCGTCGCCCAGGCAGCACAGCAGGCGCATCAGCGGACGGGCCTGCACGATGCCGCGCCGCTCCAGCAGATCCAGGGAGAGCTCCCACGTACGGCTGACCGTCGCGGTGTTGGTGCCGCCGGGCTGGCCGGGCGGGTCCTCGTCGAGGAGTTCGGTGAAGCGTTCGTCGAGGGCCGCGTGGTAGTCGGTGTACCTCCGCACGGCGCTGGTGCCCGGCCAGGCCGGGAACGCGGACGCCGCCGCGAGGTAGGAGCCCGCGATGCGCAGCGCCAGCGGCAGCCCGCCGAGCCGTTGCGCCAGCAGCTCCGCCTCCTCGCGCGACCCGGCCCGCTCTCCGGCGAGGTCGCACAGCACGTCGGTGGCGTCGGTGCCGGCCAGCGCGTCCACCGGGTGCAGGGTCGCCCACGGGCCCCAGGTCGCCGGGCTGCCGTCCCGGCTGGTGATGAGGACCAGGCCGGGCAGCTCGGCGGCCGGCCGGATCCAGCCGGTGCCCTCCGCCAACCTCCCCTGTGGCGCGAGGTGTCCGGGTTCGTCGGCGTTGTCCACGACGAGCAGCCACGGGTCCGTCCGGTCGCACAGCCGCCGCCACAGCAGGTCGGTGGCGCTGGAACGCCCCGACCAGGCCCGGTCGATGAGATCGGCGGGCGTGCCCAGCGCGGCCACCACCTCGCGCATCCCGGCGCTCAGCGCGGCCGGGTTGGACGCGGTCACCCACCACACGTCCACGCCCAGCGCGGAGGCGTACGCGGCGATCTCCAGCGCGACCGTGGTCTTGCCGCCACCGCCCAACCCGTGCAGCACCCGCACGCCCGACGTGGGCTTGCCCACCAGCTGCTTGAGCGCGTCGAGCAGTGGCTCACGCCCGCGCACCCGGCGGTCGAGCCGGCCCAGCGGCGGGGCGACGGTCAGCGCGCCCGGGGCGGGCGACTCGGGTGCCGCCGCGGGAAGCCCGAACTGGGCGTGCGGGGCATGGATGACGATCGGCCGGCCCGCGCCGGAGAACTCCTCCACGAACGCGGTCAGCCGGCCGGACAGTTCCGGGTCCCGGGCCAGCAGCGTGCGCAGCGTGGCGTCCCACCGCTCCCGCTGCTCACGCAGGATGATCTCCTGCCGGCCCGGCGGTGCGGCATCGAGCGCCGCCCGCGCCCGGTCCAGCTCCGCCACTCCCTCGCGCCCCAGGATCCGCGCGATCCTCTGCCGGGCCGCCTGCCACGCGTCCGTGGTCATCAGAGCGACCATCGTGCCCGCGGCGGCGGCAGCGGTCTGGGTGAACAACTCTGCCCCGAACATCGAGGACCCCCTGTCGGCACACACCTCGACGGCTACGTCCGAACCCCTCTCGCGACTTCAGGGTCTCATGTCCCGCGCACGGTAGGGGATTTGAAAGCGGAGGCGACGTCCGAAAGTGCGGGATGAGGGACGGGGACCGCGGTGTTGTCTCCGGTGACACCGAGCGAGGGAGCCGTCGACATGCGCATCGGAGTGGCACCGCACCGCCTGTGGCCGACCGGGGAGGACGAGCTCGACGGCGTCCTGGAAACCGCCCGCAGGGCCGAGGAGCTGGGCTTCGACCACGTCATCGCGAGCAGCCACCTGCTGGCCGGGAACCTCGGAGTCACCCCGGACCCGGTCGTCCTGCTGTCCGCCGTGGCCGGGGCCACCACCCGGATCGGCCTGGTGACCAGCGTCCTGATCCTGCCGCTGTACAACCCGGTCGTGATCGCCCACCAGACCGCCACCCTCGACCGCCTCGCGCGCGGGCGCTTCACCCTCGGGGTCGGAACGGGCTGGGACGCCGAGGAGTTCACCGCGGCGGGCGTGTCGTTCGCCGGGCGTGGCCGGCGCGCCGACGAACAGCTGTCCGTCATACGGCGGTTGTGGCGGGGCGGCGAGGGGCAGCCGCGGCTCGGGGTGCGACCGCGCACGGACGGCGGCCCCGGGGTGTGGGTGGGCGGACACAGCGACGCGGCGCTGCGCCGCGCGCTGCGTCACGGCGACGCCTGGCACGGCGCCGGCCTCGACGCGGCCCGGCTCACCGGGGTGCGGGACCGGCTGGCCGTACTCGGGGAGGAGGCGGGCCGGGATCCGGCCAGGCCGCCGCTGGAGCTGACCGCCGGGCAGTTCCTGCTGCCGCCGGGCTTCCCGGCGGCCGTCCCCCCGCCCGGACGTCCGCTGGGCGGTGCGGACGCGACCGCGGAGAGCGTACGGGAGGAGCTGGGGCAGCTGGCCGACGCCGGGCTCGCCGCGTGCTCACTGTGGCTGCCGGTGGCCACGGACGCGTTGCCGGACGCACTCGCCTGGGTCGCCGACGAGGTCGTTTCCCACTTCGCCGAGGAGTGAGGGCCCGTTTCCCGAGGAGTGAGGGCCGGTTCTCCAAGGAGCTACGGCCAGATTCACACGATGGTGTGATCATCCCCGGCCCTCCGGATGCCCCGACAGGGCCCTGGGTAGGGCCCGGCCATGACGCAGCAGCCTTTCGAACTCCCGCACTTCTACATGCCGTATCCCGCGCGGCTGAACCCCCACGTCGACGAGGCCCGCGCTCATTCGACCCGGTGGGCGCGGGACATGGGCATGCTGGAGGGGTCCGGAGTCTGGGAGCAGGCCGACCTCGACGCGCACGACTACGGCCTGCTCTGCGCCTACACCCACCCCGACTGTGACGGCCCCGCCCTCTCGCTGATCACCGACTGGTACGTGTGGGTCTTCTTCTTCGACGACCACTTCCTGGAGATCTTCAAGCGCACCCAGGACCGGGCCGGCGGCAAGGCCTACCTGGACCGGCTGCCGCTGTTCATGCCGATGGACCTGTCGACGCCGATGCCCGAGCCGCAGAACCCGGTCGAGGCGGGCCTCGCCGACCTGTGGGCGCGCACCGTGCCGTCGATGTCCGCGGACTGGCGCCGCCGTTTCGCCGTGGCCACCGAGCACCTGCTCAACGAGTCGCTGTGGGAGCTGTCCAACATCAACGAGGGGCGGATCGCCAACCCCGTCGAGTACATCGAGATGCGCCGCAAGGTGGGCGGCGCCCCCTGGTCGGCCGGACTCGTGGAGTACGCGACCGCCGAAGTGCCCCCGGCCGTCGCGGAGTCGAGGCCGCTCAGGGTGCTGATGGAGACCTTCTCCGACGGCGTCCACCTGCGCAACGACCTGTTCTCCTACCAGCGGGAGGTCGAGGACGAGGGCGAGCTCAGCAACGGCGTGCTCGTCCTGGAGACCTTCTTCGGCTGCACCACCCAGGAGGCAGCCGAGACCGTCAACGACATCCTCACCTCGCGGCTCCACCAGTTCGAGCACACCGCCGTCACCGAAGTGCCCGCGCTGGCCCTGGAGAAGGGCCTCGCCCCGGCCGAGGTCGCCGCCGTGGCCAAGTACACGCAGGGCCTTCAGGACTGGCAGTCCGGCGGCCACGAGTGGCACATGCGCTCCAGCCGGTACATGAACGCACGCGCGCGGTCCACCGCGCCCTGGCAGGGCCTGACCGGCCCCGGCACCTCCGCCGCCGACGTCCGCGCCCTGCTCGCGTCGGCCGGCGCGGAGCGCCTGCGCGCCTACACGCACGTGCCGTTCCAGAAGGTCGGCCCGTCCCTGCTGCCCGACTTCTACATGCCCTTCCCGCTCGAACTCAGCCCGCATCTGGAGGGCGCCCGCCACCGCCTCACCGACTGGACGAACGCCATGGGCATCCTCCAGGAGGGCGTCTGGGACGAGGACAAGCTCGCCGCGTACGACCTGCCGCTGTGTGCTGCGGGCCTCGACCCGGACGCGACGCCCGAGGCCCTCGACCTCAGCTCACAGTGGCTCGCCTGGGGGACGTACGGCGACGACTACTACCCGCTCGTCTTCGGCCACCGCCGCGACCTGGCCACCGCCCGGGTGACCACCCAGCGCCTGTCGGACTGCATGTCCGTCGACGGGGAGGAGATCGCCGTCCCGCTCAACGCCATGGAGCGCGGACTGGTCGACCTGTGGGCGCGGACGACGGCCGAGATGACGCCCGACCAGCGGCGCGGCCTGAAGGACTCGGTGAACGTGATGACCGAGAGCTGGGTCTGGGAGGTGTCCAACCAGATCCAGAACCGCGTCCCCGACCCCGTCGACTACCTGGAGATGCGCCGCGCCACCTTCGGCGCGGACCTCACCATGAGCCTGTGCCGGATGGGGCACGGCCCCGCCGTCCCGCCGGAGGTCTACCGCACCGGGCCGGTCCGCTCCCTGGAGAACGCCGCCGTCGACTACGCGTGCCTCCTGAACGACGTCTTCTCGTACCAGAAGGAGATCGAGTACGAGGGCGAGATCCACAACGCGATCCTCGTCGTGCAGAACTTCTTCGGCTGCGACTACCCGGCCGCGCTCGCCGTCGTCCACGATCTGATGACCCAGCGCATGCAGCAGTTCGAGCACGTCGCCGCGCACGAACTGCCCATCGTGTACGACGACTTCGCGCTCTCGGCCGAGGCGCGCGAGGTCATGGAGGGCTATGTGCTCGATCTGCAGAACTGGATGGCGGGCATCCTGAACTGGCATCGCGAGGTCGACCGCTACAAGGCCGACTGGCTGGCCGGCCGGGCCCACGGCTTCCTTCCGGACCGCCCTCCCGCCGTGCCGGTCGGCTGAGGTCAGGCGTCGCACGGGCTGTCCGGCGGCCCGCCCGGCGTGCTCCACCGCCGCTCGCGCCGGCGCCCGGACGACCGGGTGCGGGCGCGAGCCGTCGCCGGACAGCTCCGGCTGGAAGGGCGAGGTGAGGAACAAGGGGCGGCCGGGCAGTTCGGCGATCCGGACATGGCCGTCCTCGTCGTACCCGGAGAGGCGCGGGCCGTGCGCGCGCGGCGCGTCGTACGGATGGCCGCCGCACCCGAGCCCGGGCCGCCGCCCGCCGTCGCACCGCCCTCCGTCGGCTCGCGCACGGGCCCGCGACGGGATCCCGGCTGCCGTCGCCACCGGCACGGCCGACCTGGGCCTGTTCGACGGCCCGGCCGCGCCCGGCGATCCGCTCCGGCCGCCCGGGGTGGCCCCGGCTGACCACGCACGGCGTCGGCGAGGAGCCCGTGCGCGACCTGCTCCCCGACACCCGTCCGCTGACCCGGCACGCCGGGCTGCGCCTCACGGACCTCGCCGACGCGCGCCGGCCGGACGCACCGGACGCGCGCCGAGGGCAGGGCCCGCCCGTCCCTCGCCCAGCTCCGTGCGACAGACGGCGGCCACGGCTTCCGCCCCGCCCCGCCCCGCGCTACGAGGGCACGGCCGTGCGTGGCCCGACCGCCCCGTCCGCGGCGGGTCACGGCCCGCCCCCGCTGTCCCGGCCCGCCGCGATCGGGGTGCCCGGCGCGGTCGCCGTCCCGGTCTCCGAGCCGTGGGTCCTGCGCCGGACGGAACTGGTGTGGGCCTGCGTGCCGCGGGGGTCGGCGGCTCTGCTGGTGAGGGTGTTGCCGGGGCGGGCGTGAGTACCTTCCCGCTCCTGACCGGGGGTCAGTCTCACTCGTTCGTGGCTCGTCGGGCGCCGGTGTCCCGGGTAGATCAACATCCGGAGGCGATCGATGGAACAGACTGCGTTGCGACCCAAGCCGATGCCCGGCCAGAAACCCGGCGGCGACACCAGGTCCGGCCCGGCCAGGCGCCCGCACGCCGTGCGCCGGCGGGGCCGGCGGCTGCGGACCCTGCTGTTCGGCGTGTTCGCCGGCACGGTCCTGGTGCTGTCCGGGATCGGCCTCGGCACGGTCGGCGCCACCGTGATCGGCATGAGCAAGCTCGCCGACCTCCAGCGGCAGGCCGGGCAACAGGGGCAGGCGGGGCCGGGAGCCGGAGCGCCGGGCGTCCGGGGGAGCATGTCGGCCTCCGCGCACCCCGGCACCTCCGCGCCGCCCACGACCGCCTCTCCGGCGCCGGTCCGCGCGACCCTCGGCCTGGAGGTCGTGGACGCCGAGAAGGCGGGCGCCCTGGTCGTCGGCGTCCATGTCCCCGGCCCGGGGTACACGGCGGGCCTGGTCCGCGGTGACCTGCTCCTCGTGTTCGGCCGCACCCGGGTCGACTCGGCGGCCGACCTCGCCCGAGCGGTCGCCGACGCGCGTCCCGGCAAGGCGGTCGTGCTGACGGTGCGGCACCGCAGTGGCGGCTACCAGCAGTTGACGGTCCGCCCAGGCGTGGTCACGTGACCCCCGCAGGTGACTCGTCGGCCGCCGCTCGCCGTCCAGCACATGAAAGGCCGGTGGGCGTGTGCGCGTGACCGGCCGGGCAGCCGGTAGGCGTCGGGCCGGGGGCATCTCCCACGCCCCTTCGGGCAGTGGGGGAGGGTGGGTGCAGCGCGGCCGGCGGGTGGTGGCGGGTGATCGGGACCGGCAGGCTGCCGTCGAGTTCGTCGAGGGCCGCCTCGATCCGGGCGCACACGTCTCCTCGTCCAGGGCGCCTTCGTCGCTGCCCGAAGTGCTGGAGTCGTACATCAGTACGATGTCGCCGTCGAGGACGTGTACGCCGTCGACCGGTCCGTAAGGCCACGGGTCGGCCCAGCAGGGCCTTGCGGCAGGGCGCCCGGATGACGAGGTTGCCCCGGCGGGTCAGCACCGGGGACGGCGGGTCGTCTTCGCGCAGCCCGAGAATGCGTACGGCCCTCTGGAGCAGCGCGTCCGGCGGTCCTGCAGCCGTCGTAGCCGGTCGCGTACGCGCTCGGCGCGCCCGGTCGTCCGAGTCGTCCGGATGCAGAGGGCTGATGTGGGCGAGTACGCCTGATGTGCGCCTGCTGGAACGAGGGGCCCGAGCGCTGGCTTTCAGGTGGCGCAACGTCCTGACGTCAGCCGAGGTGTGCGGCGGCGTGACCGAAAGACCTGGCAACCGGCTCGCGCTGCCCCCGCTGTCCGGGCAGGATGCTGCCCGTAGTCCCTTCACCTGCCCCGGGAGGCCCGGATGACCGGCAGTACGGCCGCGCCCTTCACCGCCGACGACTACCGGGCCCGTATGGAGCGGGCGGCGAGGGCGGCCGCCGACGCCGGGCTGGCCGCGCTGCTGGTGGCACCGGGACCGGACCTGGTGTGGCTCACCGGCTACGCGCCCCCCGCGACCACCGAACGGCTCACCCTCCTGGTCCTCGCCCCGGAACAGGACCCCGTCCTCGTCGTCCCCGCCCTGGAGGCCCCGGACGCGGCGAAGGCGGCGGGTGCGTCCGCCATGACCCTGCGGGACTGGACCGACGGCAAGGACCCCTACGCCGCCACCGCAGCCCTCCTCGACGCCTCCGGCCGCTTCGGCGTCAGCGACAACGCCTGGGCGATGCACCTCCTGGGACTGCAGAGGGCCCTGCCCGGCACGTCCTACGCGTCCCTCACCGAGGCGCTGCCGATGCTGCGCGCCGTCAAGGACGCGGCGGAGCTGGAGCTGATGGCGGCCGCGGGTGCGGCCGCGGACGCCACGTTCGAGGAGATCCGGAACGTTCCCTTCGCGGGCCGAAGGGAGTCCGAGATCGCCGCGGACCTCGCCCGGCTGCTGCGGGCACACGGGCACGAGCAGGTCGACTTCACCATCGTCGCCTCCGGGCCGAACGGCGCCAACCCGCACCACGAGGCGGGCGACCGGGTCGTCGAGCACGGTGACATGGTCGTCCTGGACTTCGGCGGCCTCAAGGACGGCTACGGATCCGACACCTCCCGCACGGTCCACGTCGGCGAGCCCACCGACGAGGAGCGACGGGTGCACGACCTCGTGCGCGAGGCCCAGCAGGCGGGCTTCGCGGCGGTACGGCCCGGCATCGCCTGCCAGGAGGTCGACCGGGCCGCCCGCGCGGTCATCGCCGACGCCGGGTACGGCGAGTACTTCATCCACCGCACCGGCCACGGCATCGGCGTCACCACGCACGAGCCGCCGTACATGATCGAGGGCGAGGAACAGCCCCTCGTGCCCGGAATGTGCTTCTCCGTGGAACCCGGGATCTATCTGCCGGGCCGGTTCGGGGTACGCATCGAGGACATCGTCACGGTCACCGGGGACGGCGGCCGCCGCCTCAACGACACGACCCGCGAGATGGTGACAGTGGACTGACACAGACGCAGCAGCGGTGACACCGGCAGGAGCAGGAGCCCCTACGTCCTCAGGAACGACAACGGCGCGACCATGACCCAGGCACCGACACCCACCGCGGACACCGTCCGCCGGCTGGTCCGTACGCTCCTCAAGGAGAGCGCGGCCAACGCCGCCGGCCCCGACGTCCGGCCCGTCGTCGAGGGCGGCGAGCCCGCCACCTGGTGGGTCGGCACCCGCCATGTGCTGCGCCTGGCCCCCGACCGTGAGGCCGCGGTCCGCCGCCGCCGCGAACTGCGCCTGCGCGACCTCGTCCGCCCCCACCTGCCGGTCGCGGTGCCGGTGAGCGTGGCGCACGGCGAGTGGGCACCCGGGCTGACGTACACGCTGGACACCAAGGTGCCCGGCGGCTCGGGAGAGGAGCACGACGTGTCCGCGGTCGGCGAGGCCGACCTGGCCGGGCTGCTCACCGGCCTGCGCGAGGTGCCGGTCCGCCAGGCGGAAGCGCTCGGGGTGCCGCGCACCGGCCCGCGGTCCCTGGAGGGCCTGCGCCGGGAGGCCGAGCGCTCCGCCGCGCGTCTCGCCGCCGCCGACGAGTTCGACCCCGCCCGCCTCCAGCAGCTCACGGCCCCGGCCGCGGTCCAGCTCGCCGCCCAGTCCGGCAGCGCGGTCCTCGTCCACCACGGCCTCACCGGCGACCGCCTGGTGGTCAGCGCCGACGGCCGGGTGCGCGGGGTCCTGGACTGGACCGACGCGGTCATCGGCGACCCCGCCGAGGACATCGCCGGCCTCGCCCGCGCCGTCGGCTCCCCGGCCGCCGTCCGCGCCGCCACCCTCGCCGGCTACGGCGCCCGCCCCTGTCTGCGCGGCCTCTGGCTGGCCCGCTGCGACACGGTCGTCCACCTCGCCGCCCGCCTCCAGGGCCGTGACGACACCCCCCTGCCCCTTCTCAGGACCCGGCTGCGGCTGGCCTGGGAGGCGATCCTGCTGGAACGGGTGACGGAACTGCGGGACGAGGAGACGGACGAGTAGCGGCACCGGGACGTCCGGTTTCCGGGTTGGTGACGCCTTCCCGGCCGCCAGCGAGGGGCGACGAGCCGGACGGACTCAGTCCTGCAGGAGCACCACGCAGGACTCGCCGGGCACACGCAGCGCCCCGTCCGCGCCCGGCGCCTCGACCGGCTCCCAGGCGGCGAGGACCTGCGCGGGGCGGGAGCCCAGGGGGATCGCCGCCGGCTCCTGGGCCAGGTTCACGGCCACCCGGATGTCCCCGCGCCGGAAGGCGAGCCAGCGGCTCTCCTCGTCGTACGCCACCTTCGTGTCGGCCAGATCCGGATCCGTGAGGTCCGCCTGCTCGTGCCGCAGGGCGATGAGCCGCCGGTACCAGGCCAGCACGCGCGCGTGGGGCTCGCTCTCCGGCTCGGACCAGTCGAGGCAGGAGCGGTCACGGGTCGCGGGGTCCTGCGGGTCGGGGACGTCCTCCTCGGCCCATCCGTGCGGGGCGAACTCCCGCCGCCTGCCCTTGCGTACGGCCTCGGCGAGCTCGGGATCGGTGTGGTCGGTGAAGAACTGCCAGGGCGTGCCCGCCGCCCACTCCTCGCCCATGAACAGCATCGGCGTGAAGGGGGAGGTGAGCGTCAGCGTCGCCGCGCAGGCCAGCAGGCCGGGGGAGAGGGAGGCGGCCAGGCGGTCGCCCTGGGCGCGGTTGCCCACCTGGTCGTGGGTCTGGGTGTAGCCGAGGAGCCGGTGCGCCGGCACACGGTTGCGGTCCAGGGGGCGCCCGTGGCGGCGGTCCCGGAAACTCGAGTACGTGCCGTCGTGGAAGTAGCCGCCGGTGAGGGTCTTGGCCACCGCCGCGAGCGGGGCGCGCGCGAAGTCGGCGTAGTAGCCCTGGGACTCGCCGGTCAGCGCGGCGTGCAGGGCGTGGTGGAAGTCGTCGTTCCACTGCGCGTGGAGCCCGAGCCCGCCCGCCGCGCGGGGGGTGACGAGCCGCGGGTCGTTCAGGTCGGACTCGGCGATCAGGAACAGGGGCCGGCCCAGGTCGTCGGCGAGGCCGTCCACGGCCGTCGACAGTTCCTCCAGGAAGTGGCACGCGCGCGTGTCGGCCAGCGCGTGCACCGCGTCCAGGCGCAGCCCGTCGATCCGGTAGTCACGCAGCCATGCCAGCGCGCTGTCCAGCAGGTACGTCCGCACCTCGTCCGAACCGGGCGCGTCCAGGTTGACCGCGGAACCCCAGGGTGTGTGGTGGGTGTCCGTGAAGTACGGGCCGAAGGCGGGGAGGTAGTTGCCGGAGGGCCCCAGGTGGTTGTGCACCACGTCCAGGACGACGCCCAGACCGAGCTCGTGCGCCCGGTCGACGAAGCGTTTCAGCGCCTCGGGGCCGCCGTACGGCTCGTGCACGGCCCACAGCGAGACCCCCTCGTACCCCCACCCGTGCCGCCCGGGGAAGGGACACAGGGGCATCAACTCGACGTGTGTGACGCCCAGTTCCACGAGGTGTCCGAGCCGCTCGGCCGCCGCGTCCAGGGTGCCCTCGCGCGTGTACGTGCCCACGTGCAGCTCGTACAGCACCGCGCCCGGCAGCGGCCGGCCCGGCCACCGGGCGCGCCACGCGTACCGGTCGTGCTCGACGACCGCGCTCAGCCCGTCCGGGCCGTCCGGCTGCCGGCGCGAGCGCGGATCGGGCAGCACCGGGCCGTCGTCCACCGCGAAGCCGTACCGCGTGCCGTCCCGCGCTTCCGCGTCTTTCCGCCACCAGCCGGCGCGCGCCGGATCGCGCTCCATCGCGCGCGTGGCGCCGTCGCAATGGAGCGTCACGCGATCGGCCTGCGGTGCCCACACCTCGAACTGCACGGACGGTTCCCCTTCGTCTGCTCAGTGATGTAGCCCGTCCATCGTGCTTCAAACGCGATCAATGTGCCGGTGAATCCGTCCCATTGCGGCAGGTGTCGCCAGGTGGGCGTGGAGTGGCGGCCGTTTCCGGGTTTTCTGGACACCCGGCGTTCACTGGCCGACAATCACGAGCGTGACGTCGTCCTTCGAGTTCAACACGTACCCCGCGCGGTTGTCCGACGCGGAGCGCGACAAGGCGCTGCAGGTGCTCCGTGACGGCGTCGCGATGGGACGGCTCTCGCACGACACGTTCGTCCGGCGGATGGAACTGGCGCTCTCGGCCCGCCGCTCCGACGAGCTCGCGGTGCTCACCGCCGACCTGCCCACGGAGAGCCGCCTCTCCCGCATGGTGTTCGGCACCGTCGAGGCGGTCTCGGGATTCACCGTACGGCTGCGCAGGGCCTGGCAGGCCGAGCGGCTGCCCAAGCTGCTGCTGCCCCACCCCGGCAACGGCCACGCGCTGCGGATCGGCCGCGACCCGGCGAACGGGCTGCGTCTGACCCACGAGACGGTGTCCCGGGTGCACGCCGAACTCAGCCGGCAGGGCGGCATGTGGGTGCTGCGCGACCTCGGCTCGACCAACGGCACGACCGTGAACGGGCGACGGGTCATCGGCGCCGCCGTGGTCCGCGAGGGCGACCAGGTCGGGTTCGGACGGATGGCGTTCCGGCTCTCGACCCACTGAGCCCACCGATTCCACGGAGTCCACGGAGTCCACGGAATCAATGTTTGGTTCTGGCCCACGCTTTACCCACTGTGTTGTATCAAGTCCCTTTGCCCTTCGTGGTGTTGACGTACCCCTCAACTCGTGACTGACTGTGCGTACACCATGTACATCAGGTGAACCGACGGCACCACTGTGTGGAGGTGCGCCCTGCCGCCACTCCTCCGCTACCCGACCGTCGACGAACTCGGCGCCCGGGCGGCCGCCCTCGTCGCCCGCCACCCCGAGGACGCCCGGCTGCGCCGGGCGGGCACCTCGCGCGCGGGCACCCCCATGTGGCTGCTCTCCGTCGGTCACGGCAGCCGCCAGGCCCTCGTCGTGGCGGGCCCGCACGCCAACGAGCCCGTGGGCGGTGCCACCGTCCTGCGGCTGGCCGAGCGTGCCCTCGCCGATCCCACGCTCACCGTGGGCGCCGACGCCACCTGGAACCTGCTGCTCTGCCTCGACCCGGACGGCCTGCGCCGCAACGAACGCTGGCTGCGCGGCCCGTACACCCTCGGCCACTACTTCCGGAACTTCTTCCGGCCCGGCTTCCTGGAACAGCCCGAATGGCTGCCCGACGGCGCGGCCGGCGCCGTACTCCCCGAAACCCGGGCCCTGCTCGGCCTCCAGGACGAACTGCGGCCCTTCTTCCAGTGCTCCCTGCACGGCGTCGACGTCGGCGGCGGATTCGTCGAGCTCACCCGCGACCTGCCCGGCCTCGCGCAGCGCGTCGCGCAGACCGCGGCCCGCCTCGGCATACCGCGCGAGCTGGGCCCGTACGACACCCTGTACTGGCCGAACCTCGGGCCCGCCGTCTACCGGATACCGCCGCCCAGACCGACCGACCTGGCCGCGGCGATCACCGAGGCCGCCGTCGAGTCCACCTGGTTCCACCCGCACCGGCACGGCACCGTGACCGCCGTCGTGGAGGCGCCCATGTGGGGCGTGGCCGCCGTGGCGGACGGCACGACGCCCGCCGACGCCGCCGCGGTGCTGCGCACCGTGAGTCACACCCTGCGCCACGACGCGGACCTCCTGGAGCGGATCCTCGCCCGGATCCGGCCGCACCTGGCCGCCGCACCGGACGCGGCCCACCTGCTCGCCCCGGTCGAGGACTATTTACTGGTCTGCCCCGGCCTCGCCGACGCGTGGGACCCCGACGTCGCCGTGGGCGAGCGCCCGCTGCCGCCCCTCAGCACCGCCCACCTGACGGCCCTGCGCATCGCCGGGCGACGCCTGGCCCTGCGGACGGCGGGGCTGCTGCACCAGCTCGTGACCCGTTCCGGCATCGACCCGGCCGGTGCGCTGCCGGAGCTGGACCGGCTGGTCGACGAGTGGTGCGCCGACTATCGCGACGGCTGCGGGGCGCGCTGGATCCCCGTCGCACGCCAGGTGGAGTACCAGTCGCGGGTCGTCCTCGCCGCCTTCGAGCTCGCCGGACGGTACGCGCCCGCCCGCTCCCGTTCGGGTGAGTCGGGCTGGGGTTCCGAGGCCGCCGTGCCGATGCACCGGGAATGACGTACACCACCACAGCGACAGCGGTACGGGGCGGCCTGCTCGCGGCGGCCACCCTTCTCCTCGCCACAGCGGCCCCGGCGCAGGCAGCGCCCCAGCGGTCCGCGGGGGGCGACTGGCTCTTCGTCACGCTCACCACGGGCGACACCCGCTCCAGCGACACCCGCGGCACCCTCCTGCTCTGCGACCCGCCGCAGGGCCACGGACGCGCCGCCGAGGCCTGCGCGCAACTGGCGGCCGCCGATGGCGACATCGGCGCCGTACCCACCCGGGAGGCGTACTGCTCCATGATCTACGCACCGGTGACCGCCCACGCGCGCGGGCAGTGGCACGGACGGCCCGTCGAGTACCGGGAGACCTTCTCGAACACCTGTGTGCTGCAGGCGCGCACGGGGGCGGTCTTCGCGCTTGACGGCTGACGCCGTCGCCGTCGCCGACGCCTGACGGCAGTCTCACACCACCCGGTCGCGGGCGTGCAGCGCCGCCGCGACGACCGTGCGGGACTGGTGCTCGACCTGATGCTCCAGGGGCACCCAGCGAGCCCGGAAGCGTTCCCCGAAGGCATGGCTCCAGGTCGCCACCAGCCGTTCGAGAGGCGGTGCCGCACGGTCGTCGGTCTCCCGCAGGACCCGCAGCAGCATGGCCGCGGCCCGCAGCGGCACCCGGCGCGCGAAGGCGTCCACGCTGCCCACGTACGCCCTGGTGTTGTCGGCGGGCGGAGTGTGGATCAGGTCCGCGGCCAGCCCCGGCACCAGCTCCAGCCCCCACCTGGCGGCCCGCAGCAGGGGCCCGTCGGCGCCCCGCAGCCGCGGCAGCGCGTCGGTGAGCACCCGCTCCACCTCCAGCGAGTCCCGCAGCAGCCGTCCCGCCAGCTGCCGCATCGCCGCGGCCGGTGCCGGGTGCGGAGCCGGGTCGTCCACCAGGTCGCTCGCCCACATCGGCACCTCGACGATCGCGGTCAGACCGCCGTACCGGTGGGTGTGGTACCAGGTGCTGCGCCGGGCGTCGTCCGGCATGCTCGGGTAGGCGGCGCCCGCACCCGGCGCGGGCATGACGTGCACGCCGGGACCCGAGGCGGGCCAGCCCGCCGCGTCCGAGGCACCCGTCTCCACCGGGATGTGCAGCTCCGCCGCGGACTTGGCGAACGGCTCGGCCAGGCCCGGGACGTCCTTCGTCAACTGCACCCAGCTGCCGCCCAGATCCGTCCCGTGCAGGGTCACCTGGAGATAGGGACGCAGCTCGTCGATGACCCCGGTCAGGGCACGCGTCTCCGGCGGCAGCCGGTCGGGAGGCAGCACCGAAGGCGCCCACTCCGGCTGCTCCGGTCCCGCGGGCCGGAAGAACCCGAGGTGGTAGTCGAGCAGGCTGCGCGGCGCCGGGGTGACATGGAGGCTCGCCCCGTCGGGATCGGCGCACAGCAGGAAGTGCCAGGACGTGCCGTCACGCAACCCCCGTTCCCCCAGCACCCGTTCGGCGACCGCGAGGAGCGTGGCGCCACCGGTCGGTTCGTTGGAGTGGGCGCCCGCGACCACCAGCACGGCACGGCGGGCGTGCCCTACGGACAGCAGTAGCAGGGGTCTGCCCGCCCGGGAGACGCCCACCTGCCTCAGGGCGCACACGCCGGGCCGGTGGGCGGCCAGCGCCCGAGCGGACGCGACCAGTTCGGTCACCGTGGGGTAGCGCAGCTCCGGCAGGAGACTCACCCCCGTCACATCCGCCCGGCTTCGCCATCGCAGTAGCCCACGCGGTCATTGACGTGTCAAGGACGCCTGGGGGGAGGCTCCAGGGGGCGCCCGGAAGCATTGACCGCCGACGGGCAGAGCCGTACGTGCCGGGGACCTGCGCGCATCCGGCCCGCCGGGGCGGCGGGCCTCGCACACGCCGCCGCCACGGTCCACATCCGGCCGACGCCGACAGCACCCACCGGCCGCCGCGTGCCCACGCACGCGTACGCCCTCGTCGAGCCCCCTCGGCTCCAGCACTCCCACGGCCATCACCACGCGCCGGCCCTCCGGCACGCGCCCCGGGAGCGCGCACGGGTGCACGCCGGTCGCGAGGACGGGACCGCGGCGCGCGGCGAGTGGCGCACGCCGGGCGAGAGGCCACCGCGGCACACCGCCGGTCCGCCTCAGCCCACCCGCTCCAGCAGCGCCACGGGCAGACCCTCCACAAGCTCCGCCACGCGCGCGTGCCCCGTGAACTCCCGTCCCGGTGTCAGGACGTCGGCCCACCGGCCCGCCGGAAGCGGCAGCACGGTGTCCCGCCAGCCGCCCGCCTCCGCCAGCCGCAGCGACAACCGGGTCACGGCCGTGAGGACCTCTCCCGAGCGCGTGAACGCCACGCAGTGGGCGGCCGCCGGGCCCTCGGCGGTCAGGGGCGCGTATGTCGCCGCGTCGCCGAACACGTCGGGCCGTCGGGCGCGCAGACCCAGCGCCGCGCGCGTCAGCGCGTCCTTGGCACCGGGATGCTCCGGGGGGAACCGCACCGGCCGGCGGTTGTCCGGGTCGACCAGGGCGCGGTACTCGCTCTCCGTGCCCTGGTAGATGTCCGGCACCCCCGGCATCGTCAGGTGGACCAGGGCGGTGCCGAGCAGGTTGGCCAGGATGTGGGGCTCCAGCAGGCTCCGGAAGGCGCTCACGTGCTCGCCCGGCGCCCCGCACGGCCCCGCCGCGACGAACGCCGCCACCGCCTCCTCGTACGGGGGCTCCTGCTCTGTCCAGCTCGTGTACAGGCCGGCCTCGCGCACGTGCTTCAGCACGGCCTCCTGGACGCGTTCCGGGGCGGCCGGGCCCAGCCCGAACACCGTCTGCCAGGCCGCCCAGGCCAGCTGCGCGTCCGGCACGCCCTCGCCGGTGCGGGTGACCTCGGCCAGCACGTCGGCCCAGCGCTGCGGGCACTCGGTGAGCACCGCCAGCGCCGCCCGCACGTCGGCGCTGCGCTTGGTGTCGTGGGTCGACACGACCGTCCCGGACGCCGGCCAGTCGCGCTGCACGCGCGCGCAGTAGGCGTGGAAGTCCTCCGGGGACACGGCCGGGCTCCCCGGGTTCCCGCCCACCTCGGTCGCCGACAGCAGCGGCACATAGCGGTAGAACGCCGTGTCCTCCACGGACTTGGCGCGCAGCGCCGACGAGGTCTGCGCGAACCGGGTCCGGAACTCCACGTGCCCGGGACCGTCGCCGTAACGCCCGAGCACCAGGTCGCGTACGACGTCGACCGCGGCGGCCTCCTCGGGGACGACGAAGGCGAGCCGGGCCTCCGCCGCGGCCTCCTCGGTGACGACCCGGGCCGCGTCCCCGGAGGCGTACGGCCGGTAGACCTCCAGCCGGACCAGGAGCTCCTGGAGCGCGGTGCGCAGCGCCCAGGGCGCCCGGTCACGCAGCGCCGGCTCGGGCGACAGGGCGCACAGGCGGCTCGCCGCCCGGGTCAGCCGGTCCGTCTCCGCCGCCAGCTCGTGCGTGAGCACCTTGTACGCCGCCCGCCGCACGGTCGCGTCCCAGTCCCCGCCCCGGTCCGTCTGCGGGGCCGCGAACCGCCGGTACTGCCCGAGGAGTTCCCCGGCCCCCGCCGGGTCCGCGAAGAGACCGTCGACGTGCCGCAGGGCGTCGTAGCCGGTGGTGCCCGCGACGGGCCAGGAGGCCGGCAGAGGCTCCCCGTCCGCGAGGATCTTCTCCACGACCGTCCAGCGGCCGCCGGTCGCCTCGTGCAGCCGCAGCAGGTAGGCGTCGGGGTCGGCCAGGCCGTCGGGGTGGTCGATGCGCAGGCCGTCGATCACGCCCTCGTGGAGCAGCTCCAGGATCTTGGCATGCGTGGCCTCGAACACCTCCGGGTCCTCGACCCGCACCCCGATGAGCTCCGAAATGCTGAAGAAACGCCGGTAGTTGAGCTCCGTACGGGCCAGCCGCCACCACACCGGCCGGTACCACTGCGCGTCCAGCAGCTGCGGCAGCGGCAGTTCCTCGGTGCCCTCCCGCAGCGGGAACACGTGGTCGTAGTAGCGCAGCAGGCTCCCGTCGACCCGCAGGTGCTCGATCTCCGTGCCGAGCGGATGCCCGAGCACCGGCAGCAGCACCTGCCCGTCCTGCGCCTCCCAGTCGATGTCGAACCAGCGCGCGTACGGCGACTTGGGGCCCTCCTTGAGGACCTCCCACAGGGCGTGGTTGTGCCGGGGGGCCATGGCCATGTGGTTGGGCACCAGGTCCACCACCAGGCCGAGCCCGTGATCCCGCGCGGTGCGCGCCAGCGCCCGCAGCCCCTCCTCGCCGCCCAGTTCCTCGCGTACGCGCGCGTGGTCCACGACGTCGTAGCCGTGCGCCGAGCCGGGGACGGCCTCGAGGACCGGCGACAGGTGCAGGTGCGAGACGCCGAGCGAAGCCAGGTACGGCACGGCCGCCGCCGCGGCCGAGAACGGGAAGGCGGGCTGCAGCTGCAGCCGGTAGGTGGCCGACGGCACCGCCGGGTCAGGTCGCTCAGGTGTCATGCAGACCTACGTACCCGCCTGGCGGCCGTTCGTGTCATCACTCCCTCCATATGCCGTCGCGCGGGACCGGCTAGACCGGCCGCTGCAGCACCGTCATGCTCCGGTCCACCAGGGTGAGCCGGTCCCCGGCCTGCACCTTCGCCACCGTGCCGGGCGGTACCCCGTCCGTGCGGGCGGTGTCGACGAGGACCTGCCACTGCCGGCCGTGGTTGACCGGCACCACGAAGTCGAGGGTCTTCGGCGAGGCGTTGAACATCAGCAGGAACGAGTCGTCGGTGATCCGCTCCCCGCGCGCGCCGGGCTCGGAGATCGCGTTGCCGTTCAGGAAGACCGTGAGCGCCGACGCCTGCGAGCGGTCCCAGTCCCGCTGCGTCATCTCCTTGCCCTCGGGGGTGAACCAGGCGATGTCCGACAGCTCGTCGTGCGTGCCCTCCACGGGCCGCCCGTGGAAGAAGCGCCGTCGGCGGAAGACGGGATGCTCCTTGCGCAGCCGCACGAGCGCGCGCGTGAAGTCCAGCAGCTCACTCTCGGGCCCCTCGGCTTCCGGCCACTGGACCCAGGCCAGCTCGCTGTCCTGGCAGTACGCGTTGTTGTTGCCGCGCTGGGTGCGCGCGACCTCGTCGCCGTGGCTGATCATCGGGACACCCTGGGACAGCATCAGCGTGGCGATGAAGTTCCGCCTCTGCCTCGCCCGCAGCTCCAGCACGGCCGGGTCGTCGGTCTCACCCTCCACCCCGCAGTTCCAGGAGCGGTTGTGGCTCTCGCCGTCCCGGTTGTCCTCGCCGTTGGCGTGGTTGCGCTTCTCGTTGTACGAGACCATGTCGCGCAGGGTGAAGCCGTCGTGGCAGGTCACGAAGTTGATCGAGGCGAGCGGGCGCCGCCCGTCGTCCTGGTACAGGTCGGAGGAGCCGGTGAGCCGGGACGCGAACTCGGCGAGGGTGCGCGGCTCGCCGCGCCACAGGTCCCGTACGGTGTCGCGGTACATGCCGTTCCACTCGGTCCACAGCGGCGGGAAGTTGCCCACCTGGTAGCCGCCCTCGCCGACGTCCCAGGGCTCGGCGATCAGCTTCACCTGGGAGACCACCGGGTCCTGCTGCACCAGGTCGAAGAACGACGACAGCCGGTCCACCTCGTGGAACTGCCGCGCCAGGGTGGCCGCGAGGTCGAAGCGGAAGCCGTCGACGTGCATCTCGGTCACCCAGTACCGCAGCGAGTCCATGATCAGCTGCAGGACGTGCGGGGACCGCATGAGCAGCGAGTTCCCGGTGCCCGTGGTGTCCATGTAGTAGCGCGGGTCGTCCGTCAGCCGGTAGTACTGCGGGTTGTCGAGGCCCTTGAAGGACAGCGTCGGACCCAGGTGGTTGCCCTCGGCGGTGTGGTTGTAGACCACGTCCAGGATGACCTCGATGCCGGCCTCGTGCAGCGCCCGCACGGCCGATTTGAACTCCAGGACCTGCTGGCCGCGGTCGCCCCAGGAGGCGTACGCGTTGTGCGGGGCGAAGAAGCCGATGGTGTTGTAGCCCCAGTAATTGTTCAGGCCCATGTCGACCAGCCGGTGGTCGTTCACGAACTGGTGTACGGGCATCAGCTCCAGCGCGGTGACGCCCAGCTCGGTGAGGTGCTCGATGATCGCCGGGTGCGCGAGGGCGGCGTAGGTGCCGCGCAGCTCCTCCGGGAGCCCCGGGTGCCGCATCGTGAGGCCCTTGACATGGGCCTCGTAGATCACCGTGTGGTGGTACTCGGTGCGCGGCCGCCGGTCGTCGCCCCAGTCGAAGTACGGGTTGACCACGACGGACGTCATCGTGTGCGGCGCCGAGTCCAGGTCGTTGCGCCGCTCGGGCTCGTCGAAGTGGTAGCCGTACACCTCCTCGCCCCAGTGGATCGAGCCGCTGATCGCACGCGCGTACGGGTCGAGCAGCAGCTTCGACGAGTTGCAGCGCAGACCTCGCTCGGGGGAGTACGGCCCGTGCGCACGGAAGCCGTACCGCTGTCCCGGCATGATGCCGGGCAGGTAGGCGTGCCGTACGAACGCGTCGCTCTCCCGCAGTTCCACCGCCGTCTCCGAGCCGTCGTCGTGCAACAGACACAGCTCTACTCGGTCCGCGGCCTCCGAGAAGACCGCGAAGTTGGTGCCGGCGCCGTCGTACGTGGCGCCGAGCGGATATGCCTCTCCAGGCCAGACCTGCATGGATACGACTCTTCCAGGTGTCCTGCGCCGCTGGGGCGCCTTGGCCCCGAGTGTCCACGAAACTGGTGGAACCACCTATGACGTGGCTCCCTCTTACCGAGCGACCAGTGCATACCCCGCCTCATGCGGCCGGTATGCCGAACCAGTGGGGCAAATTCGCACTCCCGGGATCTTGGGGGAGCAGGGGGGAAGACGTGCGCGACGCAGTGCACCGTCATCTCGGCAAGGTGGTGGCCGGTACGGCCATCGCGGTGGCCTCGACCGCCGCGATGGTAGCCATCACCCTGCCGGGATCGGCGGGGGCGGACGAAACGGGTGGCGGACGGGCGGGCAGCCAGTCCACACAGCAGGCGGGACAGGGCCGGGACGAGGGCCAGGAGCAGGGCGCGGCCGTCGCGCCCGGCGTGGTCGAGCAGGCCCCGGCCGAGGGTGAGAAGGGCAAGGGCAGTGATCCGCTGACCGGCGACGAGATCGAGCGGGTCGAGCAGATAGCCGTGAGCCGGCAGATGTTCAACGCGAGCGAGGACGTCGGGGGCGAGCGCGGCCCGCAGCGCCTCACCGTCGACCTCGCCGAACCGGAAGCGGACGAGACCGACGCCACGAACGCGCCCCGGCGCGCCGACGTGACGTTCTACGACTACCGGGACGACACCCTCGTCACCCGCACCGTCGACCTCGATGCCGGCAAGGTCGTCGGGACCACCGAGCAGCAGGGTGTCCAGCCGCCGCCGAGCCGGGCCGAGAGCATCGAGGCGGCGAACCTCCTGATCGGCGACCCGCTGGGCGCCGGTCTCAAGGCCGACTACCAGGACGCCACCGGCAAGGAGCTCACCTCCCCGGACCAGCTGAAGCTGAGCGGCGGCGTCTACCGGGCCACGCCCGGTGCCCAGCCCGCCGCACTGGACGCGTGCGGTGAGCACCGCTGCGTGCGGTTGTTCCTGAAGGTCAGGAACGGGCCGTGGATCGACACCAGGTCCCTGGTGATCGACCTGAGCGCCCGCAAGGTCGCCGAGCTCGACCGCTGAGCCGGCCTTCGACCGGTCTTCGACCGCCATCCGGCCTTCGACAGGTTTTGTCCGGCTTTCGTCCATCTTCCGTACCTGCATCTCCTGCAAGGGAGTCACTTCCTTCATGCGCGTGAACACCATCAGCCGTGCTCGCAAGCGGCCGGCCGCCCTCGGTCTCGCCGTGGCCGCGCTGGCCGCCGGTCTGACCACCGGCGCGGGACCGGCCGCCGCCCAGCCGGGAGCGGCCGCCGCGGCGGCGGCCGACTGCAGCGCCGCCTACCGCATCGAGCAGAAGCTCTCCACCGGCACGACCTGGCGGATGTGCTGGCGCTACGACGGCATGGCCGGCCTCGTCCTGGACGACGTCTCCTACCAGCCCAAGGGCGAGCCCAAGCCGATCAAGGTCCTCAACAGTGCCCGGCTCGGCCAGATCCACGTCCCGTACGACGACGGGAAGGAGGAGTACGACGACCTCACGGGCCAGGACTTCGCCAAGGACCTGATGCCGCTGGCGGCGGCCGAGTGCCCCGGCGGCACCATCAAGACCGTCAAGATCCCGGACCAGTACCCGGGCGAGAACCCGAACGTCAAGGGCCTGTGCACCACCACACGCTCCCGCGGCCACGCCTACCGCATGCAGGGCGACACCGGGAACAAGGTCTACCAGGCCCAGGGCAAGGACCTGCTCGTCTACACGGTCAACCAGGTCGGCTGGTACGAGTACATGACCGAGTGGCGCTTCCAGGACGACGGCACCGTCAACATGAACGTCGGCGCGACCGGCAGCCTCTCCCCGGTCGACTACGACGCGGGCGACGGGCGCGGCTGGCCCATCGGCAAGGGCGCCAAGGGCAAGGCCACCAGCCACAGCCACAACGCGTTCTGGCGGCTCGACTTCGCCCTCGACGGCTTCACCAAGAACCGGGTCGAGCAGTACGACTCGGCCGTCACCACCCGCGGCCGGCTGACCCCGACCACCAAGACCACCCGCACCAAGGTCACCAAGGAACGCGCCGGCGACGCCAAGGCCTATCGCTGGTGGCGCATGGTCAGCGCGACCGGCAAGAACAAGGACGGGCACGCGCGGTCGTACGAGATCGTCCCCGGCCCCACCACCCGCTACCCGGGCCGCGGTTTCACCCAGCACGACGTCTACTTCACCCAGTACAACAAGTGCGAGCTGTTCGCCAGCAACAACCCGCGCTGCCCCCGGACCCATCCCAAGTCCGTCGACAAGTGGGTGAGCGGGCAGACCCTCACCCACCCCGTGGCCTGGGTGAACGTCGGCTTCCACCACATAGCCCGGGACGAGGACCAGCAGCCCATGCCGGTCCACTGGCAGGGCTTCTCCATCGCCCCACGTGACGTCACCGCTATGAATCCGCTCACTCCGCCCGCCCTCGCCGGGGAGAACGGGGCTCCGACGGACGGTAGTTGAGAAACGACCTGTCCATCCGGCTGCACCGCCGACCGCTCCCGGAGTACCCTTCCTTGATCGTTGGCACGGGGAGTGCTCGGGGGAGCGGAAGGCGGTGCGCGGGTGGGCTCGGGAGGGCTGGAGTTGCCCCCTGGTGACGAGGGTCACGAGGGGAACTCCGCAGACGCCCCGCCCGGCACGGTGTCCCTGGCACGGCCGATGGACGCGGGTGCCACCATCGGGCCGGAGCTGGACTGGGACGCCGACGCCTGGCGCGAGGTCCGTACCCGCGCCCAGCGTGCCGGTCGGGCCTACATCTGGCTGAACCTCGTCGAACAACGGCTGCGGGCCGTCGTGGCCGCCGTGCTGCGCCCCATCTACGAACCCGTCCACGGCGACGAGTGGGTGGTCGCCGCCGCCGGACCCGCCGGCCAGGAGTGGGTGCAGCGCGCGGTCGCCGTACGCGAAGTCAGCCGCCGCAAGGGCTACCTGCTCGACCCGGCCGACGACAACGTCCTCAGCTTCCTCACCCTCCCGCAGTTGCGGGAGCTGATGGTGCAGCACTGGCCGTGCTTCGAGCCGTACTTCGACGAGCGACGGGACGTCGAACTCGCCCTGGACGAGCTCGAGGTCACCCGGAACGTCGTCTCACGCAACAGAGCCCTGTCCGAGGCCGTCCTGGGCCAGGCCGAGCGGGCCTCCGCCCGTCTCCTGGAGATACTCGGAACGGCCGGCGACGTGCCCTCCGCACGCCGGCTCCCCGTCGACGCGGTCGAGGACCTCGTCGGCGACCGGTACGGGGACGTGGTCGCCGTGCACTCCGACCGGGTGCGGCTGATGCGCCAGTTCCCCGCCGAGGACATCTTCGGCAGCGCCCGCCGGCTCGACGCCGTCGGCATCGGCCTCAACCTGCTCGTGCAGAACTTCTCCGGCCGCCGCCTGGTGCGCCTGGCCGAGTCCGGCTGCCGGGTACGGCTGCTGTTCCTCAACCCGGCCTCCAGCGCGGTCAAGCGGCGCGAGCGTGAACTCGGCATCAAGCGGGGCGAGATGAGCCGCGCGGTCGAGATGAACATCCTGCACATGCGTCGGGTGCGCTCCAAACTGCGCGACCCCGGGGCGTTCGAGATCCAGGTCTACGACGAGACGCCCCGCTTCACGGCGTACCTCGTCGACGGTGACGGCGCGGACGGCATCGCCGTGGTGCAGTCCTATCTGCGGCGCTCGCGGGGCATGGAGGCGCCGGTGCTGGTCCTGCGCGGCGGGAGCAAGCTGGTCAGGTCGGGCGAAGCCGACGAGGCCGGTCTCTTCCCGACCTATCGTGAGGAGTTCGAGGTGGCCTGGGCGGATTCACGGCCGGTGTCCTGAACTGTCCCCCCGCGCAAGCCCGTAAGCGGAATGCGGTCCTCGGATTGTCAGTGGCCCATGGGATCGTGGAGACCACTGGGGGAAAGCACCACCAAGAAGGGGGGACCACCCATGGGCTGGCACCGGGAGCTGCTGATCGGCTTCGACCTGGAGACCACGGGAACCGATCCGCGCGAGGCGCGCATCGTCACGGCGGCCGTGATCGAGGTCAGGGACGGGCAGCCCCTCGGGCGCCGGGAGTGGCTGGCGGATCCGGGCGTGGAGATCCCGGCGGACGCGGTGGCCGTGCACGGCATCAGCAATGAGCGCGCCAGTGCCGAGGGCCGCCCGGCCGACCAGGTCGCGGACGCGGTCGCCGACGTCCTCGTGGCGTACTGGAAGACGGGCGTACCGGTCGTCGCCTACAACGCGGCCTTCGATCTGACCCTGCTCTCCGCGGAACTGCGCAGGCACGGCCTGCCGTCCCTGCGGGACCGCCTCGGAGGCGTCGATCCGGCCCCGGTCGTCGACCCGTACACCATCGACCGCTGGGCCGACCGCTACCGCCGCGGCAAACGCAACCTCGAAGCGGTCTGCACGGAGTACGGCGTCCGGCTCGACGCCGCCCACGACGCCTCGGCCGACGCCCTCGCCGCGGCCCGGCTGGCTTGCGCGATAGCCGGCCGCCACCCCAAGGTCGCGACCCTCGGCCCGGCGGAACTGCACCGCCGCCAGATCGAGTGGTACGCCGAGTGGGCGGCGGACTTCCAGAGCTTCCTGCGCCGCAAGGGCGAGACGGACGCGGTGGTGGACGGCACCTGGCCGCTGCGGGAACTCGCGGACGAGCCGGTCTGACACCGGGCGTCACACCGCGGCCTCAGGCGGCAGGGCTCGCGATGGGCTCGACCCGGGGGCGGGCGAGCCGCGCGTAGTCGCCACCCGAGATGACCAGGGACCGGTCCAGCCGGGCCGCGTTGAAGTACAGCTTCGGCTGTGCCACCACGTCCGGGTCGGCGAGGACTTCGAGCTCGGGATCGAAGCTGAAGGGCAGGACCGTGCCGGGCACCGTGCGGGCGAGCCGCTCGGCTGTCTCCGCGTCGCTGAAGCCGACGTACCGGGCGTCGAACAACGCGCGGACGGCACCCAGGTCCACCCGCCGGTCCCCGGGGACGACCGCGAGGACGTGGCGGGTGGTGCGCCGGTCCACCTTGACCCGCAGCACGATGCACTTCGCGGCCTCGGAGGCGGGGTGTCCGCGCAGCGCACAGACCTTGTCGGTGGTGCCCTCCGGCTCGTGGTCGATGAGGCGGTAGTCGACGCAGGAGGTGTCGAGCAGGGAGATCAGGTGCTCGTAAGTGTCGTGGCCGGGCATGGGGGTTCCTTTGCGGTCGGGGAGGAGGTGGCCGCGGGCGCGGAGGCCTTCGGTGCCGTCGCCGTCCGGTGGTGGCGTTCCACCGCCTGCCCCCAGTAGGTGCCGGCGACCATCAGGGCCGCGCCGAGGCCGGTCACCGGCGTGAAGTGCTCCCCCGCGAGGGCGATGCCCACCGCGGCGGCCCAGATCGGCTCGGTGCCCAGCAGCAAACTCGCCCGGCTTGCGGAGGTGCGCTGGACCGCCCAGGTCTGGGCGAGGAAGGCGAACACACTGCAGAACAGGGCGAGATAGACCAGCTGCGTCCAGGTCGCGGCGTCGGTGCGGGCCAGGGTCGGCAGCTCGCGGGCGGCCGGTGCCAGGAACAGGGCCGAGCCGACGAGGGTCTGCACCGTGGTCAGGTGCAGGGGACGTATCGCGCGGCCCGCGGTGAGCCGGCCGACGAGTGCCACGTGCGCCGCCCGGACGAACGCCGCGGCCAGCATCAGCAGGTCGCCGAGGCGGGGCGCGTGGAAGCCGTTGCCGGACATCAGGAGCCCGACGGCCAGGACGCACACGCCGGCGGCGGCGTAGAAGGCGGGAGGCAGGCCGCCCGGGTGGCCGGTGCGGTCGAGGAAGGGGGTGAGGACGATGGTCAGGCTGATGATCAGCCCCGCGTTGGCGGCGGTGGTGTGGGCGACGCCGTACGTCTCCACGACCAGGACCGCGGCCTGGGTGACCCCGAGGGGCACACCGACCCGGAGCTCGTCGCGGGTCCAGCGGCGGGAGCGGTGCCGTGACCCGGCGCGGGAGGCGACGAGCCCGAGACAGGCGAGTGCGGACAGGGCGTAGCGCACGAAGAGGACCAGCAGGACGGGGAGGGCGGCGGTGGCGGTCTGGGCGGACAGATAACTGGAACCCCAGACGAGCGCGACCAGGAGGAGTACCGCATCGGTACGGCGGGCGTCGGACACCTGCCCACGGTGCACCGGCGAGGCCACTGAAGCCCAGAACCACTTTCTAAAAGGATCTTTTAGCAGTCCTACACGGTACTTCTACACTGAGGGGGTGGACGAACGGCAGTTGCGGATCCTGCGGGAGCTCGGCGAGCTGGGCAGTGTCACCGCGGTCGCCGAGGCGCTGCTGGTGACACCGTCGGCGATCTCCCAGCAGTTGCGGCTGTTGCAGCGCTCGATCCCCGTACCGCTGACCGAGCGTGAAGGGCGGCGGCTGGTGCTCACGGACGCCGGGCAGGCGCTGGCGGGCGCGGCGATCGAGGTGGAGACGGCACTCGCGCGCGCCCGGCACACGGTCGAGGAGTTCGTGGGGCGGCCGGACGGCGAGGTGTCGGTGGCCGCCTTCCACAGCGCGGCTGCGGCCTTCTTCCCACTGCTGCTGCGCGCATTCGCCGGCCCCGGTCATCCGGTGCTCGCGCTCGCCGACGAGGACGTCGCGCAGGACGACTTCCCGCGGCTGACCCGCGAGTACGACATCGTGCTGGCCCACCGCCTGGACCACGCCCCGCCGTGGCCGCGCGCGGTGACCGCGACGACGTTGCTGCGCGAGCCGCTGGACGTGGCCATGCCCGCGGGCCATCCGCTCGCCGCCAAGCGGCGCGTCACCCCGGGTGACGTGGCCGACGAACCGTGGATCGCCGTGCACGAGGGCTTCCCGGTCAGGGCGACCATCGAGGCGATCGCCGCGGCGGCGGGGCGGCGGCTCCACCTGGCCCACACCATCAACGAGTTCTCGGTGGCGGCGGAGGCGGTGGCCGCGGGCGGAGGCCTGGCCCTGATGCCCCGCTGGACCTCCCGCCGACACCCGGCCCTGGTCCTGCGGCCGCTCAGCGGCGTGCAGGCCCGCCGCCATATCGACGCCCTGTGCCGCCCCGAGCGCACGGCCAGAAAGGCGGTCCGCGCGGTCCTGACGGAACTGCGCCGGGCAGCACGAACGATCCAGGAACAGGAGACCGCGTGAAGGGGCGCGGGGGACACGGGGCGGTTTCCCGGGACGGTCACGGTGGCCGCACCCGCCCCGCCAACCAGCGCCCCCACCTCCGGCCCGGCACTTCGACGTACCGATGAGTCACCACGCACAGGGGTAACAGCACGACGAAGAACGCCACTTCGAGCACGAGACTGTCCTGCCGCCGTCGCCCGGCCGTGCTGTCGATCACCGCCAGCAGTACCGGATGGACCAGATAGACCGAGTAGCTGATCGTTCCCAGCCCGGTCAGCAGACGCGGAACGCGTCGGCGGCGGCACGCCAGTCCGGCGCCGAAGGTGAGTACGGCCAGCAGGAATGCCGCGATCCAGCCGCGCTGTGTGAAGTGGTCACCGTCGCCGTAGCGGTACGCACTCCCCACGGCACAGGCGACCACCACGACGGCGGTGCCTGCCGCGTACCGCCAGGTGATCCGACCGTTCTCGGCGCGGTGGACCACGGTGCCGAGGAACATCACGGCGAGGATCACCAGGCCCTCCCACAGCGGGACCGTGCCGTTGAACGCGACCAGGACGAGTCCGAGCAGCCCGCCCGACACACCCCCGCACACCCGGAGCACCCGCGATCCGGCGCTCGCGCAGCAGATGGCGACCACCATGGCGATCGAGGCGAACGTGATCAGCGGACCGGTGCCGACCATGCCCGACAGGGCGGAGGCCGGCCGCACGACCCCGGCCGCCGCACTCACGGCGGCGAGCACGGCCAGGACGGCGGCCGTCGCCGCGGACCGCTGGTGCAGCCGGACCGTGAAAAGGGCCACGACCAGCAGATAGAAGGCCATCTCGTACGAGAGCGTCCACAGGACGAGCAGGAGATTGGGTGTGCCGAGGAGCTCCTGGAGCATGGTGGCGTGCGCGACGGCCACCGTGGCGGCGCTCTGCCCACCGAAGTCCCGCAGCTCCGCGACGCCCAGGAGATGGAGGGCGAGCAGCACCGCGATGACAGCCGCCCACAGCGGGTGGACCCGGAAGATCCGTCCGATCCAGAACGTCCGGACGCAGCCCCGGCGTTCCAGCGACGCGGGGATGATGTAGCCGCTCACCAGGAAGAACACCATGATGCCGTAGCGGCTGGTGTTGAACTGCGGCATCACCTCCCGCCGAAAGTCCGCCATAAAGGTGTACGACGAGTGGTCGAAGACCACGACGAGCGCCGCGAGGCCGCGCAGGGCGTCCAGCCATCCCAGTCGCGACGGACCGGCCGTCGTGACAGCGAGACGTAATCGCGCGATTGCGGAGAGGGGTGACTTCGGGGCAGCGGAAACGAAGGGTAAGGGCTCCATGTGACTAGTCGTCCGGCAGGACGATCTTCATCGGGACGCAGGGCTCGGCCTCGGCCCTGGTCCTGTAGATCTCGACCGCGCGCGGGCGGGAGACACCCCGGGTGTTCTCGAAGGCCAGCACGTTGCCCGGACGCAGCGCGACGTCCCAGCCGGCCTTGAAGGGGACGATGGGAACACGGTTGCCCTGCTTGTCGATCCCCACGAGAGGGGTGACCTTGCTGCGTACGCAGATGTAGCCGGGTGGGAGTACGTCGACGGTCACGTGGATACCCCACTGGCGCACTTTCCCCGCGAGCGCGCGTTGGGCGTCGGGACTGATGCTCTGGTCCTTGACGGTGAGCATGACGCTGCCGTCGCCGCGGGGCTCCACCGCGAATGCCCTGGAGTCGGCCGGCGACCCGGGCACGGTCACCGTGGCGAGCCAGGCCGCCGCACAGGTCGCCGCGACGACAGCGATCCGGCGCGGGGCGAACAGGGGGCGCACAGGGGCCTTCGGCTCGCGCTGCCCGATCTCCTTCTTCAGCTCGTCCAGCAGCCGGTCCTCGAACGTCGTCCGCGTGCTCATGCTTCCCCCCTCGCGACGTACAGCAGCGATGTGTCCGGCGCCTCCGCTCCCGGAGAACCCGCCTGTACGGCCGCGGAGTTCGGCTCCGCGGTCCCGGAGTCCGTCTCCTCCCGCAGCGCCTTGCGGGCCCGGTGCAGCCGGACCCGGGCCGTGACCTGGCGGATACCCAGCGCGGCCGCGGCCTCGGTGACCGTCAGCTGGTCCACCGCGATCAGTTCCATGACGGCCCGCTCGCCCTCGGGAAGCCGCGCGAGCGCTGCCAGGACGTGCCGCCCGGGGCTCTCCGCGTCGAGCTTGTCCTCGATACGGGCGATGTCGTCGGGCTCCAGCAACCGCCGCCCGGAGATGCGCAGATCGCGTTCGGTCTCTCTCGCCACCCGGCGGCGCTCCGACGAGACGACGTTGCGTGCTATGCCGTACAGCCAGGCGGTCTCGCTGCCGAGGCGCGGCCGGTAGGAGTGGGCCGAGTCGAGGACGGCGAGGAAGATCTCGGCCGTCAGGTCGGCCGCCGTGTGCGGATCGTCCACGCGCCGGGCCACGAAGCGCATCACCGCGTCCACATGGCGCCGGTAGAACTCCTCGAAGAGCCGCGGGTCACGTACCGCCGCGGCGGGCCCACCCCGTAACCGTTCGGCGTCATCCACAGATGTCCCCTTCTCGTCGGCGGCTCCTTGCCTTCACCTGTTCTTGGGACGGGACGCGAAAAGCGTTACAGAAGGAGCCCAGGAGCCCGGGGACCCCGACCATCGGTCCGTGGCGCTCAGTTCAGATCCGTGGCGCTCAGTTCAGAAGGGATACCACCGCACCCTCTCGTCCCCGCCCCGCAGCGAAGTCACCCGCCGCTCGAACTCCTCCCGCGCCTTGGGATTGCTCGGCGCATGCTGGGCCACCCACGCACAGCTCGCCGTCTCCCGAGCACCCCGCAGCACCGAACACCCCGACCACTCCCGCACGTTCCAGCCGTACGCCTCGGTGAACGAGTCGTATGCCTCGGTCGGCAGGCCGTAGCGGTCGTGGGACAGCGCCATCACGACCAGATCGTGCTCCCGGAGATCCCCGGAGAAGGTCTCCAGGTCCACCAGGACCGGCCCGTCCGGCCCGACATGGACGTTGCGGGGGAGTGCGTCGCCGTGGATGGGCCCCGGCGGGAGGTGGGGTGTCAGCGCGGCCGCCGCCGTGGCGAAACCGTCCTGCCGCTCGCGCAAGTACGCCGCGTCGGCCGGGTCGATCGCGTCGCCCGCCAGGCGCAGCCAGCGTTCCACGCCGCCCAGCAGCTCGCGGGGCGGCAGGGTGAAGCCGGGGGAGGGCAGGGCGTGGACGGATCGGAGCAATTCGGCCAAATCCCGGGGTTCGGCGGGCCGTACGGGGTCGGGCAGCCGGTGCCACACGGTCACCGGGTGTCCCTCGACCAGGAGCGCCTTGGGCTCGGCGGCCCGGACCGCGGGCAGGCCCGCCTCCTCCAGCCACGCCGCGATGTCGAGTTCGCGGCGGGCACGGTCGAGGAGTTCGGCGTCGCGGCCCACCTTGACGACCAGGTCACCGGCGGCGAACACCGCGTTCTCGCCCAGGGCGAGCAGTCGCGCCTGCCGCGCCGGGCCGGGCAGCACCCCCGCCGCGGCCAGCACCTCCCGCGCCCGTGCCTCGTCCATCCGTCCGCCTCCCTGTCCGTCTTCCGCCGCATGCTCCCGCACCCGGCGTCGCGATCCGGCCATCCCCGGCCAGTCTCGCATTCGTACAGGTAGGACCGTGTGCGCGCTGCCTTGACGGTGCATACCGCCTTCACGACCATGACGGAGGCCCACCGGGTCCAGGGCCTGTCCGACAGATTCCCGTCGTGAGCCGCGCGAAGGAGCCGATCACGTGACCTTGGTGACCGCGACGAAGCGGTCGGCGCCGGGGGAGCCACGCGCCGACGGGGGCCGGCGGCCGCCGGACCACGGGGCCTGGTTCCTGGTGCTGCCCGCGCTGATCCCGATCCTGGTACTGAGCGTCGGCCCCCTGCTCTACGGCATCCTGCTGGCCTTCACCGACGCCCAGTCGGGCCGCACCCGGCCCACGCAGTGGATCGGCGGTCTCAACTTCCGGGACCTGCTGCACGACACGCTGTTCTGGGAGTCGTTCCGGATCGGCCTGGTCTGGGCGGTCGGGGTGACGGTCCCGCAGTTCCTGCTCGCCCTCGGCCTCGCCCTCCTCCTCAACCAGGAGCTGAGGCTGCGCTGGCTGGCCCGGGCCCTCGCGATCATCCCGTGGGCCATGCCGGAGGTCGTGGTCGGCGTGATGTGGCGGCTCGTCTACAGCCCGGACGCGGGCGTCCTCAACGAGACCCTGCGAGACCTCGGCCTCGGCGACGGCCGCGACTGGCTCAGCGGTCTCGGGACCGCCCTGCCCGCGGTGATCGTCGTCGGCGTCTGGGCCGGCATGCCGCAGACGACGGTCGCCCTGCTGGCCGGCCTGCAGAACACCCCGCGCGAACTCCACGAAGCGGCGGCGATGGACGGCGCCGGCGCCTGGCGCCGCTTCCGGACGGTCACCTGGCCGGCCCTGAGGCCGGTCGCGCTCGCGATCACCGCGCTCAACTTCATCTGGAACTTCAACTCCTTCGCCTTGGTGTACGTCCTGACCAGCGGCGGCCCCGGCGGCCGCACCCGTCTGCCCATGCTCTTCGCCTACGAAGAGGCCTTCCGCTACGGCCAGTTCGGCTACGCGGCGGCGATGGGCTGCGTGATGGTCGCCGTGATCTCGGTGCTGCTCGCCCTGTTCCTGGTGGGCCGGCTCAGGGGAGGCGACGACGTATGAGGACCAGCACCGGCGGCCGCGTGGGCCAGTACGCCGCGCTGTTCGCCTATCTCGTCTTCCTCGCCTTCCCTTTCCTCTGGCTCCTGTCCACGGCCTTCAAGTCGCCGCGCGAGCTGGGCAGTCTGCACCCCTCCTGGATCCCCGAGGATCCCACCCTCGGCAACTTCCGGCAGGCCTTCGACGAGCAGCCGCTGCTGCGCGCCGCGGGCAACTCCCTGCTCGCCGCGGCCGGCGCCGCGCTCATCGCCGTACTGATCGCGACCCCCCTGGCATACGTCATGGCCCGGCACCGCAGCCGGCTCGCGAAGGCCGCCACCGGATGGGTGGTGGTCAGCCAGGCGTTCCCGCTCGTGCTGGTGATCATCCCGCTGTTCCTGGTGCTGAAGAACCTCCGGATGATCAACTCCCTGACGGGGCTGGTGATGGTGTACGTCGTGTGGGCGCTGCCGTTCGCGCTGTGGATGCTCGTCGGATACGTCCGTGCCGTGCCCGCCGAGCTGGAGGAGGCGGCCGCGGTCGACGGGGCCGGGCGGGTACGGACGCTGGTGTCGGTGACGGCGCCGTTGCTCGCGCCCGGGATCGTGGCGACGGGACTGTTCGCGTTCATCACCGCGTGGAACGAGTTCTTCTTCGCGCTCGTACTGCTGAAGACGCCCGAGAAACAGACCCTGCCGGTCGTCCTCACCCACTTCATCGGCGCGGAGGGCGTCGCCGACCTCGGCCCGCTGGCCGCCGCCGCCTTCCTCGCCACCCTTCCCTCACTGGTCGTCTTCGCGATCATCCAGCGGCGGATCACGGGCGGCATGCTCGCCGGGGCGGTGAAGAGCTGATGCGCGGCAAACTCGCAGGCGTCCTGGCCGCGGCCCTGCTGCTGGCAGGCTGCACCGGCGGCGGCAGCACGTCCTCGGACGGCCCGGTCACCCTCCGCTTCCAGTCCCTGGCCTGGCAGCAGGAGTCGATCGAGGCCAACCAGGAACTGGTGAGGGAGTGGAACGCGACCCATCCGGACGTCAAGGTCGAGTACGTTCAGGGAAGTTGGGACAGCGTCCACGACCAGCTCCTCACCTCCTTCGAGGGCGGTGAGGCACCGGACATCATCCACGACGCCTCCGACGACCTCGCGGACTTCGCGTACGGCGGCTATCTCGCCGACCTGACCGACCTGCTGCCCGAGCGTCTCAAGTCGGACATCCCCCGGCGCAGTTGGGGCACGGCGACGTTCGGCGACGGCATCTACGGCGTGCCCTTCCTCCAGGAGCCGCGCGTGCTCATCGCCAACGCGACGTGGCTGAAGGAGTCCGGCGTCCGCATCCCCACCCCCGAACAGCCGTGGAGCTGGGCGGAGTTCCGGCAGATCACCGAACAGCTCAGCGGCGACGGGAAGTACGGCGTGGCCTGGCCCCTCAAGGAGCCTGTCTCCGCGACCCTCAACCTCTCCCTGTCGGCGGGCGGACAGCTCTTCCACCGGGGCACGGACGGCAAGGTGGCGATCCGGTTCGAGACGGCGGACCAGACCGTGCCGCGCACCATCCACGACCAGGCGAACACCGACCGCAGCGCCTCGCCCACCACCCTGGGCAGCGGCGGCTCGGACACCCTGCCCGGCTTCTTCGGCGGCAGGTACGCGATGGTCCCGCTCGGCTTCTCCTACCGTCAGCAGATCGCCCAGCAGGCACCCAAGGGCTTCCGGTGGCAGGTGCTGCCCGCCCCGGCAGGCGCCGACGGGCTCACCCAGGGCGTCAGCCCGCAGACCCTGTCCGTCGCCGAGGACAGCCCGCACAAGAAGGAGGCGGTCGCGTTCCTCGACTTCCTGCTCCGGCCCGAGAGCATGGTCCGGCTCGCCCTGGGCGACTGGATGCTGCCCACCGGCACCCAGGCCCTGAAGGACCCCGCCCTGCACACCGCCAAGGACGGCTGGGCCACCGGCACCGCCCTCGCCGCGCACCTGCGCCCGGCACCCGCGCAGTCCGTGCGCGGCTATCCGGAATGGAAGGACAAGGTCGCCACGCCCGCCTTCCAGGAGTACTACAGCGGCGCGATCGGCCTGGGTGAACTGCGCGAACGCCTCGAGGAGGACGGCAACCTGGTACTGGCCCGGTACCAGCGCTGAGACCGCTTTCAGGGAGTGGCGGGGCCGGTGACGTACTGCCCGTCCTCGTCGTACGGCCAGACGTTGGGCACGCAGCCGTTCATGCCCTTGATCTGCTGCATCATCGCGGGGGCCGGCCTGCCGGGGCCGGGGCAGCCGACGTGGCCGTGTCCGAGGAAGTGGCCGACCTCGTGATTGATGATCAGCGCCCGGTAGGACGTCACGTCCTCGGCGTAGACGGGCGTGGCCAGCTCCCAGCGCCTGAGGTTGACCATGACGCTCTGGGCCACGTTGCAGTTGACCTCGCCGCCGGTGTCCAGCCCGTACTGCCCGCAGATCTTGTCCACGGTCCCGGGCGTCGCGACGCGCACGACGAAGTCGGTGCTGCCGTCCGACACCCGCTGGAACGCCGAGTGGCCGTCCGCCGTCCAGCCGCGCCGGTCGGAAAGGATGCGCTCGACCTGCTCGGCGACCGCCGCGGCGGACAGCTTCAGGCCGTCCTCGACGTCGACCCGGTAGCGCAGGACCGGTCCCTTCCCCACCTTGGCGCTGCCGCCGGGCGCGGTTGTGAAGGTGCCCGGTCCGGTGGCCGGGACGACCGGCTCGGAGGGGCCGGCGGAGGAGCGGGACGGGCTGACGGACGCACTCACGGACGGGCTGCCGGAAGGACGGGGCGGTGCGGGGCTGGACGCGGCGCGCTCGGTGGGCTCGGTGCGTGCGCCGGAGTCGCCCCGGTCCGCGGACGTCCACCCCACGGCCGCGAAACCGGTGGCCCCGAGGACGGCCAGCGCGGCCAGTCCTCCCCACAGCGATCCCTTCCGCCCGCCCGTGAGGGCGTGCGCGGGGCCGCTCCTACGACGGCGGTTGCTGGACGGGGTTGCTCGGTGAACGGTCATGGTCGTTCAGGCTGTGACCGCCATGTGATCGGATCTGGCCCGAACGGTAACGAAACAATAACGAGGTTCCCGTCGGGGCCTCATGTGATCATCCGGTAACAGTGTCCCGGACGTGTGGAGGACGTGCGGATACTGAGCGCATGCCACGCGTTCTGCTGATCGAAGACGACCGGGCCGTGCGGGAGGGCGTCGCGCTCGCCCTGCGCCGCCAGCAACACGAGGTCGCCGCCGCCGAGTCGGGCGAGGAAGGACTGGAGCGGCTGCGGTCCTTCCGGCCGGACGTCGTGGTGCTGGACCTGATGCTGCCCGGCATGCCCGGCCTGGACGTGTGCCGGGGGATGCGTGCCCTCGACCAGACGCTGCCGATCATCATGGCCACCGCGCGGGGCGACGACGAGGACATCGTCGTAGGACTGGAGGCCGGAGCCGACGACTACGTGGTCAAGCCCGTCCAGGCGCGGGTGTTGGCGGCGCGTATCCGTGCCGTCCTGCGCCGGGCGGCAGGGGCGTCCGCCGACGGCGGCATCCCGAAGATCGACACGTACGGGGACCTGGCCGTCGACCGGGCCGGCCTCTCGGTCGCCTGGCAGGGCGCGCCGGTCCCGCTCGCCCCGTCCGAACTGCGGTTGCTGCTGACCCTGTCCGCCTCGCCCGGCCAGGTGTTCAGCCGCCAGCAACTCCTGGAAGCGGTCTGGGAACACAGCTACCACGGCGACGCGCGCCTGGTGGACGCCTGCGTCAAACGGCTGCGCTCCAAGCTGGGCGAACCCTCACGCGAGCCCCGCTACATCCAGACCGTGCGCGGCTTCGGCTACCGGTTCGCGTCCCGGTGGGACGCGTGCTGAAGGACCGCGTCAGGGTCCCCCAACTGCGCGGTCTGCGGATGCGGTTGGTGGTGGCGTTCGCGCTCGTCGCCGCGCTCACCGCCGCGACCACCGGTGGCCTGACGTTCCGGGAGGCGCGCACGGGGGTGCTCCAGCAGAGCCAGGACACCGTGATCAAGCTGCTGCGGACCCAGGTCGACCGGCTCGCTCCCGACCTGTCGTTCCCGCCGGGCGAGGCCGAACTGCGGCGGTTCGCGGCCGCCGTGGCCGACGGCGAACCCGCCTGGCGGGTCCTGGTCGCCTACGGCGGACTGAGCGTCACCTCCGCCGCGGACGATCCGTTCGAGGAGCTGACGCCCACCCTGCGCGCAGCCGTGGACTCCAGCACGGCCACCGTCTTCCAGCGGGTGGACAGCGGCGACCACACCTCCCTGGTCGTCGGCATGTCGGTCACCTTCACCGGCTCCACTCCGGTCGAGACCCGGCCCGCGTCCGGCGTCCAGGTCTTCCTGACCGTGCCGCAGACCACGGAACAGGCGTACGTCGACGCCCTGGTCACCGCCGTCCAGCGAGCCACCGTGCCCGCCCTCGGCCTCGCCGTGCTGCTCGCGCTGCTCGCCGCCCGCGGGGTGCTGCGGCCGGTGCGCGCGCTGCGCCGAGCCACCCGCAGCATCGCCGAGGGGCGGCTGGACACCCGGCTCGCCGTCGACGGATCCGACGAACTGGCCGACCTGTCGCACACGTTCAACGAAACGGCCGCCGCCCTGGAGGAGTCGGTGGCCGAACTGCGCGGCATGGAGGCCCGGGCCCGCCGGTTCGCCGCGGACGTCTCGCACGAACTGCGCACCCCGCTGGCCGCCATGTCGGCGGTCACCGACGTCCTCGACGAGGACGCCGCCCACCTCGACCCCGACACCGCCACCGCGGTCCGGCTGATCAGCGAGGAGACCGTGAAACTGGCCCGTCTCGTGGACGACCTGATGGAGATCTCCCGTTTTGACGCGGGCGCGGCGGTGCTGCACCTGGACGAGATCGACCTCGCCGAGTCCCTGCGGCGCACGCTGGCCGCCCGCGGCTGGACGGACCTGGTGGACGTCCGCCTGCCTCCGCCCGACGCGCTGCGCGGGCGGGTCGATCCGCGCCGCCTCGACGTCGTCGTCGCCAACCTGGTCGGCAACGCGCTGCGGCACGGTGCCCGGCCCGTCCGGCTGCGCCTGTACGAAGACGGGGAGCGGTTCGCGGTCATCGAGGTGCTGGACAGCGGCCCCGGCATCCCCGACAGCGTGCTGCCCCACGTCTTCGAGCGCTTCTACAAGTCGGACGCCGCCCGCACCCGGACCGAGGGCAGCGGTCTGGGCCTCGCCATCACGGCGGAGAACGTCCGCATGCACGGCGGCACCGTCCGGGCGGCGAACCGCCTTGAGGGCGGCGCGGTCTTCACGGTGGAACTCCCCCTGCGACGGGACGAGTCGACCCCGGGGAGCGGGCAGTGAGGACCGTGGTGCGCCGAGCCGTGCTCCTGGCCGTTCCCGCGCTGTGCGCGCTCGCCTCCTGTGGCATCCCCGCGACCGGCGTGGTGGAGGCGGGCGGGCCGGCCAGTGGGGTGGTGCCGACGATCCGGGTCTACTTCGTGGCGGACGGCACCCTGGTCGCGATCCCCCGCAGGACGGTCGCGCCGGTGGACGTCGAGTCGGCGATGGAGGTGCTGTTCCAGGGCCCGACCGGCTTGGAACGCGCCAAGCGTCTGACCACGCTGCTGCCGCTGCCTGGGCTCTTGCCGACGGCCGTTCCGGCGCCCCCGGCCACCGACGGCGCCGTGGAGGCGCCACGGGAGGCTGTCGCGGCGGACCTGGTCGAGGTGGTGGCGCAGGGCGACCGGGTGTCGATCGAACTGTCGCCGGACCTGGGGGAGTTGACCGGCCTCGCGGTGGACCAGCTGGTGTGTACGGCCCTCGGGGCGCAGCGCGTCGCCGACCCACGGGCCGAACCGTTGCCGGTGACCGTCACGGGCCCGGACGGCCGGCCCGCCAAGGGGACCGGCGGGACCTGTTCCGACGGCTGATCGCGGCGGCATCTCGGGAAAACGCTTTGCACGAGACGTCTCGTCTCGCGTACGGTCGGCGACATGACCAGTCGCCCCGCACACATCGCCATGTTCTCCATCGCCGCCCACGGCCACGTGAACCCGAGCCTCGAAGTGATCCGCGAACTCGTGGCGCGCGGACACCGGGTCACCTACGCGATCCCGCCCCTGTTCGCCGAGAAGGTCGCCGAGACCGGCGCCGAGGTGAAGCCCTGGCACTCGACCCTGCCCGGGCCCGACGACGACCCCGAAGCCTGGGGCACCACCCTCCTGGACAACGTGGAGCCGTTCCTGGCCGACGCGATCCAGGCGCTGCCGCAGCTGATCGAGGCGTACGAGACGAAGCCGGCCGACGTGCCGGACCTCGTGCTCCACGACATCACCTCCTACCCGGCCCGCGTCCTCGCCCACCGCTGGGGCGTCCCCGCGGTCTCCCTGTCGCCGAACCTCGTCGCCTGGGAGGGCTACGAGGAGGAGGTCGCCGAGCCGATGTGGGCGGAGCCGAAGAAGACCGAGCGCGGGCAGGCCTACTACGCCCGCTTCCACGCCTGGCTGGAGGAGAACGGCATCACCCGGCACCCCGATGACTTCGTGGGCCGCCCCGACCGCTCCCTCGTGCTGATCCCCAAGGCGCTCCAGCCGAACGCCGACCGGGTCGACGAGACCGTCCACACCTTCGTCGGCGCCTGCCAGGGCGACCGCACGGCCCAGGGCGACTGGCAGCGGCCGGCCGGCGCCGAGAAGGTCGTCCTGGTCTCCCTCGGGTCCTCCTTCACCAAGCGGCCGGGCTTCTACCGGGAGTGCGTCAAGGCCTTCGGCGAGCTGCCCGGCTGGCACCTGGTGCTGCAGGTCGGCAAGCACGTGACCGCGGCCGAGCTGGGTGACGTCCCCGAGAACGTCGAAGTGCGCTCCTGGGTACCGCAGTTGGCGATCCTCCGGCAGGCCGACCTGTTCGTCACGCACGCCGGCGCGGGCGGCAGCCAGGAGGGCCTGGCCACGGCCACGCCGATGATCGCCGTACCGCAGGCCGTGGACCAGTTCGGCAACGCGGACATGCTCCAGGCCCTCGGGGTGGCCCGCCGCCTCGACACCGAGGAGGCGACCGCCGAGGCGCTGCGGGAGGCCGCCCTCGCGCTCGTCGACGACCCCGAGGTCGCCCGTCGGCTGAAGGACGTCCAGGCGGAGATGGCGAGGGAGGGCGGCACGCACCGGGCGGCCGATCTGATCGAGGCCGAACTGCCCGCACGGCAGGCGTAGAACGCAGGACAACGAGCACGGAAGAGGGCCCGTTGGCTCCCCGGCAGCCAACGGGCCCTCGGTCCAGAGGGGTTCAGACCCCAGTCGCAAGGGTGCAACCCCGGTCACACGGGGGTCAGACCCCCAGCCGCTCACCCTCGTCGTCCCGCACCACGGGCCGCTCCACGGCTTCGGCCGACTCGTCGTGGGTGAGGTCGGGCAGCCGGTGCAGCCACTTCGGCAGGTACCAGTTGCGCTCGCCGAGCAGGGCCATCACCGCCGGGAGCAGCACGCCCCGGATGATCGTCGCGTCGATCAGCACCGCGGCCGCGAGCCCCACGCCCATCTGCTTCATGGACTGCATGGACAGCGTGCCGAAGATCGCGAACACGGCGACCATGATGACGGCGGCGCTGGTGACGACCCCCGCCGTGGTCACCACGCCGTGCTGGATCGCGTCCTTGGTCGTACGGCCCCGCAGCCGCGCCTCGCGGATCCGCGAGACCACGAACACGTGGTAGTCCATCGACAGGCCGAACAGGATCACGAAGAGGAACAGCGGCAGCCAGGTGATGATGGCGCCGACGCCCTCCGCGCCCACCAGGGACGCGCCCCAGCCGTGCTGGAAGACCCCGACGAGGATGCCGTACGCGGCGCCCACCGACAGCAGGTTCAGCACGATCGAGGTGATCGCGATCGTCAGTGAGCGGAACGACAGCAGCATCAGCGCGAAGGCGAAGACCACGACGAAGGCGAAGACCGGGACGACGGCTCCGGCCAGCTGGTCGTTGAAGTCCTTCGACCCGGCGACCTGCCCGGTGATCGGCGCGTCCACCCCGTCGACCTTGCCGAGGGTGGCCGGACGCACCTCGTCCCGCAGCTTGTCCAGGCTCTCGCCCGCCTTGTCGAGGTCGGAGCCGCCGACCAGCGGGACGTACACGAAGGCGATGTTCTGCTGGTCGTGCAGCTTGATCTCGACAGGCCCGCGCGAGGCGCCCGAGGCGACCGCCTGGGCCTTGAAGGCGGCCAGTGCGTCCCGCACCTCGGGAGCGTTGATGTCGTCCGCCCGGACGACGACCTCGGCCGGCTCGGAGCCCCCCGGGAACGCCTCGTTGACCCGGTTGTACGTCTGCACGATGGGCAGCGAGTCGCCGAACTCCTGGTCCAGCGTGAGGTTCTGGGTCTTCATGCCGACCGCGGGCGCCGCGATCGCCAGGAGCGCGCCGGCCGCCACCACGGCGGAGATGACGGGCCGGGTGAGCACGCCCTTGAGGACGGCCGTCCAGAACCGGCTGTCGCCGCTGCCACCCGTGCGACGGCGGCGCAGGAACGGGATGCGGCCCTTCTCGACCCGCCCGCCCAGCAGGGACAGCAGCGCGGGCAGCACGGTCACGGAACCGACCATGGCGACGGCCACCACCATCAGCGAGGCCAGGCCCATCGCCTCGAACTCGGCGAGCCCGGTGAACAGCATGCCCGCCATCGCCACGCACACCGTGACACCGGAGACGATGATGGCGCGGCCGCTGGTCGCGGCGGCGATCCTCAGGGCCGTCTGGGCGTCGTGTCCGGCCTCCCGCTCCTCGCGCTCGCGGCGCAGGTAGAACAGGCAGTAGTCGACCCCGACGGCCAGTCCGACCAGGAGCATCACCGAGTTGGCGGTGTCACTCATCGGCATCACATGGCTGACGACGCCCATCAGGCCCATCGTCGCCATGATCGCGGTGACCGCCAGCGCCACCGGCAGCAGCGCGGCCACCAGCGCGCCGAACGCGATCAGCAGGATGCCGAGGGCCACCGGCACCGCGGAGTACTCGGCCTTCTTGAAGTCGTCCCCGAAGGCGTCGTCGAACGTCTTCATCATGCTGGCGCCGCCGATCTCCTCGATCCGCAGCGACCCGTGGTCCTTCTGAACCCCCTCGACGGCCTTCAGCACCGGCTCGACCCGCTCGCCCGCGGTCTCCGCGTCGCCGCGCATGTCGAACTGCACCAGTGCGCTGCGGCCGTCCTTCGAGATCGTGTCCGTGTCGTACGGCGACGTCACGTCGGTGACCTCGCCGGTCTTCTCGACCGCCTGGACGACCGCGGTGACGGCGGCCCTGAACTCGGCGTCTGTGGCCTTGACGCCGCCGTCCTTCGCCTGGATCAGTACGCTCTCGCCGGCCGGTTCGTCGATGCCGGCGTCCTCGATGATCTTCGCGGCGGTGTGTGTCTCCCCCTTCAGCTGGTCGCTGTCCTTGACGTCGACCCGGCCGGCCGCCGAACCGAGCCCCATCGCCAGGACGACGAACAGCACCCAGATGCCGACGGCAGCCCATCGGTGCCGGGCACTCCAGCCGCCGGCCCGGGCGGCCAGTCCCCGTACCCGTGTATCTCCGTTCCCCATGATGGGCTTGCCCCCTCGTGAGCGGTGGCAGCCCCCTGCCGCCACCTTTCATCTCGAAGGTATGGGCCGGATAAAGCCATCTCGTCGTGCTGCCCGGTGAGGTGCGGCGGCCAGGAATCATCCCTCTGGGCCCCGCCTCCTCCCCACTGGGTAGGACAGCGGCCCCTTACATCTACCGGGACGGCCGGTCGGTCGGCGCAGCGCCCCGTCGCACAGGCGGGGTGCCCGACGGCCGCCTTATGGTGTGCGGATGACGACGACGTATGCGGCGCTGCTGCGCGGGATCAACGTGGGTGGCGCCAAGAAGGTCCCGATGGCCGACCTGCGCACCCTGATGGAAGGCCTCGGCCACGAGGGCGTCCGCACCTACCTGCAGAGCGGCCAGGCCGTGTTCGCGAGCGGCCACGGCGACCAGGACTCCCTCGCCGCGGAGCTCGCCGGGGCGATCGAGAAGCGCTTCGGCTTCGCCGTCGACGTGATCGTGCGCGACCACGCCTATCTGAAGGCGATCGCCGACGCCTGCCCCTTCCCGGCCGCCGAACTGGAGGCCAAGCAGCTCCACGTCACCTACTTCTCCGCGCCCGTGGACGCCGAGCGCTTCGCGGAGATCGACCAAGCCGCCTACCTGCCCGAGGAGTTCAGGCTCGGCGACCGCGCCCTGTACCTCTACGCCCCGAACGGCCTCGGCCGCTCCAAGCTCGCCGAGCACCTGTCCAAGCCGCGGCTGAACAAGGGCGTGATCGCCACCAGCCGCAACTGGAACACCGTCGTCAAGCTCGTGGAGATGACGGCACCCTAGGGAGGCTGACCTTCCGGAGTTCGCGGTAGCCGCTGCGTGCGGTGTACGACATGACCTCGTCCGGCACCGCGAGCCGCGGGTCCTCGTACAGCCGTCGGAAGTCGTCGTCGGTACGGGCCGCGGCGACCACGTCCACCAGTGCGAGGTCCTCCTCCGTGAGGCCGGCGTCGTCGCGGACCACCCGGCCCCAGACGTCCCAGGGCAGCAGCTCCACCCCGTTCACCGCGGCGAGGTCCAGGAGCACATTGGTGCGGATGTACCACAGGCCGTCGAGGTCGCCGTGGAACCAGACCCCGAACGTCCCCGGATCGGCCCCGCCCTCCCGGCACGCCCGCCACGCGTCCCCGGCCACCAGGAACCGGTCCCTCGGCACGTCCAGCGGGTCGAAGGACAGCTCGTAGGCGGGGTGCAGCACCTGCGCGTCGACCAGCCGCCACCTCCCGTCCGGAAGCCGGTACTCGGTGACCCAGTGGTCGTCGTGGTAGCCCTCCACGAAGTACGCGGCGAAGCCGCAGCGGATCCGGGCCGGCGTGCCGGTGGCCCGCAGCAGCGCGCACAGCAGCAGCGAGAAGTCCCGGCACGTGCCGGCGAACCGCTCGTCGTACGGCCGCTTCGCGGTGAGCGGCCCGTCCCCGCGCTCGCGCAGGACCCGCAGGATCTCGCGGACGTACCGTGACTCGGGGTCGTCGAGCTGCCGGTCCTCGGGGACGGGATGCCTCAGGCGTTCGCCCTCTCCCCGATGGATGATCAGATCTCTTACGAGACGGGCGAGTTCGGCCGGATCGCGGGGCAGGCCGTCGAGATCCAGCTCGCCGGGGTCGCTGTACGGCGTCTGCTTCAGGTAGAGGTCCATGCCCGGGACCCTCAGGCTTGCCCCAAGGGCAAGGTCAACCAGCCCGCCCCGCTGTCGCGTTTGTTCAAGAGACCTCGCCGCGCGCTCCCTACCGTGAGACGCATGAACAAGGACGACCTCTACCCGTACATGACGGAATGCGCCGCCGAGGCGGCCCGCGTGGCGCGCGGAGTGCCGGCGGCACGGCTCGCCGACCCCACCCTCCCCCACTCTCGGCTTCGCTCGAGCGGGGGGACCCCCACCCCGGACTGGGACGTCCGCGCCCTGGTCAACCACTGGGTCCTCTACACCTCCCACGGCCTGGAGCACCGCGCCCTGCGCAAACAGCTCCCCGAGGAACTGACCGCCCGCGACTTCACCGCCGACCCGGACTGGGCCGAGGCGTACGCCGCTCAACTGGACCGTGCGGTCGCCGCCTGGGCGGACCCCGCGGTGTGGGAGGGCGAGGTGGACCTGGGTATGGGGACGATGCCCGCCCCCGAACTCGCTTCACTGATCATCAAGGAGACTGCGGTGCACGGCTGGGACGTCGCCGCGGCCACCGGCCAGGAGTTCCACGTCTCCGAGGGCGCGGCCCGCCTCGTCCTCGACGTGGTCGTCACCCACGGCGACCTCTACCGGCAGTACGGCGGCTTCGCCGACCCGGTGCCGGTGCCGGACGACGCGCCCGTGTTCGAGCGCGCACTCGCGGCGAGCGGTCGGGACCCGCGCCTGGCAGGGGCGGTAAGCGACTGAGCGGACGAGGTCGGGTGCGGTCCGGCAGCGCCCCGAAGGGGCGCGGGGCGATATCGATATGCGGCTCCGCCGCGTGGGCGCGACCAGCCACCACGGCGCCGCAGCCGCCCGACTGCCGATCGCCGCACGTCCAGCGGAGCGCTCAGGCCCCGACCGCCGCCAACGCCGGCATCCGCGCCGCCTCGTACCGCGCCAGCAGCACCCGCGCCACCTCCGGCGCCGGGCCGAGCACGTCCGCCAGCACGTCCGCCTCGGCCGCGCCCCGCGCGATGCGGTCCGGCAGGAAGCCGGGGGCCAGGACGTAGGGGGCGACGGCGACCTTCGCGCAGCCCAGGGCCCGCAGCTCCCGCACCGCGTCCTCGGTGCGGGGGAGTGCAGCGGAGGCGAACGCAGGCCGCACGGCGCACCAACCGGTGTGCCGCCACTCCCGCGCGATTTCTGCGATCACTGCGATCGCCTCCGGGTCGGTGGACCCCGCCGAGGCCAGGACGACCCCGGTCGAGGACTTGTCGGCGGGCGTCAGCCCCGCCTCGTACAGGCGCCGTTCCAGCGCGGCGAGCAGCACCGGCGACGGGCCGAGCACCTCCGCCTGCCGGATCCGCAGCCGCGGCGGCGCGTCCTTCAGGACCGCCGGGATGTCCGCCTTCGCGTGGAACGCGCGCGTCAGCAGAAGAGGGAGGGCCACGACGTCACGGGCGCCCTCCGCCGCCAGGGACTCCAGCACCCCCTGCGCGGACGGGACGTTGAAGTCCAGGAAGCCGGTCTCCACCCGCACGTCGGGGCGCAGCGCGCGCACCCGCCGTACGAGAGCGTGCACCGTCGCGGCGTGCCGCGGGTCGCGGCTGCCGTGGGCGATGACCAGAAGAACCGGCTTCTTGAACATGGTGTGCATGGGTGGTCTCAGCTCTTCACCAGCAGGCCTCGGCTGCGCAGCACCCACCGCTCCAGCGGACTGAAGATCAGCAGGTCGATCGCGATGCCGACGAACAGGATGAGCAGGATGGCGAGGAAGACCGTGGCCATGCTGCTGTTGGTACGGCCCACCTCCAGCAGCTGACCGAGTCCCACGCCGAGGTCCGGCGCCTGCGCGATGATCTCGGCGGCCATCAGCGACCGCCAGGAGAACGCCCACCCCTGCTTCAGCCCCGCCACATAGCCGGGCAGCGCCGCCGGCATCACGATGTGCCAGGTGCCGCGCAGACCGGTCGCCCCCAGTGTGCGTCCCGCGCGCAGGATCAGCGGTGGCACCTGGTCGACGCCGGACACCAGACCGTTGGCGATCGACGGCACCGCGCCGAGCAGGATCACCGCGTACATCATCTCGGGCTTCAGGCCCAGCCAGATCACGGCGGCCGGCACCCAGGCCACCGACGGCAGCGACTGCAGACCGGACAGGATCGGACCGATGGCGGCGCGCACGAACTTCACCCGCGCCACGATCAGCCCGAGCGGCGTGCCGATGATCAGGGCGAGCACGAAGCCGAACAGGCCCCGCGAGACGCTCGTCCAGATGTAGTCGAGCAGGGTGCCCTTGAGCCACGCGTCCTCGGCCTCGGCCCAGACGGCACCGGGGGAGGGCAGCTTCGACGCGTCGTCGACGATCTTCAGGGAGATCAGTCCCTGCCAGACCGCGAGGACCACGACGGTGGCGACGATCGGCGGGAAGATCTTCTCGCGGAAGGTCTGCCGGAACGGCGGACGGCCGCTGACCGAGGTCTCCAGCGCGTCGAGGCCCGCCTCGATGCCGCCCAGCGCGGAGCCGTCCTTGGCGCTCGCGCCGGTCGTCTTCGTGTCAGTGCTGGCCATGGCGGCGGATCTCCCCACGCAGTACTTCGGTGATCTCGACGGACAGTTCCGCCACGGGCGCGTCCTCGATACGGCGCGGCTGCGGGATGTCGACCGTCCACTCCCGAGCGATCCGGCCCGGACGGGAGGACAGCAGGATCACGCGCTGCGCGAGCCGTACCGCCTCGCGCACGTTGTGCGTCACGAACAGGACGGACACGCCGGTCTCCGCCCAGATGCGGGTCAGCTCGTCGTGCAGCACGTCCCGCGTGATGGCGTCGAGCGCCGCGAACGGCTCGTCCATCAGCAGCAGGTTGCTCTCCTGGGCGAGCGCCCGGGCCAGCGCCACACGCTGGCGCATACCGCCCGACAGCTCGTGCACCCGCTTGCCGTAGGCGCCCTTCAGCCGGACGAGTTCGAGCAGCTCCTCGGTCCGCTCGCGCCGTTCGTTCTTCGGAACCCCCCGCAGGCGCAGGGCCAGTTCGATGTTCTTGCCCGCGGTCAGCCACGGGAACAGGGCGTGCTCCTGGAACATCAGGGCCGGGCGGCCCTCCGTCGTGATGGACCCGACGGTGGGCTCGTCCAGCCCCGCCACCAGGTTCAGCAGCGTGGACTTGCCGCAGCCCGAGGCACCCAGGAGGGTGACGAACTCGCCGGGCGCGACATCGATGCTGATGTCGTCCAGGACGAGCTGTTGCCCGGCAGGGCCCGCGAAGGACTTCGAGACATGCTCAATGCGCGCCGCGTGCTCCACCGACTCGGCGGCCTTGGCGAAGGTCGTGGCCATGGTCGTCACCTCCTGGGAACTCATCGGGTCCTGACTCAGCCGACGCCGAGACCGGCGTCGCTGACCGTGCTCTCGCCCTCGGCCTTGAGGACCTTGTTCAGCGGCTTGAGGTCGTAGATGTCCTTCAGGTCGGGCTTCTCCAGCAGGCCGGCCTTGACCGCGTGCTCCGCCTCGGTGTTGAGGGTGGCGGCCAGCGGGTCGTTGGTGAACTGGATCGACTTCCACGCCGGGTCGAGGACGGCGGCCGGCAGCGGCTTGCCCGAGTCCGTCTCCAACTGCTTGTTCGCCGAGGCCTTCGCCGCGTCCGGGTTGGCGTTGATCCACTTGTTGGCCTCGACCGAGGCCTTCAGGACGGCCTCGACGGCCTTCGGGTGCTCCTCGAGGAAGGCCTGCCGCACGATGATGTTCGTGATCACGAACTTCTTGTCCGGCCACAGGTCGGCCTCGTCGAGCAGCACCTTGGCGCCCTCGGCGACCAGCTTGGACGCGGTCGGCTCGGGCACCCACGCGCCGTCGATGGAGCCCGCCTTGTAGGCGTCCGGGGTGACCTTGTTGTCGGTGCGGACGACCGAGACATCGCCCTTGCCGCTCTCCGCGTCGACCTTCCAGCCCTGCTCCGCGATCCAGTTGAGGAACGCCACGTCCTGCGTGTTGCCCAGCTGGGGAGTCGCGATGGACTTGCCCTTGACGTCCTTCAGGGACTTGATCTTGTCCGGGTTGACCACGAGCTTGACCCCGCCGGACGCCGCACCGCCGATGATCCGCAGGTTCTTGCCGCCCGACTTGGTGTAGCCGTTGATCGCCGGGGACGGGCCGATGAAGCCGATGTCGATCGACGAGGAGTTGAGGGCCTCGATCTCGGACGGGCCGGCGTTGAAGATCTGGTAGGCGGCCTTGGTGGCGCCGAGCTGCTTCTGGAAGAAGCCCTTGTTCACACCGACCAGGGCGGTGCCGTGGGTCAGGTTGCCGAAGTAGCCGATCTTGACGGAGTCGAGACCGTCGATCTTCTTCGCCCCGGCGGCGACCTTGGCGGTCCCGTCGTCCTTGGCGTCGGAGCCGTAGCCGCAGGCGGCCAGGGTGAGCAGGGGAAGAGCGGTCACGGCGGCGAGGCCGCGGCGAAGAAGGGCTGAGCGGTTGACAGGCACGGGAGGTTTTCCCCTCGTTGGCCCGGCGGTCACGGTCTCTCAGGTCGTGGCCGGGAGGTCGGCAGGTTTTCGTCTACGGCGGTGGGGGGTGAGGGCGCGCGAGCGGTGCGCGTACGTCAGCACACACATCGCGCCACCCCGCCCTGCCCGCTGCCGAGAGCACCGCTGCCGACGCGGCCGCCCTCCTTCGCGAACGAGGAGAAGAAATCGGTGGTGTTCATGTTCAGAAGTCCCACCCGTCGTCATCGGACTCGTCCTTGACGGGCTCCGGGGCGGCGAACGACTCGCCGACCATGCCCGCGGTGAGCGTGGTGCCGTCGTTCGGGTCGATCAGGATGAACGAACCGGTGCGCCGCGAGTCGGCGTAGGAGTCGACGGGCAGCGGCTCGGCGGTACGGATCTTCACCCGGCCGATGTCGTTGGCGACGAGCTGTCCCGGGTGCGGGTGCAGGGACAGGTCGTCGAGGGTGAGGCGGGACGGGATGTCCTTGACGATCGCCTTGACGGTACGGGTGCCGTGCTTGAGCAGCACCCGGTGGCCGACGGTCAGCGGGGCGTCGGCCACGTGGCAGACGGTCGCCTCGATGTCCTGGGTGGTCGGCGGCGCGTCCTTGCTGGGCACGATCAGGTCGCCGCGCGAGATGTCGATGTCGTCCTCCAGCAGGAGGGTCACCGACTGCGTCGTCCACGCCACGGCGACCGGCTCGCCGAGCAGGTCGATGCCGGCGATCTTCGTGGAGCGGCCGGACGGCAGCACCGACACCTGCTCGCCCACCCGGAAGGAACCGGCGGCGATCTGGCCCGCGTAGCCCCGGTAGTCCGGGTGCTCGGCGGTCTGCGGCCGGATCACGTACTGCACGGGAAGCCGGGCGTGGCAGTGGCTCAGGTCGTGGCTGACCGGGACCGACTCCAGGTGCTCCAGGAAGGTCGGGCCGCCGTACCAGTCCATGTTCGCGGACGGGTCCACGACGTTGTCGCCGGCGAGCGCGGAGATCGGGATCGCGGTGACCTCCGGGACACCCAGTTCGAGCGCGTACGCCGTGAACTCCTCGGCGATCGCGGCGAACACGGACTCCTGGTACTCGACCAGGTCCATCTTGTTGACCGCGAGGACCACGTGCGGCACGCGCAGCAGCGCGGCGATCGCCGCATGGCGGCGGGTCTGCTCGACGACGCCGTTGCGGGCGTCGACGAGGATCACCGTCAGCTCGGCCGTGGAGGCACCCGTCACCATGTTGCGGGTGTACTGCACGTGGCCGGGCGTGTCGGCGAGGATGAACCGGCGCCGCGGTGTGGCGAAGTAGCGGTACGCCACGTCGATGGTGATGCCCTGCTCCCGCTCGGCCCTGAGGCCGTCGGTGAGCAGCGCCAGGTCCGGGCCCTCGGAGCCGCGGCCGGCCGAGGCGCGCTCGACGGCCTCCAGCTGGTCGGTGAGGATCGACTTGGAGTCGTGCAGCAGCCGGCCCACCAGCGTGGACTTGCCGTCGTCGACGGAGCCGGCGGTGGCGAACCGCAGCAGGGTGGTTTCCGAGAGTTCCTCGGTCGTGATGGTGCTCATGCTTAGAAGTACCCCTCGCGCTTGCGGTCTTCCATCGCGGCCTCGGACATCTTGTCGTCGGCGCGGGTGGCGCCGCGCTCGGTGAGCCGGGACGCGGCGATCTCGGCGATCACGTCGGCCAGCGTGATGGCGTCGGAGTCGACCGCGCCGGTGCAGGACATGTCGCCGACCGTGCGGTAGCGGACCTGCCGCTTCTCGACGGTCTCGGTGCCCTTCGGCCCGCCCCACTCACCGGCGGTCAGCCACATGCCGGCCCGCTGGAACACCTCGCGCTCGTGGGCGAAGTAGATCTGCGGCAGCTCGATGCCCTCGCGGGCGATGTACTGCCAGACGTCCAGCTCGGTCCAGTTGGAGAGCGGGAAGACGCGGACGTGCTCGCCGGGGGCGTGCCGGCCGTTGTACAGGTTCCACAGTTCGGGCCGCTGGCGGCGCGGGTCCCACTGCGAGAACTCGTCCCGCAGCGAGAACACCCGCTCCTTGGCCCGGGCCTTCTCCTCGTCGCGACGGCCACCGCCGAACACCGCGTCGAACTTCTCGGCCTGGATCTTCTCCGTCAGCGGAAGCGTCTGCAGCGGATTGCGGGTGCCGTCCGGACGCTCCTTGAGGACCCCGCGGTCGATGTAGTCCTGCACGGAGGCGACGTGCAGCCGCAGGCCGTGCTTCTCGACCGTGCGGTCGCGGTACTCCAGGACCTCGGGGAAGTTGTGCCCGGTGTCCACGTGCAGCAGCGAGAAGGGGACCGCCGCGGGGGCGAACGCCTTCAGCGCCAGGTGCAGCATGACGATGGAGTCCTTGCCGCCGGAGAACAGGACCACCGGCCGCTCGAACTCGCCCGCCACCTCGCGGAAGATGTGCACCGCCTCGGACTCCAGCGCGTCCAGGTGCGACAGGGCGTACGGGGTCTCCGTGCCCTCACCGCCCTTGACCTGGGCTGCGGTCGTCGTCATGCCAGTCCCCTCTCGGTGAGCAGCGCGTGGACCGCGGCCGCGGACTCCTGGACGGTCTGGTCCTGCGACTCGATCCGCAGGTCGGGGGAGAGGGGCTCCTCGTACGGGTCGTCGACCCCGGTGAGCCCCGTCAGCTCGCCCGCCGCCTGCTTGGCGTACAGACCCTTCACATCGCGTACGGAGCACACCTCGACCGGAGTCGCCACGTGCACCTCGACGTACGCCGTCCCGCTCTCCTGGTGGCGCTTGCGCACCGCCTCGCGGCTGTCGGCGTAGGGCGCGATCACCGGGACGAGCGCCGTGACGCCGTTGCGGGCGAGCAGTTCGGCGAGGAAGCCGATGCGCTGCACGTTGGTGTGCCGGTCCTCGCGGCTGAAGCCGAGGCCCGCCGAGATGAACTCGCGGATCTCGTCGCCGTCGAGCACCTCGACGAGGTGGCCCTCCTCGCGCAGCCGGCCGGCCAGCTCGTACGCGATGGTGGTCTTGCCGGCACTCGGCAGACCCGTGAGCCAGACGGTGGCTCCGGTCGTCACGTGCTTCTCCTCGGGTAGGTCGGGGGTGGTCGTCATCAGTGCAGTCCGCACTCGGTCTTGTTGCGGCCCGCCCAGCGGCCGGCACGCGCGTCCTCGCCCTCCAGGACGCGGCGGGTGCAGGGGGCGCAGCCGACGGAGGTGTAGCCGTCCATCAGCAGCGGGTTGGTCAGTACGCCGTGTTCGGCGACGTACGCGTCCACGTCGTCCTGGGTCCAGCGGGCGATCGGGGAGATCTTGACCTTCCGGCGCTTCTCGTCCCAGCCGACGACCGGGGTGTTCGCCCGGGTCGGGGACTCGTCGCGGCGCAGACCGGTCGCCCAGGCCTGGTAGTTGGTCAGGCCCTCCTCCAGCGGCTGGACCTTGCGCATCTTGCAGCACAGGTCCGGGTCGCGGTCGTGGAGCTTCGGGCCGAACTCGGCGTCCTGCTCGGCGACCGTGCGGCGCGGGGTGAGCGTGATGACGTTGACGTCCATCACGGCCTCGACCGCGTCCCGGGTGCCGATGGTCTCGGGGAAGTGGTAGCCGGTGTCGAGGAAGACGACATCCACGCCCTTGCGCACGCGGGACGCCAGGTGGGCGACCACCGCGTCCTCCATCGAGGAGGTCACGCAGAAGCGCGGGCCGAAGGTGTCGACCGCCCACTGGAGGATCTCCAGCGCGGTGGCGTCCTCCAGTTCGCGGCCCGCCCGCTCGGCGAGCTCCTTGAGATCCGCTGTCGTGCGCTCTTCCTGAGTCGTCGTCATATCTGATGTCCCCCTGCGTCGTCGTGCCGAAGGCCCCGGGCGAGCAGCCCGAGGAACTTCAACTGGAATGCGCGGTTGCACGCCGCGCATTCCCACGCGCCGTGGCTGCCTTCCGAGGCTTCGCTCGGCCGGAGGTCCTCGTCGCCGCAGTAGGGGCAGTAGAAGGGGGCGGCGCGCTCACTCATGACAGGGCCTCCTCGGAAGCGCGCGAGGCCCAGACGGCGAAGCGCTCGCCGTCCTCGCGCTCCGCCTGGAAGCGCTTGAGGACGCGCTCGACGTAGTCGGGCAGTTCCTCGGAGGTGACCTTCAGGCCACGCACCTTGCGGCCGAAGCCGGCCTCCAGGCCGAGCGCGCCACCGAGGTGCACCTGGTAGCCCTCGACCTGCTCGCCCCGGCCGTCGAGCATGAGCTGGCCCTTGAGACCGATGTCCGCCACCTGGATACGCGCGCAGGCGTTCGGGCAGCCGTTGAGGTTGATGGTGATCGGCTCGTCGAAGTCCGGGATCCGGCGCTCCAGTTCGTCGATCAGCTGGGAGCCGCGGGCCTTGGTCTCCACGATGGCGAGCTTGCAGAACTCGATGCCGGTGCAGGCCATGGTGCCGCGCCGGAACGGGGAGGGCTTGGCGGTCAGGTCCAGCGCCTGAAGCGCCTCGACCAGCGACTCGACCTGCGGCTCCTCGACATCGAGGACGATCATCTTCTGCTCGACGGTGGTACGGACCCGGCCCGAGCCGTGTGCCTCGGCGAGCTCGGCGATCTTCGTGAGGGTCGTGCCGTCCACACGACCGACGCGCGGGGCGAACCCGACGTAGAAACGGCCGTCCTTCTGGCGGTGCACGCCGACGTGGTCGCGCCAGCGCTCCACCGGCTGGGCGGGGGCGGGGCCGTCGACCAGCTCGCGCTTGAGGTACTCGTCCTGGAGCACCTGGCGGAACTTCTCCGGCCCCCAGTCGGCGACCAGGAACTTCAGGCGGGCGCGGGTGCGCAGCCGCCGGTAGCCGTAGTCGCGGAAGATCGAGATGACGCCCTCGTGCACGTCCGCGACCTCGTCCAGCGGAACCCACGCGCCGAGCCGGACACCGATCTTCGGGTTGGTGGACAGGCCGCCGCCGACCCACACGTCGAATCCGGGGCCGTGCTCGGGGTGGTTCACGCCGACGAAGGCGACGTCGTTGATCTCGTGCGCCACGTCCAGCAGCGGCGAGCCGGAGACGGCGGTCTTGAACTTGCGGGGCAGGTTCGAGAAGGCCGGGTTGCCGACGATCCGGCGGTGGATCTCCTCGATGGCCGGCGTGCCGTCGATGATCTCGTCCTCGGCGATACCGGCGACGGGCGAGCCGAGGACCACGCGGGGCGTGTCACCGCAGGCCTCGGTGGTGGACAGCCCGACCGCCTCGAGGCGGTTCCAGATCTCCGGCACGTCCTCGATGCGGATCCAGTGGTACTGGACGTTCTGCCGGTCCGTGATGTCGGCGGTGCCGCGCGCGAACTCCTGCGAGATCTCGCCGATCACGCGCAGCTGCTGCGTGGTGAGCCGGCCGCCGTCGATGCGGACGCGCAGCATGAAGTACTTGTCGTCCAGCTCCTCCGGCTCCAGGATCGCGGTCTTGCCGCCGTCGATCCCGGGCTTGCGCTGGGTGTACAGCCCCCACCAGCGCATCCGGCCACGGAGGTCGTTGGGGTCGATCGAGTCGAAGCCGCGCTTCGAGTAGATCGTCTCAATGCGTGTCCGCACATTGAGACCGTCGTCGTCCTTCTTGAACTGCTCGTTGCCGTTGAGCGGGGTGTGGTGCCCCGCGGCCCACTGACCCTCGCCGCGGTGACGGCTCACCTTGCGGCGGGGAGTCGCGGCGGCAGGGTTCTGCGGGGTGGCGGCCATGGTTGATACGTCCTTCGGGACAGGCGGGAAAGCGGCTCTGACCTGCGCGCGCGGGCGCATGGATGGACATGCGCGTCATTGCGCAAGAATGAGGCGAAGTGGGGGATGTCGGGCGACGCGACGACTCGTCAGCGCACCGGACAGATGGCGCTGGACATGCGGCCGAGGTCGACGTGCCGCCGACTCACCAAGGCAATTCCAGTTCCAGACATGACGGAAGCGTGTCATGGCGATCTGGACAGAGTCCAGCTTCGTCCGTCATGTGGACACCCTTGTCCCGAAGAGTGAGACAAGAGTGTTCTCGGTCACATGGGCCGAACGAGACCTTGTCGGCGCAGGTCAGACGGGGTAGGCGCCCGGCCAGGGACCCGGGGCGGCCAGCTCGGACTGCTCCTCGACTCTGGTGTCGAACAGCTGGAAGCCCCGGCGCTGGTAGTTGGCCATCGCGTGCTCGCCGTCCAGGCTGCACGTATGCAGCCACACCCGCTTGGTCGGGGCCAGCTCCGGCCAGCGGTCCGAGAGGTCCCAGGCGCGGGCGGCGCCCTTCGACAGCAGGTGCCCGCCGATCCGCCGCCCGCGGAAGGCCGGAATCAGGCCGAAGTAGGCGATCTCCACGACCCCGTCGTCCTGCGGTTCCAGCTCCACGTACCCGGCGGGCGTCCCCCGGTCGTAGGCGACCCAGGTCTCCACGCCCGGCCGGCCCAGGTGCTCCTGCCACCGCGCGTACGCCCAGCCCAGCCGGTCGATCCAGCGGATGTCCCCGCCGACGGACGCGTACAGGAAACGGCTGAACTCGGGCGAGGGGACCTCGGAGCGCACGATCCGCACGTCACCGTCCGGCGCGGCGGCCGGGAGGAGGTCGGTCGCGGCGGTCTGCTCCAGGGACCAGGTGGTCACGGGGATGTTGGTCATGACCGCCAGAAAACCATCTACCCCAGTGATCTGTCGATCGAGGTGAGCGGCACCGCGAACAGCATCCGGCCCGACTGGGACCACACCTCGCCGGTCGCCTCCCAGTACGAGAGGGACGGCGTGCGCGCGCTCCAGCAGTGCTGGGTGTCGTCGGACCCGCACCGCGTGGCCTGCGCGCGGTCGGCGTCCTGCCGCCACAGCGTGCCACGCCCGTCCGGCGCGTGGGAGGCGCGGCTCAGGTACCAGTCGGAGCGGTACGACAGCACGCCCCGGACGTCGGCCGCCTTCGTCTCGTACGCCTCTGTGGCGTCCGCGCGTCCCGCGAAGTCGGTGGCCAGGAGACCGGAGCGGGCCGGGTCCGTGGCGAAGGAGTAACGCCACAGGAGCGCGGGCCCGTCGCCGTCCGCCGAGGCCCGTTCGCTCGCGACCAGACTGTCGGGCGACGTGCTGCGGTCGAGGGACAGGCCCCCGGGACGGGCGTCGGTGCCGGCGCCGGTCGGACGGTAGGAGCCGACGGCGGGCAGGACGAACCGGGCGCCGTGCGCCGACCAGCCGCCCCGCACCCGGCCGACCGCCGTGCTGTCCACGGTCGCGCGCTGGACGCGGTTCATGTCGTACGCGTACAGGCCGTCGGCGGCGGTGACCAGCAGCTTGTCCTGGTACCAGACCATGCCGGAGACGTCGGAGTCGAGGGCCCGGTAGTCGCGCCCGCCGTCGACCGGGACGGTGAGCAGTACCCAGGTGTAGGTGAGGCGGTCCAGGTCGTTCGCGTCGACGAAGGCGACCCGGGCCAGGCCGTGGCCGGACGCCGTGGCGTTCTGCGACCAGCCGGAGAGGATCACGCGGTTCTGGCCCCAGAGGCCGTCGTCGTCCGCGTCTCCGGAGGTGGTGACGGCCCCCGGCTGCCAGGAGTCGGTGTCGGCGGCGTCCCAGCACTGGGCGCGGGTGGCCACCGGTTCGACGGGCAGCGTCGTGCGGTCCTCGGCCGGGCAGTCGGCCGCGGCGCGCAGACCGCGGTCGGCGTCCTCGAGGACCGCGCCGACACCGACGGGCCGGCCCATCGACGAGGCCAGGCGGTCGAGCGTGGCCTCGGGCACCTGCTGTTCCTGGAGCTGCAGGGAGGCGATCCGCTCGGACGAGGTGATCGGCTTCAGCGACCCCGGGTCCTCGCTGTCCGTGGCCTGCGAGGCGCTTATCAGGGTGGCGGCGCCGGTCAGAGCGAGGGCGGTCCCGGCGAGGAAAGCGCGTAGCGCCCTGCCCCGCCTGCGGCGACGGTGTCTCCCGCGTTGCTTCATTCGTCCTCCCGAGGCGAGCCAACTGCGCCTGGTGATCCGTACGTTGACCGAGGAGCAGGTGGGGTGGCCCGTAGAGGGATGCTACGGCAGTGGGGGTGGTGGCGGACGAAGAACCGCAATTATGCGGAAGATGCACTCCTGAATTGCTCGGATTGCTCAAAAGGTTGCTCAGGCGGGCGGCGAGCCGATCAGTTCGTGTCCCCGGGCGCCCGTGCCGCCACCACCGCCGGCGCGGTCGAGCAGGGCAGCAGATCGTGCGGTGCGGCCGGGAGGCGCACCTCGACGTCGGCGTCCTCGCAGAAGCGATACGGCCGGTGCTCCAAAAGCCCTCCGAGATACCGCCGTACCCGGGACACCTCGGCCCGAACGGTCACCGTACGGCCGGGATCGCCGAACAGATCCTCGGCCAGCCCCGCCGCGCTGCGGCCGGTGCGGTGCACGGCCAGCAGATACAGCAACTCGGCGTGCCGCGGGCTCAGTTCGTGGCTCCAGGAACCCGCCGGACCCGACGCCGTCACCGACCAGCGGCGCGACTGCGTCAGGTCCAGCACGATCCGGGTGACGCCCCGCGGCACCGGCTCGTCGTCGGCCCGGACCAGCCAGCCGCCCGGCAGCGGCTCCAGCGCGCACATGCCGATCGACGGCAGCCACCGGCGGCCCGGCGACAGCGACGTGGGCAGCGCGATCCGGTTCGTGTACGGCATCCCGGTCACCGCGGCGGTCCAGCCGTCCCGGTCCACCACCACGGCCCGTCCGGCGAGCCGGGCCAGCACCGGCGCGGCCACCGCCCGCAGGTGCTCCAGCGAGGACACGTGCAGCTCACGCAGCCGCGCCTCGGCGAGCTTGGCCACCGAGTCGACCCAGGCGAGCGTGGCCGGATGCATCGTCTCCAGCGGCCCGCTCACGTCCACCACGCCGATCGGCCGGCCGTCCCGCGGATCCGTGACGGGCGCGCCGGTACAGGTCCAGCCGGCGTGCGAGCGCACGAAGTGCTCGGAGGCGAAGACCTGCACGGGCCGCCGTACGACGGCCGGGGTGCCCACGCCGTTGGTGCCGACGACGTCCTCCCGCCAGTCGGCGCCGAGTTCCAGGCCGAGCCCGTCGGCCTTGCGCAGCACGGGCGAACTGCCCTCGCGCCACAGCACCCGGCCCTGCTCGTCGGCGACCACCATGATGTGGTGGGCGACGTCCGCGACCGACAACAGCCCCTCCCGCAGCACCGGCAGCACGTCCTTGAGGGCCGTCGTCTCCCGGCGCCGCTGCACCTCCTCGTGGGACAGCAGCCCCGACCGGGAGCCGTGGTCGGGATCGACGCCGCCGCGCAGCATGCGCTCCCAGGACTGCTCGATCACCGGCCGGGGCGCGACCGGCGCGGGCTGCCCGGAGAGCGTGGCCGAACGGACCTCGCTCAGCACCCTCGCCGCACGCGCGAAGTCGACGGCGGCCAGTTGCGTCACGTCGGCCGGCGAGAGTGCCACGGGACCTCCCGGTAGAAGGGCTCGGGACAACCGGTTCGCGGTGGTTTTCCGGCCACGGTCCGAAAGCCCGTCCTGACTGTCCGTCTCATAGTGCCGCCTGCCCCACACGGAAGGACCCAGTCCGCCCACAGACGCCGACAAGTTGCAACCCTCTGCAACCCTGGTGGACTGCCCCGCGGTGCTCGAAACTTGAGCGACGCCGCCCAGTGCGGCGCACATGGCTCCAAGGGGCCAGTGGCGGGGGTGGTGCCGTGTCGGCGCAGCACCACCTCCGCGCCACGCGGGCACGGACGTACACCGATCAGGCCACCCGGCGGGCTTCCGCCGGCCGGCGCCGGTCAGGTCTCGGGCCGGGCCCGCTCCACCACCGACGCCAGATCCAGACTGTGCGGCAGCGTCCCGAAGGCCGCGCCCGCGTCGCGGCCCAGGCGGGACGCGCAGAACAGGTCGGCGACCTCCGGCGGCGCGTACCGCACGAGCAGCGACCCCTGAAGCACCAGCGCGAGCCGCTCGGTCAGCCGCCGGGCCCGGGCCTCGGCGCCCTCCAGGTCCGCGAGGTCGGTCAGCACGTCCTTGATCGCCGCGTCCAGACGGTGGTCGGCGCCGCGTGCCCTGCCGACCTCCTGGAGGTAGGCGTTCAGCGCCATCGGTTCGCGTTGCAGCGCCCGCAGCACGTCAAGGGCCTGGACGTTCCCGGCACCCTCCCAGATCGAGTTGAGCGGCGACTCGCGCACCAGTCGCGGCATCTGCGACTCCTCGACGTACCCGTTGCCGCCCAGGCACTCGGACGCCTCGACCGCCACCGGCGAACACCGCTTGGTCACCCAGTACTTGGCGGCCGGCACCGCGATCCTGAGCAACGCCCGCTCCTGCTCGCCGCCGTCGTCGTACGCCGCCGCGAGCCGCAGCGCGAGCGTCGTCGCCGCCTCGGACTCCAGGGCGAGGTCGGCCAGGACGTTGCGCATCAGCGGCTTGTCGACGAGCTTGCCGCCGAACACCTCGCGGTGCGTGCAGTGGTGCACGGCCTGCGCGACGGCCTGCCGCATCAGCCCCGCCGAGCCGAGGACGCAGTCGAGCCGGGTCGCCGCCACCATCTCGATGATGGTGCGCACCCCGCGCCCCTCCTCACCGACCCGGCGGGCCCACGTCCCGTCGAACTCGACCTCGGCGGACGCGTTCGACCGGTTGCCCAGCTTGTCCTTGAGCCGCTGGATCATGAAGACGTTGCGGGTGCCGTCCTCCAGCACCCGCGGCACCAGGAAGCACGTCAGCCCCTGCGAGGCCTGGGCGAGGACCAGGAACCCGTCCGACATGGGCGCGGAGCAGAACCACTTGTGCCCGGTCAGCCGGTACGTCCCCTCCTCGGCGAGGGGTGTGGCCGCCGTCGTGTTGGCCCGTACGTCGCTGCCGCCCTGCTTCTCCGTCATGCCCATTCCGAACAGCGCCCCGGCCTTGAGCCGGGCCGGCCGCAGCTCACGGTCGTAGACCATCGAGGCCAGCCGGGGCTCCCACACGGCGGCGAGAGCGGGATCCGCGCGCAGCGCGGGCACCGCCGCGTGCGTCATGGACAGCGGGCAGAGGTTGCCGGCCTCGACCTGCGTCCACAGCAGGAAGGCGGCCGCGCGCCGCACGTGCCCGCCGGGCCGGGACCAGGCCGCGGTCAGGCCCGCCGAGACACCCTTGCCGAGCAGCCGGTGCCAGGCCGGATGGAAGTCAACCTCGTCGACGCGCTGCCCGTAACGGTCGTGGGTGCGCAGCCCGGGCGGATTCTCGTTCGCCTGCGCCCCCCACTCCTGCACCTGCGCCGAGCCGCAGGCCCGGCCGAGCGCCGCCAGCTCGGCGCGCACCTCGCCGAGCAGGTCCGCGGTGGTGTGCCGGTCCACCGCCGCCGTCAGGGCACGGTCGGCGGTGAACGCGTCGTACCCGACCAACGGCGGCGGCTGGTTGGTCACGGTGTGGGTGCTGCCTGCCATGTCAGCGAACCTACCCCGCCCGGCGGAGCTCACCACACCGACGTGGCGGCCGGCCCCGGCGGCCGGGTGGCAGTGGACCGACGCGTCCCGCCCGGCCGGAGCCCCGGGGGGATGAGCGCAGCCAGGCACGACGGATACCTTTGGTTCGTGCAGCCAGCAAGTGAATCCCCTCAGCCGCCCGCCGGCCGCCTTCACCGGGCGCGTGCCCTCTATCGGAACGTCTCGAAGCGCAGGACCGCCTGGCTGTTGATCAAGGACACGGTCAACTCGTGCATGGAGTACCGCATCCTGGGCCTCGCGGCCGAGGCGGCGTTCTTCACGCTGCTGTCCGTGCCGCCGCTGCTGCTGAGCATGATCGGGCTCCTCGGCTACGTCGACGACTGGACCGGCGCCGACACCATCGCGAGCCTGGAGACCAACCTCCTCGAGGCCTCGCGCACGATCCTGTCCGACAAGGGCGTCACCGAGATCGCCCAGCCGATCCTGCACGACGTGATGAAGGGCGGCCGGCCCGACGTCATCTCCATAGGCTTCCTGTTCGCCCTGTGGTCGGGCTCCCGCGCCGTGAACGTCTTCATCGACACCATCACCGTGATGTACGGCCTCGACGGCGTCCGCGGCATCGTCAAGACCCGCCTGATGGCCTTCCTGCTGTTCATCGTGGCCCTGCTGATCGGCTCGGTCGCGCTGCCGCTGATGGTTGCCGGACCGGACGCCGTGGTGAACATCGTGCCGTGGTCCGAGACCGTCGTACAGGTGCTCTACTGGCCCGTCGTCATCGTGCTGTCCATCGTCTTCCTGACGACGCTCTACCACGTGTCCGTGCCCGTCCGCTCCCCGTGGATCGAGGACGTGCCCGGCGCCCTGATGGCCCTCGGCATGTGGGTCCTCGGCAGCTTCCTGCTGCGCATCTACCTGACCAACACGGTCGAGGGCCCCACGATCTACGGCTCCCTCGCCGCGCCCGTCGCCGTCCTGCTGTGGATCGGCGTGTCCGCGTTCGCCGTCCTCGTCGGCGCCGCGGTCAACGCCGCGATCGACCGGGTCTGGCCGGCCGCCGCGACGGCCGCGGCCCGCGCCGCCAACGAACGGCTGCGCGAGGCGCAGGTCGCCGAGTACGTCGCCCGCGCCACCGCGGCCCGCGCCTCGGTCCCGGACGACCCGGACGACCCGGACATGCCCTCCGAGTTCCCGGAGCGCTGGTCGCGCTTCCTGCCGCCGGAGGACGTGACCTCCCGCCTGCGCACCCACGTGAAGAGCACCCACCCCCACTCCCCGCACAAGCCGGAGGGTTCCTAGAGATTTGCGGAGTTCTCCGGGCAGGCAGTCGGCGATGAAGCAGAAAACCCCACGGCGCGAGCCGTAGGAATCCCCCTCGTTCACGAGGGGGATGAGGTCAAGATCCGTGCGTGTTTCTCCCCCCCTCCGTGGGCGGTCCGTATCGAGGACAGGGCCCCGCTGACCGTGATGCTGATGGTCCGCGGCGAGTCCTGGATCGTGCCGGACACGGGGGAGCGGGTGCGGCTGCGGGCAGGCGAGGTGGCCATCGCGCGCGGCCCCGACCCGTACACCTGCGCCGACGCCCCCGGCACCGCGCCCCAGGCGGTGATCCTGCCGGGCGCCGAGTGCCGCTACCCCGACGGGCGGCCGCTCAACGGCTCCATGGACATCGGCGTACGCAGCTGGGGCGACCGGACCGACGGCTCCACGGTGATGCTGATCGGGACGTACCTGGTCCACGGCGAGATCGGCGACCGGCTGCTGGACGCGCTGCCGCCGCTGCTGCACCTGACGTCCGACATGTGGCGGTGCGCGCTCACGCCCGTCCTCATGGAGGAGGTCGTGCGCGATGAACCGGGCCAGGAGGTCTCCTGGACCGCCTCCTCGACCTCCTGGTCATCGCCGCGCTCCGCGCCTGGTTCGCCCGCCCGGAAGCGGTGCCGCCCACCTGGTACGCGGCACTCGCCGACCCCGTTGTCGGCCGGGTGCTCCGCCTGTTCCAGGACGACCCCGCCCACCCCTGGACGGTGGCCTCGCTCGCCGCGAAGGCCGGGGTGTCCCGGGCCGCGCTGGCCCGCCGCTTCACGGAACTCGTCGGCGAGCCCCCGATGACCTACCTCACCGGCCGGCGCCTCGCCCTCGCCGCGGACCGCCTCCGCGACACCGACGACACCCTGGAGGCGATCGCCCGCCGGATCGGGTACGGCAGCGCGTTCGCCCTGTCCAGCGCGTTCAAGCGGGTGTACGGGGTGAGCCCGCAGGAGCATCGGACGCGGGTGTCGCACCCGGCGTAGCCTGACGTACGTGTACGTGGAGCGGCCTTCCCGTATGGCGGGCGCGGTGGTGTGGACGAACACCCCGTCCGGGCCCGGCGCCGGGCGCGTCCTGCCCGACGGCTGCATGGACCTGCTGTGGCACGAAGGGCGGCTGGTGGTCGCCGGGCCCGACACACGTGCGTACGTCACCGAGGGCGAGCCGAGCGCCTGGGCGGGCGTCCGCTTCTACCCGGGCACCGCGCCCGCCCTGCTGCGCGTGCCCGCGCACGAGATGCGCGACCGGCGGGTGGATCTGGCCGACCTGTGGCCGGCCGCGGAGGTGCGGCGCGTCACCGCACAGGTGAACGCGGCCGACGACCCGGCGAGCGGCCTGGAGCAGGTGGCGTGGGAACGGGCCGCGGGGACCGATCCGCCCGACCCGCTCCTGCGACAGGTGGTCGCCGCCCTCGACGCGGGCCGCCCGGTCGCCGCCACCGCGGACGGACTCGGCGTCGGCGCACGCCAGTTGCACCGCCGCTGCCTCACCGCGTTCGGCTACGGCCCCAAGACGCTGGCCCGGGTCCTCCGCCTCCAGCGGGCCCTCGCCCTGGCCCGCTCCGGTGTTCCCTTCGCCGAGACGGCGGCCCGGTCCGGCTTCGCGGACCAGGCCCATCTGGCAAGGGACGTGCGGGAGTTGGCCGGGCTGCCGCTGACGGAACTACTGGGCCGCTCCGGGTAGCGGCGCGAACAGGTCGACCCCGTTGCCGTCCGGATCGAGCACCACCGCGTACCGCTGCCCCCACACGGCGTCCCACGGCTTCAGCTCCCCGTGGTACCCGGCGCCCACCAGATCCTCGTACACCGCGTCGACCTCGGCCGGACTGTCACACAGCAGCGCGAGCGAGATGCGACCGCCCTCGGGCGGGGGCTGCCACTCCGGCTGGATCCGGCGCACGCTCTCCTCACTGTCGAGCATCAACCGCAGCCCGCCCGGCAGCCCGGCCTCGGCATGCGGCTGCTCCTCGGCCCCCTCGGGGAAGACGAGACCCAGTCGGCGGTAGAAGGTGACGGAGGCGGCCATGTCGGAGGCCACCAGGCCGATCGCGTCGAATCGTGGAGTCATGGGACCACCGTAGGCAGGAGTGCGGGGGCCGGTCTTGAAGGAATCGGACACGTGCGGACAGTGCCGTGAGCGCGCCTGTCAGCCGAACGTCACCGGGCCACGAGGTGTGTCCACCGTGAAGGAGATCCCCACCGGGCCCCGGACGAGGGGCAGTTCGGTCCCGACCGCGTCCAGCAGCGGCCGGATCTCCTCCGGATCCGGGGCGCTCGCGGACAGCGCCAGCAGGGGAGTGGCGGACAGGCCCGAGGCCGAGGGATGGGGCGAGGAACCCCAGTCGACGAGGACCGTACGCACCCGGCGACCCGGCACCTGCCCGCCGTCTGGGAGTTCACCGACGAGTGGTACGACTTCCGCACCAACCCGCGTGGCGGGGTACGCGTGTTGGCGTGCGCCGACGAGACGTCGTACGACGGCGGTGGCATGGGCGCAGACCACCCGCTGGTGTGGTGCCGGGAGCAGGGGGAGGGGCAGGTCTTCTACACCGCCCTCGGGCACGCCTGCGAGGCCTACGAGGATCCGGACTTCCGCGCCCACCTGCGGGGCGGGATCACCTGGGCGGCCCGGCTGGACGAGGACGAGGGCTGAGGGAGGCGGAACGCGTCCCACCCCCGTCCCACCTGGTCCCCGAACGACCCGCGCCCGGCGGGGACATGGCCGTACACGGCGTGGACCGTCCCCCTGCGGTCCAGGTGTGCTGTCAGGCCTCGCCGTGCCGCCCCGCGACCGTGACGCTGTGTCGTGCCAAGCGAGGCGAGCCGCCCCAGGGGGGAACCACGGGGGTCGGCGGTTCGGAAAGGAAGACCGTATGAGCAAGCGCAATCGGGTGGTCGCGATGGTGTCGGCGGCGTTGCTGGTCGCCGGGGGTGGCGTGACGGCCCTGGCGCCGGCGGCGAACGCCGCCGGCTACCACGGCATCGACGGCAGCGGAGTCGTCCACGACGACTGGCACGACGAGGAGGACCTCGGCGTCGACGACTACGCCCGGAGCAACGCCACGGCCCTGTGGGAGACCGTCCTGTGGGCGGACGGCGCCCTGTACGAGGACGAGGACGGCGACTGGCACCGCTTCACGAAGAACAAGGTCGACGGCTCGTTCGGCCCGGAGACCGAGTCGGCCACCCAGTGGTGGCAGGACCGCTACGGCCTTCCGGAGAACGACGGCGTCGTCACCGGCGACTGCTGGCAGTCCGCCCAGAACCGGCTTCACGGCCCCTACACGGGCGGCAGCGTCCAGTACTGGGGCGACGCCCGGACCGTCACCTTCAAGCGGGTCAGCGGGAAGTACCGGGTGAAGCTCAGGGGCGCCGGCTCCTGGAAGATCGCGTACTACGACAAGGTCGGCTGACAGCACCGACGTGGAGGGGGGCGGGTGGCCGTGGGGTCATCCGCCCCCTTCCGGCAGTGCCCACAGCAGCCCCGCCGCCAGCAGCACGACGACCGCGAAGGCCACCAGTGCGGCCGCCCGCCATCGCCGGTACTCGGCGCCGGGCGGCAGCGGCGCCGCCTTCGGCGCCCCGGTCGGCACCACCGCACCATGCGCCCGCGCGACAGGCATCCCCGCAGCAGGCATCCCCGCAGCAGGCGTCCCCGCTCCGTGCGGCCACGTCGGGTCGGCCAGCTCCCACAGCGCCAGCAGGCGCGCCTGATCCGCTCCCGCGACCCGGCACAGTGCCTGCACCGCGCCCCTGGGCGGCTGCTTGACCCCGCTGAGATACCGCTGCCAGGACGACTTGCTGTACGCGGTCCGCCGGGCCAGTTCGGCCAGGCTCAGGCCCGTACGGTCCTTCAGCGCACGCAGATGCCCGACCAGGTGCCGTGCCTCCCTCGGCAGCGCATCCGGCAGCGGCCGCCAGCGTGTCATGGTCCGTCCCCCAAGTACTCGCCGCCGCTCCGCCCCCGAGCGACGGCCCCCCTCCCCGCCGCATCCTTCGACGCCCCGCCGACCCGGCCAGTTCCCTCCCTCCGTATATGAGCAAAAGTGAGCGAATCCGGCGGTGGGTGGCCCATGCAGACGTCGGGGACGGCATCGGCCCGTGCGGTGAGGTCCGGCTACTCCACGGACACCGGGGGCAGGGGAGTCACGCGCGGGTCCGGGCGCGCGGCGGGGCCGTACTCGACCGCTCAACCAGCCGTGTAGACAGCTCCGTTCGCTTGCTCTCCGGCCGGTCGCCCTCCATCATCCGCACCAGCAACCGCAGTGCCGTCGCCGCCATCTCCGCGAGCGGCTGGCGGACCGTGGTGAGGGCAGGGGAGAGCCACCGGGCCTCGGGCAGGTCGTCGAAGCCCACGACGCTCATGTCGTCCGGCACGCTCAACTCCCGCTCGGCCAGTGCCTCGTACACCCCGAGGGCCATCCGGTCCGAGCAGACGAAGACGGCCGTGGGCGGCTCGGGCAGGTCCAGGAGTTCCCGCATCCGGCGGTGGGCGACGCTCTCGTCGAAGCCGGCGTGCCGGACGTACTCGGGACGCTGCCGCACCCCCGCCGCCGCCAGCGCCGAGCGGTAGCCCGCGACCCGCGCGCTGCTGCACATCTTGCGCTGGTGGCCGGCGACGACGGCGATGCGCTCGTGGCCGAGCGCCAGCAGGTGTTCGGTCGCCGTCACCCCGCCGTGCCAGTTCGCCGCGCCCACCGACACCACGCCGGGCGGCGGTTCGAGGACCGGGTCGATCATCACGAAGGGGATGCGGTGCTGGTCCAGCCACGCGTACTGGGAGTCGCTCAGCTCGGCCAGGTTGAACAGCACCCCCGACGAGCCGCGGGCGATGAGCTTGTCGAGCCAGCCGCGTTCCGGACGGCCGCCGCGGGTCCTGTTCAGGCCGGCCGACACCACCACTTCCAGACCCACGTCGTGGGCCGCCGCCTCCACCCCGTGCAGCACCGCCCCCGACCAGGAGCTCTCCAGCGAGTGCACGACCAGGTCGACGAGCCCCGACGCCTTCGCCGCGTCGAAGCGGGGTCTGCGGACGTAACCGAGCCGGTCCAGCGCCTCCGTGACCCGGCGGCGGGTCTCGGGGGCGACGTCCTCCCGGCCGTTGACCACCTTGGACGCGGTGGGCACGGAGACCCCCGCCTCCCGGGCCACGACCGCAAGGGTCGGCCCGGCCGTCATGCCGGCGCTCTCGGTACGGACCATGGGGAACCACCTCTCCGGCCCGCCCGAGGGCCATGGAAAGTTTCGACAGCGCTGCCTCCGCGGTCGGGAGACCAAACGGATAGTAAGCGCTCTCTACCCTAGGTTCGCCGCAGTACCTCGGGAAGGGGCCGGAGTTCGCAGGTCTTGGCGGGCACCCACTTTCGAAACCCCCCACCGGGCGGGCAACTACCGGCAAAGGAGCCGGAACCCCGTGAAGTCGGCCGTGAACGCCGCGTCGACCGGATCCACGGCATGCACGCCGGCCATCGACCCGGTGAAGCGCAGCCGGGACCCGTGGTCGTCGGACAGCTTGCCGAAATCCAGCGCCGGCCCGACCGGTGTGCGCACGCCTTCCCGGACGTACCAGAACCGCGCCCGGGTTCCGTCGACCGTCACCCCGAGCGTGACCGGGCCGTCCGCGTCGACCTCGACGACCGCGGCCTGACGGGTGTCGCCCTCCTCGCGCTCCACGAGGCTGAGCACCGTACGCCCGCCCCCCTGCCACTGCTGGCCGTGCTGCCCCTCGCCCTCGGGCTCCGCCCAGGTCAGGTCGAGCGCGAGATACGCCTCGGTGTTGTACCAGAGCACCAGGCCGGCCGCCTGAGTGAAGGTGCGCGGCCGTGCCTCGACGGTGACCTCGGCCTCCGCGCGGTGCTCGGTGATCCGCTGGGCCAGCAGACTGTGCGCCCACCACGACTCGGGCCCGTGCCGGCCACGCAGCCGGATCCACCCCGGGCGGGCACCGGTGTCGGCCCAGGACGGATCCGCGGGGGCCCGCAGGGTGCTCCACGGCCAGCCCAACGGCTCCTCGGAAACGGGTGGTCCGAGCTCCTGCCGCTTCGTCGGTACGTCGACCTCGACCGCCGGATGCCAGCCCCCGTGCCGGAGCCTGGGCCAGCCCTCCTCGTCCCAGGTCAGCGTCTGGATCGCGGTCTCCCGCCCGAGGGTGCAGCGCGGGCCGTCCGGCGTGGCGAGCGGGCGGGCCGTGAGGTGGCTCATGACCCACTCGCCGTCCGGTGTCTCCACCAGCTCCGCGTGCCCGGCCTTCTGCAACGGCACCGAGGCGTCGTCGCGCGTGGTCAGCAGGGGCTGCCTGTCCAGTTCGTACGGGCCGGTGATCGCGCGGCTGCGTGCCACCAGCACCCCGTGCTCGACGCCCGTGCCGCCCTCCGCGAGCACGAGGTGATACCAGCCGTCGCGGTGCAGCAACTTCGGCCCCTCGACGAGCCGTTCGTGCTGGAGCAGGAGATGGGTGCCGCCGATCGGGTCAAGGGTCTTGCGGTCCAGCTCCGTCGTCACGATGCCCGCGAAGCGCCTGCCGCCCGGCCGGTGGTCGCTCTGCATGTTGAGCAGCCACAGCCGGCCCTCGTGGTGGAAGAGCGCGGGATCGAAGCCGTGGCTCGCGATCCGGCGCGGCGCCGACCACTCGCCGCTCACGTCCGTGGCCGTGCAGACGTAGGTGTCCAGGTCGAAGTACGGCGTGCCCACCGAGCGGACGACGGCGTACACCATCCACAAACGCTCCCCGTCCCAGCTCAGCGACGGCGCCCAGATGCCGCCCGAGTCCGGGATCCCCGCGAGCGAGCCGCCGGGGGCCGCGCCCCGCACGTGTCCGGCGTACTGCCAGTGCGCGAGGTCCCGGGAGCGGTGGATGGGGATCGTCGGGAACCACTCGAAGGAACTCGTCGCCACGTAGTACCAGTCGCCCACCCGCACCAGGGACGGGTCCGGGGCGAAACCCCGGATGACGGGATTGCGCAGTCGGGTCACTTCACGGCTCCCTGCTATGCGGTCACTTGAGGGCGCCCATCGTCACGCCCGACCGCCAGTAGCGGCGCATCGCGACCATCATGATCGCCATCGGCACGATGGACAGCAGCGCTCCGGTCAGCACCAGGCTGGTCAGGTCGACGCCGGACTCCGCGCGTTTGCCGGACCAGTTGTACAGACCCAGGTTGAGGGTCCAGTTCTCCTCGCCGCGCAGCACCGTCAACGGCAGGAAGAAGGCGTTCCAGGTGTTCACGAAGGCCAGCAGGAACACCGTCGCGCCTCCGGTCGTCATCATCCGCAGCACGATGCTGAAGAAGATCCGCAGCTCACCGGCGCCGTCGATGCGGGCCGCCTCGAGGAGCTCGAAGGGGATCGTGGCCTCGGTGTACACCTTGGCGAGGTACACGCTGAACGGGTTGATCAGGCAGGGGATCAGCATCGCCCAGGGCGTGTCGACCATGCCGATCTCCGAGAACAGCAGGTACAGCGGCAGGGTGAGCAGGGCGATCGGGATCAGGAACGAGCCCACGACGCACGCGAACACGGCACTGCGGCCCGGAAAGTCGAAGCGGGCCAGGCCGTAGCCGGTGGCGAGGGCGATGAGGGTACCGCCCAGGGAGCCGACGCCCGCGTACAGGAACGAGTTGGCGGTCCAGCGCAGGAAGATGCCGTCCCCGTAGGTGAACACCTGGCGCAGGTTGTCCCACAGGTGCATGTCGGAGAACCACAGCCCGTTGCTCTGGTACAGCCCCACACGGTCCTTGGTCGCGGCGATGATCAGCCAGTACACCGGGAACAGGCTGTAGGCGCTCGCCAGGGCCAGACCGACGAGGAGAAAGCGCTGGCCGCCCCGGGAGCGCGCCGCGGGGTCCGGACGGGTGAGCCGCCGCACGGTGCGCGTGCGGGGCGGCTCACTGCCGGTCTCCGTGCCGTTTTCCTTACGGTTTTCCGTCAGTGCCATCAGTCCGCCTCCCTCGAGGTCAGCCGGTAGAAGAGGAAGGACGCGACGCCGAGGAACAGGGCGAGCAGCACGGACAGGGCCGCGGCGTAGTGGTAGTTGCCGGCGTTGAACGCCTGGTTGTAGATGATCATGATCGGGGCGAAGCTGTCGCTGACCGTCTGCGGAGTCACGTTCCGGAACAGCGCGGGCTCGTTGAAGATCTGCAGCATCTGGATGATCGACAGCAGTGCGGTCAGGACGAGCGCGCCGCGCACGAACGGGATCTTGATGCTCAGCGCGATCCGCAGCTCCGAGGCGCCGTCCAGCCGCGCGGCTTCGAACAGTTCGCGGGGCACACCCTGGAGCGCCGCGTAGATGATCACCATGTTGTAGCCGATGCCGTGCCAGGTCAGCAGGTTGCCGATGGACGGCCACACCATCGAGGGGGAGAAGAAGTTCCAGTCGAAACCGAACAGCTCGCCGAGCGGTGTCAGGGGACCCACCTCGGGGCTGTACAGGTTGATCCACACGATGGCCGCGACCACGCCGGGGATCATGTACGGAACCAGCAGCAGGATCCGGAACCGGCCGGCCACCCGCGAGGTGACCGCGTCCAGGCAGAGCGCCAGCATCAGGCTCACGAGCAGCATGAACGGGATCTGGACACAGGCGAACAGCACCACCCTCAGGATGGAGGTCATGAACGCCGGGTCGGTCAGGCCGTGCTGGTAGTTCTCCAGCCCGACGAACTCCGTGGTCGAGCCGCCGAGACCGAGTCCGGACTGCTTCTCCAGGTACAGCGACTCGTGGACCGCGTAACCGATCGGGAGCAGGTAGAGGAAGACGAAGCCGAGCTGGAAGGGCACCGTGAAGGCGGCACCCTTCCAGCGCTGCGAGCGAATCATGTCGTGTGCCTCAGCCCTTGACGCTGATGCCGCGCTGCTTCAGGTCGTTGACCGTCCACTCCTGCATGTGCGCGAGCAGATCGGTGACCTTCTGCTTCTTGGCGACGACCGCGGCCCACTCGTCCTGCATCTCCGTGAACATCGCGGTCCAGTTCGGGCCGAAGGTCCAGTCGTCGGTGATGGTGCCCATGCTGTCCGTCACGACCTTCTGGGCCGGACCGTAGTTCTTGCCCAGCAGCTTCTCGGGGATCGCCTCCGGGACGTACGAGCTGTTGTCGGCCACCGCGGGCATCACACCGCTGCCTGTCTCCGGGCTCGCCATGGTCTTGACCGCACCGGCGTCGGTGGACATCCACAGAGCCGCCTCAGCGGCCTGTTCCTTGTTCTCGCACTGCTCGGTCACCAGCGTCAGCCCGCCACTCTGGTTGGTCCCGGCAGGAGTCTTGGGCGCCTCGCCGGTGAACGTCGGCCAGGGGGCCAGCGCCCACTTGCCGAAGGACTTGGTGAAGTTCTGCACCATGCCGGACATCTGCCAGGTGGAGATCTGCCGCGTCACGGTGCCGGCCTCGTCGTAGTTGCGCTGCACGGCCGCGTAGTCGGCGAAGGAGAGCTTGGAGTTGAGGTCGTTGTCGACGATCTCCTGGATCACCTTGGCGGCCTTCAGGGTGCCCTCGTCCTGGAAGTCCACCTTCCAGGAGCCGCCGTCGATCGCGTACCAGTGCGCCCCGGCCTGCATGGCGAGCACCTCCAGGGTGCTCGGGTCCTCACCGGCGTAGTTGGTGATCTTTATGCCGTGCTTCTTCAGCACCTTGCCGGCGGCGATGAAGTCGTCCCAGGTCGCGGGCGCTTTCAGGCCGTACTTCTGGAAGACGTCGGTGCGGTAGATGGTGAAGGCGGGCGCCGAGCTGGTGGGAACGCCGTAGACCTTCCCCTGGACCTGGCCGACGGCCCACGAGCCGGGGTTGAACTTGTCCTTGTCGGCCTCGACGTACTCGGTGATGTCGGCGAGGGCGCCCTGCGAGACCCAGCTCGTGACGTACTCGCCGGTGTTCTGCAGCAGGCAGGGCGCGTTGCCGGCCTTGACCGCGTTGGTCAGCTGCTTCTGCATGGTCAGCTGGTCGGTGACCTTGGTGTACTTGAGCTGGACGTCCTTGTGTGAGGCGTTGAACGCCTTCACGACGGCCTCCTGGCCGTTCGCCCAGCCCCAGAAGGGGAGGGTGACCGGACCGGACGACTCGGCGTCGTCACCGGAGCCGGAGCCGCCGCACGCGGCAAGCAGACCTGACAACGCGAGTCCCGCCACGGCTGCGCGGGCGAACCTTCTCCGGGGGCTGGTGAAGTTCATCTGACCGTGTTCCTTCGAAAAGTAGGGCGACTCAGAGGGAGAGAACGGCGCCTCGATGTGGGCCGGGAACGGCGGCCGGAAACCATCGGCTCGCGGTTGCGGGGGGTCGGCCAAGCGGAAGATGTAGTAAGCGGTTGCTGGGACGGTAGGGCGGCGGTCCTGCTGATAGCAAGAGGCGCGCGGCAATTTGTTACGCCGGTTTGTCCATGGCGTGATGTGCGGTGCACATCGGCGTTACGCGCCCGACCTCACAAAACCACAGCTCAGGAACCTTCATCCGGAATCCGGACCGAGCGCGCCCCGCGCCCCCCACGCCCCCGGACCTCTGCCAAAAACTTCCGGAAAACGTTTACGAAACGATCTGCCGAGCAGATCTGAGGGAGTCGAGTTACGGGCGCCGGGCAGGCGGCAGCACCGAGTTCCGTACGACGACATGGGTGCCCAGCACCAGATGGTCGCCGTCGCTGCCCTTGCGGCGGCCTCCACCACCCTCACGCCGGTCGGCGACCGCGCGCAGGGCGACCCGGCCCATCTCCTCGTACGGCACGTGCACGGTGGTGAGCTGAGGGGTGAGCTGGGACGCCAGCGGGATGTCGTCGTAGCCGACGATCGAGACGTCCTCGGGCACCCTGAGACCGGCCGCGCGCAGCGCCTGCATCGCACCCGCGGCGACCACGTCCGTCCCGGCCAGCACCGCGGTGAAGTCGAGCCCGTCACGCAGACTGTCCTCGACAGCCTCGTACCCGTGCTCGTAGTCGTACGGCCCGTGCCGCACCATGTCCGGGTCGAACGCCACGCCGTACGCCTCGAAGGCACGCTGCGCGCCCCTCAACCGGCCCTGCGCGGTGGTGAGTTCGGCGTGCCCCGGCAGCACCAGGACCCTGCGGTGGCCGGCCGAGAGCAGATGGCTGGCCATGGCATAGGCGCCGCCCTCGTTGTCGTAGTCGACGGTCGTGGCCGGCACGTCGCCCTCCAGGGGCGGCCTGCCCACCAGGACCAGATGCGAGCCGGCCGCGTCCAGGGAGCGGGCGAAGCGGGCCATGCGCAGCTGGTACTCGTCGTAGTCGTAGGCCCCGCCGAGCAGGACCACCGCGGCGACGCCCTGCTGGCGCATGAGGTTGACCAGCGCGAGTTCCCGCTCGGGATCGTCGCCGGTGGTGCCCACCAGGGACAGCCAGCCGCGCAGGGCGGCGGCGCCCTCGACGCCCTTGGCCACGTGGGCGAAGGCGGCGCCGGTGATGTTGTTGATGAGGATCGCGACCGTCGGCGTACCGCCCCCGGCGAGGGAGCGGGCGTGCGCGTTGGTGACGTAGTCCAGGTCGCCGACCACCTTCATCACGCGGCGGCGCAGCTCCTCCGAGACCGGGTAGTTGCCCGACAGCACGCGCGACACGCTCGCGACGGAGACGCCCGCCTGCTCCGCGACATCGCGAATGGTGGCCCGTCCGGCGTCACCGGCCGCCTTGCGCTGACTCACCGTTGCGGCTCCTTCATCGTTGCGACTGCTGCGCCGGAGAACCGTATGCCCGGTTCCGGGCGGAGGGTCGGGGGACCGGCTCGACGCCGGTGCGGAAACCGTATCCCATGGTTTCTGCGAGGTGTGCGGAGCCGGTTTTCGCCGGTGCCGGGAGCCGGGTTCCGCTCGGTGTGCGGGCCGCTTGCGCCGGATGCCGGCCGGATGCCGGGAGTCGTGTTCCCGCCGGGCGGTCCAGGAGATCGGTTCGGCTGTCCGCCTGTCCGGCAGGGCTAACAGGGCTAACAGGGTCGGCAAGGCCGGCAGGGCCGGCAGTGACGGCGGGTGACCGGCGAAGGGCAAGAGCCCACCAAGGGCACTGGTCCGACGCGTCGGCCGCGAGGGAGCCGAAGGGGCGCGCCGGTGTCGAGACCTCGAGCGCGCGGAGGCCCGAAGGGCTGAGCACGGTCGAGGTCTCGACACCGGCTTGGGCGCTCCGTAGGCGACTGAGCCATCCAGCACCGCGCTCCGTAGGTGACTGAGCCATCCAGCACCGCGCTCCGTAGGCGACTGAGCCATCCAGCACGGCGCTCCGTGGGCCACTGAGCCATCCAGCCCAGTCACGCGACCCGGGTCAGGTCCGAGTGCCGCACTTCGTGGGTGAGGGGTGTCCCCGCCATCAGCCGCTCCAGCTCCTCCGCGACGATGCGCCCCAGCCTTTCCAGCTCGTTGCCGAGTGAGCCGGCGATGTGCGGGGTGAGGAAGACGTTGGGCAGCCGGTAGAGGGGGGAGCCGGCGGGCAGGGGTTCGGGTTCGGTGACGTCGAGGATGGCGTGCAGGCGGCCGGAGACCAGCTCGTCGGTGAGCGCGTCGGGGTCGACGAGTGCGCCGCGGGAGGTGTTGATGAGGGTGCCGCCGTCCCTGATCAGGGCGAGTCGGCCGGCGTCGAGCATGCGGTAGGTCTCGGGGATGTCCGGGGCGTGCAGGGACACGATGTCGCTGTGCCTGAGCAGGTCCTCGAGGGACAGCAGTTCGGCGCCGAGAGCGGCGGCTTCGGCGGTGCTGACGTAGGGGTCGTGGAGTAGGACCGAGAAGTCGAAGGGCCGGAGCAGTTCGAGGAGTCGGCGGCCGACCCGGGAGGCGCCGATGACGCCGATGCGGCGGCCGACGTTGCCGGTGTGGGCGGTCTCGGTGTGGGTCGGGTGGGTGTGGGTGGCGCGGAAGCGTTCGCGGTGGGTGAAGGTGTCCTTCCCGGCGAGCAGGATCATCGAGAGGGTGTACTCGGCGACGGGCAGGGCGTTCGCGGTCACGGCGCTGGAGACGGTGATGCCGCGTTCCCAGAGGGCGTCGCCGACCAGGGAGCGGACCGAGCCGGCGGCGTGCAGGACTGTGTGCAGCCGGGGTGCGGCGGCGAGGACGTCGGCGTCGAGGCGGGGGCAGCCCCAGCCGGTGATCAGTACTTCGGCGTGGGCCAGGGCGTCTGCCGAGGCAGGGTCGGTGAAGTCGCGCACGACGAGCGCGGGGTCGAGGCCGGCGGCCTGCGTCAGCCGTGCCGTGAGCGGCGGGGGGAACAGCAGGGGGAGGTGTACCGGATCCATCGCGAACACGGCCCTGGGTGGCTGCGGGCTGGGCATGTCTCTCCTGACGCACGCTGGAAACATTTTCTGAAAGCGTCTTCTACCGTAGATCTGGCAGTGACGGGCGGTCAATCGGCAGGACGGTGTGGCGGGGACGGTCTTGGCCGACATGTCCGGGCCGGGCATCCTGGGATGGCGCGAAATCGCTTACTGCGCCCGTGCGCATCCCGCGGGCTGTGTGCGGACCCTGTGCGGCGCCCTCGGGGTGCCCCTGCCGGGTGCCGGACGTCCGCATAGGGGAACTTCTCGCCTCATCCGTTGGGCAACCGGTTCCCAAGTCGCCGGCGCCGAAAAGTCCCTCCGGTTCCCGATCGCCTTCGCAGATCAGGCCGCGTTCCACCGGAAAAGTTCGACCGGTCGGCCGTGACGTCGAGGTTACTCAGTCTTTTCGAAAGTTCGTCAGGACTCTTGACGTCGTTTCCGGACAGTAAGAAGCTCTGCCCCAGCGTCGGACAACCGGTTGCCTAAACGGTTACCGCGATCTCTTCATGGGCCCCGGTCGGTCCCCGGCTGTTCCCCGAAGAATCCCGGCAGCTCCCCGACCGACACCCGACCGACCCCCGACCGGATCCCGGCCGATCCCCGATCCCCGACCGAATCCCGGCCGATCCCCGACCGAATCCCGGCCGATCCCCGACCGAATCCCGGCCGATCCCCGACCGAATCCCGGCCGATCCCTGGCCGAATCCGAACGGACAGAGCAGGAGGTGGTGCGTTCATGCGCCCACATGCCGGTGCCCCCCTGAGCCGCCGCCGATTTCTCTCACTCTCGGCAGGCGGAGCCACGGCCGGCGCGGCGGTGCTCGGCGGCTGCGCCCTCCAGGTGTCCACCGGCGTCAGCGGCCCGGGCGAGACCGTCACGGTGATGGCCAAGGCCGACGACATCTCCCCGGACCTGATCAAGCAGGCCCAGAAGGACCTCGGCATCAAGATCGTCACGGTGCGGTACGACCTCACCAAGCTGATCGGGATGATGACCAACGGCGATCCGCCCGACCTGGTGCGCGGTGTCGGTGCAACGGACGCGCCGTACTTCGCGGCGCGGGACGTGATGGAGGACCTGGACCCGTACTTCGCCAGGAGCACGGTGCTCAGGCTCGACGATCTCGATCCGGTCAACGACCTGTGGCGCTACGACGGCCGCTCCCAGGGCAAGGGCCCGCGCTACGGCATGGCGAAGGACTTCTCGCAGGACTCCATGTTCTGGTACAACACCGCGCTCTTCGACCAGGCGGGCGTCGACCACCCGCCGGAGCTGGAGCCGGTCACGTTCGAGGAGTGGCTGGACACCGCCAAGCGGCTCACCCGGCGCAGGAACGGCCAGACGACCGTCTTCGGCGGCAGCTACAACGGCGTGAACACCACCAATCTCCTGGCGAGCCTGACGGCGGCCGCCGGCGGAAGCCTCTTCAGCGACGACTTCTCCCGGATCGACTTCACCACCCCCGAGGCCCGCAAGGCACTGGGCTGGTACATCGACTACGCCCGCACGAAGGTCGGCCCCAGCATCATCCAGCCCGACCCCAACGCCTGGGACGGGCCCACCTACCAGGCGAACCGGATGGCGATGTCGGGCAGCGGCTACTGGCTCGGCGGTCTGATCAACGCCGACAAGAAGCTGGCGCGGGTCTCCCGGCTCGCACCCGCACCCGTCTTCCGGGGCGGCGCGCGGGTCAGCCCGTGCCAGGCCGGCACCGGCTTCTGGATGCCGAGCAGGGCACGGAACAAGGACGCCGCCTGGCGGGTCTTCGAGTGGTTCTTCGGTGAGGCGCCCGCCAAGGGCCGTGCGTCCGGCGGCTGGGGCATCCCCACGCTGAAGTCGCTGCGGCCGCTGATGCCGGCCCAGGAGGACTACCAGAAGCGGGAGCTTCAGGTGCAGAACGCCGAGCTGGAGCACTTCTCGGTGATCGCGTTCACGCCCTACGCCACGGCGGACGCGCTCTACGCCCTCTTCAACCAGGTCGCCCCGGCCGCGATGAACGGCCGGATGCCGGTCGACACCCTGGCGGGCCGCCTCAACTCGGTCATGAACGAGCAGCTGAAGCGCGGTAAGGAGCAAGTGGAATGACGGTCGACCAGGTATCCGCGGTCACGGACCCGCCCCGCCCGACCGCCGGTGCGCACCGGGCGCGGGCCGCGGAACGTCCGCGGACCTCCATGACCGCGCGCAGGCACCGGGCGTTCTACATGTTCACCTCGCCCTGGATCGTCGGCTTCCTGCTGCTGACCATCGTCCCGATGGCGTACGCGCTGTGGCTGAGCTTCACCACGTTCGACGGCATCTCGCCCCACTGGAAGTACGTCGGCCTCGGCAACTACGGCGAACTGCTCGCCGACTCCCGGACCTGGGACTCGCTGGGCCGTACGGGTCTGTTCGCGGTGACCTCGGTGCCGCTGTCGATCATCGCCGGGCTCGGGCTCGCCGTCCTGGTCAACCGGCCGCTGAAGGCGCGCGGTCTGTTCCGCACCCTGCTGTATCTGCCGGCGGTGGTGCCGCCGGTGGGTGTGGGTCTCGCCTTCAAGGCGGTCTTCGACCAGAACTCCGGTGCCGCCAACGGTGTGCTGACCCTCTTCGGGTTCGACGCGCTCGGCTGGCTGGCCGACCCGTACGCCCGCTACGTGCTTTTGATGAGCGTGCTGTGGGCCGCCGGAAACATCATGATCATCTCGCTGGCCGGTCTCCAGGACGTGCCCCGCGAGCTCCGCGAGGCGGCCCGCATCGACGGGGCGAGTGCCTGGCGGACCTTCCGCAGCATCACCGTGCCGCTGCTGTCGCCGGTGCTGCTCTTCCAGACGGTGACCGGCGTGATCGCCTCGGTGCAGACCATCATGCCGCTGCTGCTGACACCGGACGGCACGACGGCGGGCGTCACCGCGCTGCCGCAGTCGAACTACCTCTACATGATGCACGTGTTCGGCCAGTACTTCGCGCTGGGCCGCTACGGCTACGCCTCCGCACTGCTGTGGGTGCTCTTCGTGCTGATCCTCATCGTGACCGGACTCATCTTCAAGTTCACGTCCGGCGTGGTGTTCTACAACGTCGACCCGGAGGCGAAGAAGTGACAGCCACCAGCCTGCCCGTGCAGCCCCCGGCGTCCACGCCCCGGGTACGGGTGCGCGTGAACCGCCTCGTCCTCTACACCGTGCTCGTCGCTCTCACCGGACTGTTCCTCGGCCCGGTCGGCTGGCTCGTCCTCACCGGCCTGAAGTCCCCGGCCGAACTGGCCGCTTCGCCCGTTCACTGGCTGCCCACCGACTTCCAGTGGCACAACTTCGCCGACGCCTTCAACCTGATCGACTTTCTCGGCTACGCCCGCAACTCCCTGATCATCGCCACGATGTACGCCACGCTCGTCACCCTCAGCTCGGCCTGGGTCGGCTTCGGCTTCGCCCGCCTGGACGCGCCCGGCAAGAAGACGCTGTTCGGCATCCTGCTCGGCTCGATGATGCTGCCGCAGCTCATCACGCTGCTGCCGACCTACCTGATCTTCGCCAGGCTCGGCATGGTCGACACCTACTGGCCGTGGGTGCTGTGGGGCCTGGCCGCCGCCCCGTATCTCGTCTTCCTCTTCCGGCAGTTCTTCGCGGGACTGCCCCGCGAGCTGGAGGAGGCCGCGATCATCGACGGCTGCGGCTACGCCACCATCTTCTGGCGGATCTTCCTGCCGCAGTCCTGGCCGGTGCTGTCCGCGAGCTTCGTGATCGCCTTCACCTGGTCCTGGGGCGACTACATCGCGCCCCAACTCCTGCTGTCGACCGACAGGTCCACGCTCGCGGTCGCCGTCATGTCGACGTATGTCACCTCGGCGGGCACCCCGGTCACCAACCTCCAGGCCGCGGCCTCCGTGATGTACGTCGTGCCGATTCTGCTGATCTTCCTCGTCGCCCAGCGCGGATTCGTGGCCGGGATGTCCACGACCGGACTGAAGTAGCCCCTCTTACTCGAACCTCTTGCAAGGAGTTACGCATGAACACGCCCCTGTCACGCCGGACCACCCTCCAGGCCGCCGGTGTCATCGCTGCCGCCGGCCTGGCCGGCAGCATCGCGGGCACCGCGCAGGCCGCCGCGGCGGATGAGACCGGCACCACCGGCGACAGTGTGGTCATCCACCCGACGCTTCCGAAGGTGCCTGTCAACAACTCCTTCACCGTCAAGGTCCGGCCGCTCGGCGGCACCTGGCAGAAGCTCGGTGTCTACCTGGCCAAGCTCGCACTGATCGACGCGAACACCGGAAGCAACAGGGCCCAGAGCTCCTCCTGGGCCGCCTTCGACTTCTCCGGCACGGTCGAGGTGGAGGTCACGTACAACCCGGGCGGCGGCGAGAAGGTCCGCATCCGCCCGGACTCGTACGGCATCAAGCCGGAGGTGCTCGGCAGCACCGCGCGCTTCACCCTGGACCGGCCCCGCAACCTCGTCGTGCAGATCGACGACAAGATCTTCGACTGTCTGCACCTGTTCGCGAACCCGATCGAGCAGGACGTGCCCGCCGAGGGCGACAAGAAGGTCATGTACTTCGGGCCCGGTCTGCACACCCACCCCGACAGAACCCTGAAGGTGCCCAGCGGCACCACCGTCTACCTGGCCCCGGGTGCCGTCCTCACCTCCAGTGTGATCTTCGAGGGCGTGGAGAACTCCCGGCTGATCGGCCGCGGCGTGGTCTACGACGCGACCGGCGGCGCGGTCTTCGTCCGCAAGTGCGAGAACGTCACGATCGACGGCGTCACGATCCTCAACCCCCGGTACGAGAACATCAGGGTCGCCGAGTCCAAGAACCTCACCATCAGGAATCTGCGCGCCTTCAGCCACCAGGGCTGGGGTGACGGCATCCAGCTCTACTGCTCCGAGAACGTCACGATCGACGGCTGCTTCCTGCGTACCTCCGACGACTGCGTCGCCCTCTACACCCACCGCTGGGACTTCTACGGCGACACCCGCAACATCACCGTCAGGAACTGCTCGCTCTGGGCCGACGTCGCCCACCCGATCAACATCGGTGTGCACGGCAACACCGACACCCCCGAGGTGCTGGAGAACCTGCGCTACGAGAACATCGACATCCTCGACCACCGCGAGCCGCAGGTGACCTACCAGGGCGCCATCGCCTTCATGGTCGGCGACAGCAACGTCGTCCGGGACGTCAGGTTCGACAACATCCGCGTGGAGGACTTCCGCTGGGGCCAGCTCATCCACATGCGGGTCGAGTACAACCCGAAGTACAACACCTCGGCAGGCCGTGGCATCGAGTCCGTCTACATCAAGGACCTCAGCTACAACGGCGAGAACGCCGACCTCTCGATCATCGCCGGCCTCGACGCGGAGCATGCGATCAAGGACGTCACCTTCGAGAACCTCCGCGTCAACGGCAAGGTGATCGCCGACAGCACGGGCAAGCCGAAGTGGTATCTGGCCTCGGACGGCGTGCCCATGTTCGTCAACGAGCACGTGACGAACCTCAAGTTCCTCACCACCGCCGAGGCGGCCGCCGCATGATGAACCACGGACCGAGCCGCCGGGGTTTCCTCGGCGGCACGGCTGCCCTGCTGCTGGTGGCGGGTGCGAGCGGACTGCTCGCGCCCGCCACCGCCCGGGCGGCCGGCCACCAGACCCGTCGCATACAATTCACCCACCCCGGCCTGCTGCATACAGTCGACGACATATCGCGTATCAAGGCCGCCGTCGCCGCCAAGGAAGCCCCGGTCCACGACGGCTACCTCGCCCTCGCCGCCCACGCCCGCTCGAAGTCCACCTACACCGTCCAGAACACCGGCCAGATCACCTCCTGGGGCCGTGGCCCCACCAACTTCCAGAACCAGGCCGTCGCCGACTCGGCCGCCGCCTACCAGAACGCCCTGATGTGGTGCGCCACCGGCAACCGCGCCCACGCCGACAAGGCCCGCGACATCCTCAATGCCTGGTCGGCCTCCCTGACCATGGTCACGGGCGCCGACGGACCACTGGGCGCGGGCCTCCAGGCCTTCAAGTTCGTCAACGCGGCAGAGCTGCTGCGGCACACCGGCTACGACGGCTGGGCGGACGAGGACATCGCCCGCTGCGAGCGGTCCTTCCTGGACGTCTGGTATCCGGCCGTGTCGGGATACATGCTGTACGCCAACGGCAACTGGGACCTGACGGCCGTTCAGACCATTCTGGCCATCGGCGTGTTCTGCGAGGAGCCCACCCTCTTCGAGGACGCCCTGCGCTTCGCCGCGGCCGGCGCGGGCAACGGCAGCATCGGCCACCGCGTCGTCACCGACGCCGGCCAGGGCCAGGAGAGCGGCCGCGACCAGGGCCACGAACAGCTCGCGGCCGGCCTGACCGGTGACCTCGCCCAGGTCGCCTGGAACCAGGGCGTCGACCTGTGGGGGTACGACGACCACCGCATCCTCGCCAACTTCGAGTACGCCGCCCGCTACAACCTCGGCGGCGACGTCCCCTTCGTCCCCGACCTCGACCGCACCGGCAAGTACGTCAAGAAGACCGTCTCGGCGATCGGCCGCGGCAACCTGCCCCCGATCTACGAGATGGCGTACGCCCACTACGCCGGCATCCGCGGCCTCGACGCCCCGTACACCAGGTCGGCGGTCTTCCGCGGCACCGGCGGCGCCCGCTTCGTCGAGGGCGGCAACGACGACCTGCCGAGCTGGGGCACCTTCGCCTACGCCGGCGCGACGGCCCCCGCGCCTGCCGCGCCCACGGCACCGGCGGGCGTCACCGCGGTCGGCGACGCCGGGTCCGTCACCGTCAACTGGCTGCCGTCCAGGGGGGCGACCACGTACACCGTCCGCCGGGCGACCGTCCCCAAGGGCCCGTACGAGGAGATCGCCACCGGCGTCGACAAGCCGGCGTACACGGACAGCGCGGTGCGCCCGGGACGGACGTACTGCTACACCGTCACGGCCGCCAACTCCCTGGGCGTCAGTGGGGATTCGGCTCCCGTCGCCGTCACCGCCGGGCTCCCCGAGCCCTGGTCGACGCAGGACGTCGGCAAGGTGAGGATCCCCGGCTCCGCCGCCTTCGACGGCGAGCGGTTCGTACTGGAGGCGTCCGGCACCGCCGACACCTACCGCTCCGTCCATCTGCCGCTGCCCGGTGACGGCACGGTCACCGCGCGGATCGTGTGGCCGCTCAGCTCGCAGTACTCCAAGATCGGCGTCAGCCTCCGGGCCTCCCTCGACGCGGACGCGGCGCACGCCGCCATGCTCATCCAGGGGCTGCCGCTGCACACCTGGAGCGGAGTGTGGAGCGTACGCCCGTCCGCCGGGGCCGGCGTCTCCGGAACCGGCAGTACCCCCGTACCGCCCTCCCAGCAGCAGACGATCACCACGTCCGCCGCCTTCCCGATCTCCGGCCTCGGCTCCCTGCCCCGGTCGGCGACCCCGCTGGAGGCGCCGTACGTGGAGGGCGCCGGCGACGGATACCGGCTGCGCGCGCCCTACTGGGTGCGCGTGACCCGCAAGGGCCGGTGGTGTACCGGAGCGATCTCGCCGGACGGCATACGGTGGACAGAAGTCGGCCGCACCCAGGTCGACGGTATGCCGCATACCGCATACGCCGGCCTCGTCCTCACCTCCTGCCTCGGCGTCGACGAGGAATACGCCGACACCGGCACCGGCGCCTTCGACAACGTCAGCGTGACCTCCACGTCGGGCGAGGTGTGGTCCGTGCCCCGGCCGGCCCGCGCGGCCGACGACCTGCGGGCCGCCCCCGGAGCCGACGCCGTCCGGCTCGCCTGGACCGACCCCGACCTCTCCGCCCGCTACAAGGTGCTGCGCGCCACCGACGCCGACGGCCCCTACGTGACCCTCGCGACCGGCATCGGCCCGGTCGGGTCCGGCACCCGCATCCGGTACGCGGACGCGACCGGCACGCCCGGGACGACGTACCACTACGCCGTCGCGAAGACCAACGCCGCCGGCCGCGGTCCGCTGTCGGCCTCCGCCGCCGCGCGCATGCCGGCACCCACCGTGCCCCAAGTAACCTCCGCCGCAACGGCGTTCGCCAACAAAGGAGACGCCTTCCGGTATCTGCTGCGCGGCTCGCACGAGCCCGTCCGGTTCGCCGCGAGCGGCCTGCCCGACGGCCTGCGCATCGACAGGCGCACCGGCCTGATCTCCGGAACCCCCACCGTGACCGGCGAGTTCACCGTCACGACCGGTGTGGGCAACGCGGCCGGGGACGGCACCGGCACCCTCACCCTCACGGTCGGCACACCCCCGCCCGACCCCTGGACGTACGGCGACCTCGGAGACGTGGTCCTCGACGACCGCGCCTTCGGGACGCTGGGCGTGGTCGCGGTCCGTACCCCCGGCAGCACCGCCCACGAGGACGGGACCTTCGTGGTGCGGGGCGCGGGAACCGACCTCACCGTCAACAACCAGGGCATGACCGGGCAGTTCGTGCGGCGGCCGGTCACCGGCGACTGCGAGGTCACCGCCCGGCTGGTCTCCCGTACCGGAGCCACCGCCGACCGGGTCGGGCTGCTGATGGCCAAGTCGCTGTCGCCGTTCGACCAGGCGGCCGGGGCGATCGTCACCGGCGGGACCACCGCACAGCTCATGCTCCGCAAGACGGTTGCGGGCGCCTCCGCCTTCTCCGGCACCGTCGCCCCCCTTCAGCTCCCCCTGCTGCTGCGGCTGAAGCGCACCGGGACCGCCTTCACCGCGGCCGTCTCCACCGATGACGGCGCCACCTGGACCGCCCTCGCCTCCGGCGAGGTCCCCGGCTTCGGTGACGCCCCCTACCACGTGGGTCTCGTGGTCTGCTCCCGCAGCCCGCTCGCCCTCGGCACAGCGCAGTTCCAAGGGGTGAGCATCACGCCCCTCTAGATCCCCCCACGGATTGGAGACGCACAGCGATGAGCCGCACATCCCCCCACCGGCACCTTCCGCACACCGAGCCGAGCCGCCGCGGTCTGTTCAGGACCGCCGGCGGTCTCACCGCCGCCCTCGCCCTGGGCTCCGCGTTCGCCACCACCACGGCGAACGCGGCGCCCGCGGCCTTCACCCACCCCGGCATGCTGCACAACGCCGGCGACATCAACCGCGCCAAGGTCAGGGTCGCCGCGGGCGACGATCCCTGGCTGTCCGGCTGGAACAGGCTGACCGCCAACTCCCACTCCCAGTCGACCTGGACCCCCCGGGCGACGGCGACGGTCATCCGCGGAGGCACCGGCGAGAACTACGGCCTCCTCTTCAACGACATCGCCGCCGCCTACCAGAACGCCCTGCGCTGGAGGGTCGGCGGCACCGAGGCCAACGCGCAGTGCGCCGCCAGGATCCTCAACGCCTGGGCGACGACCCTGACGACCGTCACCGGCAACGCCGACCGGTTCCTCGCCGCCGGGATCTACGGCTGGCAGTTCGCCAACGCGGCCGAACTCATGCGGGACTACCCGGCGTTCGACCTCGCCCGCTTCCAGCAGATGATGGTCAGGGTCTTCTACCCGCTCAACAACCAGTTCCTGACCGGCCACAACGACGCCTGCATCACCAACTACTGGGCCAACTGGGACCTGTGCAACATGGCCTCCGTCCTGGCCATCGGGATCCTCAACGACGACGGCGCCAAGTACGACCAGGCCGTCACGTACTTCAAGTCCGGCGCGGGCAACGGCTCCCTCGCCCACGCCGTGCCCTACCTGTACACCGACGCGGACGGCTACGCGCTGGGCCAGTGGCAGGAGTCCGGCCGCGACCAGGGTCACACCGTCATGGGCATGGGCCAGATGGGCGCCATCTGCGAGATGGCGTGGAACCAGGGCGAGGACCTGTACTCGTACGACGGCCGCCGCTTCATGAAGGGCGCCCAGTACGTCGCCAAGTACAACCTCGGCAACGACGTGCCCTTCACCACCTACACCTGGGGCACCGGCCAGAGCTGCGCCCAGCAGTCGCAGACGGTCGTCTCCTCGGCCTCCCGCGGCCAGGTGCGCCCGGTGTGGGCCATGCTCCACTACCACTACAACCGGCGCGTCGGCCTGGACGACAAGTACATCTCCCAGATGTGCTTCTCCGTCGCCCCCGAAGGCGGGGGAGGTGACTACGGCACCACCAGCGGCGGCTTCGACCAGCTCGGCTTCGGCACGCTGATGTACGCCAAATAGCCGCAAAGCCGCGCTCGTGCGCCGGAATACCGGGCCACCATGGGGTGCTGTGTTCTTCACGGTGCACGAGTGAGGTGCACGAGCGTGGCGCGGGAGGCTGGTGGGCGCATGACGGCGGCAGACCAGGCGGACGAGGCGGGCCGGACGAACCGGGATCCGGTGGTCAGGACGCCGTACGGGGCCGTGCGCGGCCGGTACGAACGGGGTGTCGCGGTGTTCCGTGGCATCCCGTACGCGGCCCCGCCGGTCGGACCGCGCCGGTTCAGGCCCCCCGAGCCGCCCGAAGCCTGGGAGGGCGTGCGCGATGCGGGCGCCTTCGGGCCGACGGCGCCGAAGCCGCCGTACTCGGAGGCCTTCGCGCGGTACCTGTCCGACCCGGTCGTGCCCGGCGACGACTGTCTCAACCTGAACGTCTGGACGCCGGAGCCGGGCCCCGGTGCCCGGCTCCCGGTCGTCGTGTGGCTGCACGGCGGCGCCCTCACCCGGGGTTCGTCGGCCGTCCCCGTGTACGACGGGCACACCTTCGCCCGCGACGGAGTCGTCTTCGTCTCCGTGAACTACCGGCTCGGCGTCGAGGGCTACGGCCTCTTCCCGGACGCCCCCGCCAACGCCGGCCTGCGCGACCAGCTCGCCGCACTGCGGTGGGTGCGCGAGTCGGCCGCGGCCTTCGGCGGCGATCCCGGCCGGGTGACCCTGGCCGGCCAGTCCGCCGGGGCGATCAGCGCCGGCGCCCTGCTGGCCGCACCGCAGGCCCAGGGCCTGTTCCGGCGCGCGATCCTGCAGAGCGGGCCGCCCGAGGCGAGCGACCGGGACAAGGTGCGGCGGATGGTGCGCCGGATGGCGACCCGGCTGAAGATCCCCGCCACCGCCGCGGCCTTCGCCGAGGTCGACCGCGACCTGCTGCTGCGCACCCAGGCGGAGGTGGGCAGACTCAGCAGCCCCGTGCTCGGCGGCCCCGCCTTCGGGATCGTCGTCGACGGCGACCTCGTGCCGCGCGACCCGCTGGAGGCGCTCATCGACGGTGACGTGGCGGCGGGCGTCGACCTGATGACGGGCTGGACCCGCGACGAGTACCGGCTGTGGCTGGTGCCCGGCGGGCTCCTGGAACGCGTCGACCGGCTCGGCGCGGTCGCGCTGGCCGGCGCCATGGCCCGCTGCCACTGCGGCCACGACGTGCCCCGCGGCTACCGCGCCCTGCACCCGCAGGCGGGCACCGCCGAGATCGTCGGGCAGATGGTCACCGACCACCTGCTCCGCCGCCCGCTGCACCGCCTCGCCGACGCCCGCCCCGGATCGTCGTACGTCTACGAGTTCGCCTGGCCCTCCAACCTCCCGGGTCTCGGCGCCTGCCACGCCCTCGAACTCGGCTTCGTCTTCGACACCGGCGAGCTCCCCGACTCCGCCAAGCTCGCCGGCTGGGGCACCCCGCGGGAACTGGCCGACGCGATGCACGGGGCGTGGGTGCGGTTCGCCGCCGAGGGCGACCCCGGCTGGCAGAGCTGGGACGCCTCCCACCCGGTGCGGATCTTCGGCGACGGGGAGCCGCGCACGGCGTACGGCCCGCGGGACGGGGAGTTCGCGGTGTGGACGGCGGACGCGCAGGCGCGGGCGGCCGCCGATGGCCGGCCGGAGGAGCCGGGGGAGGGGCCGCTGCCCGGCGAGGCCGGTCTGCCCGCGCGGATCGCGGCCGCGCGCGGTACGACGGCGGCGCGCGGCGCGGAACTGCGGTCGGTGGTACGGCGGCTGCGGCTGCCCGGGTCGGTGCGCCGCCCCTGACCGGCGGCCAGGGGCGGAAACGGCTCAGGAACCGGTTGCCGTCGCGGCCCTCACCGAGTCGCGCATCACCACGTGCGTGCCGAGGAGCAGATGCTCGTCCGGGGCCCCGGGGGTGCGGCCCAGGACCGTGCGGACGGCGAGGCGGCCCAGCTCCTCGTAGGGGACGTGGACCGTCGTGAGCGCGGGGTGCAGGTCGCGGGCGAACGGGATGTCGTCGTAGCCGGCCAGCGAGACGTCGCCCGGCACGTCCAGGCCCGCCTCGCGCAGCGCGGTCAGCGCGCCGGCGGCGACCATGTCGGTGGCGGCGACCACGGCCGTGAACTCCAGCCCGTCCTTCAGGGCCTCGCGCATCAGCCGGTGGCCCGCGTCGCGGGTGAAGTCGCCGTGCAGCAGCAGCGCGGGGTCGGCTTCCACACCGCGGGCGCGGTGGGCGGCCAGATAGCCGCGCTCGCGGCCCTGCGCGGTGGTGTGGTCCGGTTTGCCGCCGAGGAACAGCACGCGCCGGTGCCCCTGGGCGAGGACGTGGGCGACCAGGGCGTAGGCGCCGCCCTCGTTGTCGTACTCGATGACCGTCACCGGTGCCCCGGGACCGAGCGGCGGGCGGCCGCACAGCACCAGGCGGGAGCCGGCCGACGCCAGCGAGTCGGCCATCCGGCGGGTGCGCTCGCGGTACTCGGCGGTGTCGGCGGCGCCGCCCACCAGGATCACGGCGGCGGCCCGCTGGGCCCGCATCATCTCGACGAACTCCAGCTCGTGCCGGACGTCCCCCTCCGTGCTGCACACCAGGCAGAGGTGCCCGAGCCGGGTCGCCTCACGCTCCACGCCGTGCGCCATCAGCGCGAACGACGGTCCGGTGATGTCCTCCAGGACGAACGCCAGCGTGGGCGTGCCGACGCCCGCCACCGCCTTGGCGCGCGCGTCGGCGACGTAGTCCAGCTCACGGACCGCCCGCATCACCCGGGTGCGGGTCGCCGAGCTCACCGGGTACACGCCGCCGAGCACCCGCGACACGGTCGACGCGGACACCCCCGCACGAGTCGCCACGTCCCGGATCGTGCTCCGCCCCACGTCGGCGTTCTTTATCGTCATCGCTGCCTCGTCCCTCTCCCCGGCCGCGTCGCCCACCCCTCGGGAGCAGTGGCAACACGGAGGGAAACCGGTTCCCGATGCGGAGGCTAGCAGCGGTGGGGGACAGGGACGAGGGGAAACGAGGGACCGGGCTCACCCCCCGTCAGCGACCACACCTCGGCAGCGACTCATGCCTGCGCAAGCGTCCCCGCGATGGAGGCGATCGCCCGCGGCCCCACCCGGCAGCACCCGCCGATCAGCCCGGCCCCGGACTCCCGCCAGCCCCGCACCTCCTCGGGCGCGAACGAGGAACGGCCCTTCCACGCCCGGGCCCCGGCGTCCCAGGCTTCGCCGCTGTTGGGGTAGACGACGACCGGCTTGCCGGTGACGCGGGCGGCGGTCTCGACGGCGTTGCCGACATCTTCGGGGACGCAGCAGTTCACGCCGACGGCGATGACCTCGTCCGCGTCGGCGGCCACGGCGAACGCCTCGTCGAGGGGCTGGCCGGCGCGCGTGCGGTCGCCCGCGACGCTGTACGACAGCCAGGCCGGCACCCCGAGTCCCCGTACCGCCCGCAGCAGCGCCTCGGCCTCCTCGGCGTCGGGCACCGTCTCCAGGGCGAGGACGTCCGGACCGGCGGCGGCCAGCACCTCCAGGCGGGGCCGGTGGAAGGCCTCGAGCTCGGCCACGCTGAGCCCGTACCGGCCGCGGTACTCGGAGCCGTCCGCGAGCATCGCGCCGTACGGCCCGACCGAGGCCGCCACCCACAGCGGCCGGGTGACACCCTTCGCCCGCGCCTGCGCCGCCGCGTCGCGGCCCAGCCCGACGCTCAGGCCGAGGAGTTCGGCCGCCCGCTCCCGCTCGATCCCGCGTTTCGCGAAGCCTTCGAAGGTCGCCTGGTAGCTGGAGGTGATCGCCACGTCCGCGCCCGCCAGGTAGTAGGCGAGATGCGCCTCGGCGATCGCCTCGGGCCGCTCGGCGAGCAGCCGGGCCGACCACAGTTCGTCGCTCAGGTCGTGCCCGGCGGACTCGAGCTGGTTGGACAGGCCGCCGTCGAGGACGACCGTCCCGGCGGCGAGGGCTGCGGAGAGAGAAGAAGGCGTGTCGCTGGTCATGTCACGACGCTAGTCGACGGGGCCGCGGGACAGCCGCGTGTGTCCAGTACATGAACAGATTGCCCAGCATGTGGAATGCCGGGTTACGATCACGCCCTCCCCGCCCCCTTTCCCCAGGGATCCGCCATGACCGCCCCCAGCCCCACCGAGACCACCGAGCCGGAACCGGCCGAACAGGCTGCCGCCACCTCGCGCCGCCGCACCTTCGGCCCGGCCGCCGCCACCGCCCTCGTCATGGGCAACATCATCGGCGGCGGCATCTTCGCGCTGCCCGCCACCGTGGCGCCGTACGGCGGTGTCAGCCTGGTCGCCTTCGTCGTCCTGTCGGCCGGCGCGGTGCTGCTCGCGCTGCTCTTCGGCAAGCTGGCCCGGCGCAGCCCGGTCACCGGCGGTCTGTACGTGTACCCGCGGGATGCCTTCGGGCCCTTCGCGGGCTTCCTGTCGGCATGGTCGTACTGGACGATGTGCTGGGTCAGCATCGCCGCGCTCGCGGTCGCGGTCGTCGGCTACGTCGACGTCCTGATACCCCTCCACGGCAACCACACCCTGGAAGCGCTGGTCGCGCTCGCGGCGCTGTGGCTGCCGGCCGCCGCGAACTTCGCCGGCACCCGCTGGGTCGGCGCGGTCCAGGTCGTCTCCACCGTCCTCAAGTTCGTGCCGCTGCTGCTCGTAGCCACCGTCGGTCTCTTCTTCGTCGACACCGACAACTACGGCCCGTTCAACGCCTCCGGCCAAAGCGTCTCCGGCGCGCTGGCCGCCTCCGCCGCGCTGCTCCTCTACAGCTTCCTCGGCGTCGAGTCGGCCGCCGTCAGCGCGGGCGAGGTCCGCGACCCCGAACGCAACGTCGGCCGCGCGAGCGTCCTCGGCACCCTGGCCTCCGCCCTCGTCTACATCCTCGGCATCGTCGCCGTCTTCGGCCTCGTCCCGCACGACAAGCTGGTCGACTCCGGCGCCCCCTTCGCCGACGCCGTGAACTCGATGGCCGGCGGCACCTGGGGCGGCACCGCGATCGCCCTGGTCGCCGTCGCCTCGATCACCGGCTGCCTCAACGGCTGGATCCTGATGGCCGCGCAGATGCCGTACGCCGCCGCCCGCGACGGCCTCTTCCCGGCGCGGTTCGCCAAGGTCGGCAAGGGCGGGGTGCCCGGCTTCGGCGTCTGGGCCTGCGTGGTCCTCGGCACCCTCCTCATCGGCCTCAACTACACGGCGGGCCCGGACACCACCTTCCGCGTCCTCGTCCTGATCACCACCTTCACCGGCTGCGTGCCCTACCTGCTGTCCGCCGCCGCCCAGCTGTACTGGCTGGCCAAGGGCACCCGCGAACGGGTCCGCCCGGCCGGCCTGGTCCGCGACCTGATCGTCGCCGCGCTCTCCTTCGCCTTCGCGTTCTGGCTCATCGCGGGCGCCGGCTACGCGGCCGTCTACCAGGGCGTGCTGTTCCTCTTCGCGGGCATCCCCGTGTACGTGTGGCTGCGTGGACGCCGGGAGACGACCGAGGTGGCCGCCTAACCTTGGGACATGCCTGAGCCCGATGCCGTGGACGCCGAAGTCACCGCTGCCGAAGGGGTGTACGAGGAGGCTCAGCAGGTGCTCGGCCCCTTCACCGGGCCCGCCCTCCTGTCGTCCCTCACCCACAACGCGAAGAACGGCGTCACCGCCGGCGTCTGGAACGTCGGTGCCGGCGACCGCACCGCGATCCTGAAGGTCCTCACCCGCTCCAAGGAGGCCACCGGACGCTGGGCGGCCTCGGACGACCCCCGGCACTGGAACTACTGGCGGCGCGAGGCCGACGTCTACACGTCCGGCCTCGCGCAGGTCTGGCAGCCCTACGGTGTCCGCGCACCCCGGCTGCTGGCCTGCGTCGAACGGCCCGACGGCGACGTGGCACTGTGGCTGGAGCGGGTAGGAGGCCGGCCGGCCACGCGCTGGAAGCCCGCCCGGCACCTCGCACACGCCCGCCGACTGGGCGCCGCCCAGGGAGCCGTCGGCGAGGCCGACGACCAGCCGTGGCTCTCGCGCCGCTTCCTGCGCCAGTACGTCGGCAGCAACACCCTCGGCCGGGAACTCCTCGACGACGACGAGGCCTGGCAACAGCCCCTGGTCCGCGACCACTTCCCCGGGGGCCTGCGCCGCGACATGGTCCGGCTGCACCACGACCGCGACTGGTTCCTCGACGTCATGGAGGCCCTGCCGCGCACCTTCAGCCACCTCGACCTGTGGCCCGCCAACACCTGCGCCGACGGCCCCCGCAGCGTCGTGTTCGACTGGGCGTTCGCCGGCGACGGAGCCCTCGGGGAGGACCTCGGCAACTACCTCCCCGACACCGTCTTCGACCTGTTCGTCCCGGCCGCTCGCCTCCCCGAGTACGCGGCGCGGGCCTACGAGGCGTATCTGCGGGGTCTGCGCGACAGCGGCTGGAAGGGCGACGAGAACCTCGTACGGCTCGCGGTCTGCGCCTCAGCCGTCAAGTACGACTGGCTCACCGCGCTCATGCTGGCCCGCGCGGGCGAGGAGCAGCTGGACTACGGCGGCGACCGGCCCGTGGACGCCGGACACCGTTACCGGGAGCGGGGCCTGACCCTCGCGTTCCTGGCGGAGTGGGCGACGGAGGCCCGAACACTGGCGCCCAGACTGGGCTTCCCACAGGCCCCGAGCGGCCGCTGACACCTCGGCCGCGCCCCGGCTGCGGGCAGTCGTGCCGCCGGGGCGGCACGGGGTGGGCGCAGCGGCACCCCGCAGGCGCGGGCAAGCGACACCACCCGACCTCAGCCCCGACGCCGGGCACCGCTAACCCTGCGCCGCGTGCCGCCCGCGCCCGCCCTTCTGCCGTCCACGGCGCGCACGCCGGGCCGCCGGCACCACAAGCCCCAGAAGCAGTCCCACCGCGAGCACGTACGGCCACCAGCCGAGCCCGCCGCTCGCGGCGTTGACCGCACGCGTGTCGGCCGCGACGGCTCCGGCCGACTCCGTCCCGCGAGCGGGGGACGCCGACGGGCTCACCACATCCGCACCGAGCACGACGTCGTTTCCGTCGCCCCCCTTGTAGCTGATGCGATACGTCGTGTCGGCGAGCTTCACCTTCGTGCCCTCCTCGAGGCCGGTGAACGCACCGCCGGTCCTCGCGCGCCCCGCGTGATCCAGCACGGTGATCTCGCGCGCGGTGGCGGACCCGGCGGCCGACAGATCCAGTTCCCCGGCCAGCCGCACCGCCCCCGTCACCTTCAACGGCTTGTCCCGCAGGACGAGTTCGCCCTGCGTGCGCTGCGTGTAGTCGCCGGAGACGGTGAGGCCGCCCGCGACGACGCCCTCGTTCGTCACGGCTCCCTTCACCGTGCCGGTGCCGGTCAGCGTGGTCGCCACCCGCAGCCCGGACGGGCCGGCGTCCAGCCGCGACCTGGCCGAGGAGAGCCGGATCACCTTGCTGCGGACCAGAGTCGCCCCCGACCGCAGGGCCAGCGTGCCCTTCTTCACCGTCGTGGCCCCGGTGTACGTCACGGCGCCGCCCGTCAGGGTCGTCGTGGCCGCCCCCGCCTGCGTGAGCGCACCGCTCCCGCTCAGGTACGCCAGGGAGACCGGGGTCTTCGCGTTGTTCACGACGAGCGTCCCGTCGTTCACGACCCGTCGGCGCTCGGTGCCGGTCAGCAGGGAACCGTCCCCTTGTGCCGAGCCCAGCCGCAGCACCGCGCCCTTGCGTACGGTCGTCGAACCGTCGTAGTACTGCTTCGCCGCGAAGGTGACGTCGTTCCCGCGCGTCCCCGCGATGACGACGTCCCCGGCTCCGGGGGCGGACAGCGTGTCGTGGAACACGCCGCCACCGATCGGCGCTCCCAGCGTCACCGGGCCGTTGTAGTCGAAGGTGAGCAGCGAACGGGAGCGGGCGGCGAGGAGGTTGATGTAGACGGTCTCGGCGGTGCCCGGCATGAAGATCCTGTTCGTGGTGCCGTCGCCCCACTGGACGTTCGCGCCCTTGATGTTGGTGCCGCGCTTGTTGACGTTCTTCCGGGCGGGCGTCCAGTTCAGGGCGGGGTCGCTGAGTGAGGGGTCGGTGTCGCCGCCCTGGTCGGACCAGCTGTACTGGCCGGTGAGGACGACCTTGCTGCCGGGCCGCGACTGGACGTTGATGTCGCTGCCGTACTCGCGCTGGTAGAAGTCCATGCCCTCGGTGACGGTCTGGCCCAGCGGGGTGTCCACGGTCCAGGTGCCCTGGTTGAGGACCTTGCGCACGTTCGGCAGCGAGGTCGCGAACTCGGGCCGTCCGGCGTTCACCTGGGTGCCGTTGTCGATCACTCCGGAGAACGAGTGGGTGCCCGACAGGTCCCACGTGCCCCAGAGGAACCGTGGCTGGGTGATCAGTCCGGAGCCGCTGATGGTGCCCAGGTTGTAGGCGCTTTTCAGGGAGAGCCGCAGGGTGCCGTCGACCCGGATGTTGTCCTGGTTGAGCCGGAACGCCGGGGTGTTGTACGGGAAGTGGCCGATCAGCCCGGTCGTGCCGCCGGTGCCGTACTGCAGGGTGGCGCCCCGCTGGACCGTGATCGCGGGCGGATCGGGGTTGGCGGTGGTGACGTAGGGGTGGTTGCCGCCGGGCGTCGCCACCTTCTGCCGCTGCCGGGACTTGGGCAGGGTGAAGTCGCTGTCCTTGGTCAGGACCAGTGTCCCGCTGCCGCGCACGGTGAGCGTGCCTTCGCCGCGGAAGACTCCGTCGTACGTCGTCGTCCCCGACGGCACGGTGACGACCGTGTCGCCGGTGAGGGTCACGTCACGGTCCGCGAGCACGTCGGCGGTGACGTCCCGGGTCCCGGCGGCCGTCGCCGGGGGAGCGGTGGCGAGGAGGGCGGCCACGGCCGCGAGGGCGCCGGCGGCCGCTGCTGTCTTGTGGGTATGGCTGCGCACGGATCGGAGACGGATCGGCACGTCGGCCGATAACAGAAATTCGCCTTGTAGAAAGCGCATTCTCCAGTCTCGTCGAACCCGTTGACCTCCCGGTGGCACACCCGTACCTTTTCGGCGTTCGTCATGACAGATGTCGTTCGGAGTTCCGAACATCTCGTACCCCCCGCGAGAGGCAGTGTGTATGAGCCGCGACACCGACCTGCCCGAATACCCCCACCGCAGACTGCTGCTCAAGGGTGCCCTGGCCGCGGGCGCCCTGGCGGCGGCCGCCCCCGGCATCGCCCAGGCCGCCCCGACCCGGAAAGCAGTCCCGTATGTGAACCCGCTCGTCCGCAACCGCGCCGACCCGCACATCCACCGCCACTCCGACGGCCACTACTACTTCACGGCGACCGCGCCCGAGTACGACCGCATCATCCTGCGCCGCTCCCGCACGCTGAACGGGCTCGCGACCGCCGCCGAGTCCGTGATCTGGACCAAGCACGCGACCGGCGACATGGGCGCGCACATCTGGGCGCCGGAGATCCACCGCATCGGCGGCAAGTGGTACATCTACTTCGCCGCCGCGCCCGCCGAGAAGATCTGGGACATCCGCATCTGGGTGCTGGAGAACGCCCACCGCGACCCCTTCAAGGGGACGTGGACCGAGCGTGGTCAGCTCAAGACCGCCTGGGAGACCTTCTCCCTCGACGCCACCACCTTCACCCACCGGGGCAGCCGCTACCTCGCCTGGGCGCAGCACGAGCCCGGCATGGACAACAACACCGCTTTGTGGCTGTCGAGGATGGCGAACCCGTGGACCCTGACGGGCCCTCAGGTCCGTCTCTCCACCCCCGAGTACGACTGGGAGCGCGTCGGCTTCAAGGTCAACGAGGGTCCGTCGGTCATCGCCCGCAACGGCCGCCTGTTCATGACGTACTCCGCCTCCGCCACCGACTTCAACTACTGCATGGGCCTGCTGACCGCCGACGCGGGCAGCGACCTGATGAACCCCGCGAGCTGGTCCAAGTCACCGACCCCGGTCTTCACGAGCAGCGACACGACCAAGCAGTACGGCCCCGGCCACAACTGCTTCACCGTCGCCGAGGACGGCCGCAGTGACGTCCTCGTCTACCACGCCCGCCAGTACAAGGAGATCGTCGGCGATCCGCTGAACGACCCCAACCGCCACACCCGCGTCCAGAAGCTCCGCTGGAACGCGGACGGCACCCCCGACTTCGGCGTCCCCGTGGCCGACACGACCGCCGCGACCGCCAAGGAGAGTGCGTGACCATGAGACGCGCGTACGCCGCTCTGCTCGCCCTGTGTCTGGCGCTGCTCGGCGCCCTGGCCACCGCCGGCCCCGCCCAGGCCGCACCCCAGACCATCACCAACGGCACCCAGTTCACGGACACGTCGGGCAACCCCGTGCACGCCCACGGCGGCGGAGTCCTCAAGGTCGGCTCCTACTACTACTGGTTCGGTGAGAACCGCAACGCCGACAACACCTTCCGGTACGTGGACGCCTACCGCTCCACCGATCTGAAGAACTGGGAGTTCCGCAACCACGTCCTGACCGAGGCGACCGACCCCGAGCTGGCCACCGCCAACATCGAGCGGCCCAAGGTCATGTACAACGCGTCCACCGGCAAGTTCGTGATGTGGATGCACAAGGAGAACGGCACCGACTACAGCGAGGCCCGCGCCGCCGTCGCCGTCTCCGACACCGTCGACGGCAACTACAGCTGGCGGGGCAGCTTCCGCCCGCTCGGCCAGCACATGTCCCGCGACATCACGGTCTTCGTGGACACCGACGGCGCCGGCTACATGATCTCCGCCGCCCGCGAGAACTACGACCTGCAGATCTACCGGCTCACCGCCGACTACACCGGCATCGCGAGCCTGGTCGCCGACCCCTGGCACGGCGGCCACCGCGAGGCGCCGGCCCTGTTCAAGCGGGGCAACGTCTACTTCATGCTGACCTCGGGCGCGACCGGCTGGAGCCCCAACCAGCAGCAGTACGCGACCGCCACCAGCCTCGCCGGCCCCTGGTCGGCGATGACCAACGTCGGCGACTCCACGACGTACGGCTCGCAGACCGCGTTCGTCCTGCCCGTGCAGGGCAGCTCGGGCACCTCGTATCTCTACCTGGGCGACCGCTGGGGCAACTCCTTCGGCGGGACCGTCAACGACTCGCGGTACGTGTGGCTGCCGCTCAGCTTCCCGAGCTCGACCTCGATGTCCATGTCCTGGTCCCCGGAGGTCACCGTCGACACGGCCGCCGGCACGGTCAGCGGCACGAGTGCCACGTACAACACGCTGATCGCCCGGAACTCGGCCAAGTGCGCCGACGTGACGAGCCAGTCGCTGTGGCGGGGCGCCCAGATCAAGCAGTACGACTGCAACGGCGGCAACAACCAGAAGTACTGGTTCAAGCCCCTCTCCGGCGGCTACTACCAGCTGATGGTCAGGAGCAGTTCCCTGTGCGTGCAGGAGAACGCGAACACGGTCACGCAGGAGAACTGCAACACCTCAGCGACCGGTCAGCAGTGGTCGCTGACCACCAGCGGCTCGTACGTCACCGTCAAGGCCCGCACGAGCGGCGAGTGCCTGGACGTGAACGGCGCGTCCACCGCCAACGGCGCCGCGGTGATCACATACACCTGCAACGGGGCGACCAACCAGCAGTGGACACGCGGAACATGATGATCAGTCAGGTCAGGCCAGCAGGTCGATCGCGTCGATCGCCGTGCCCGCGCTGAGGTAGGAGGTCGTCCCCGAACCGCTCACCACGTTGATCTTCAGCACGTTGTACTGGCTGGTGTCCGTGAGCCAGGCACTCGCCGGAACGCTGTAGGTGAACGTGTGGTTGTTCCCCCGGTAGGACCCGTTGGTCAGCGACCGGGTGTTCGGCTGGGTGGGCGGGGAGGGGATGGCCGACGTCCAGGCGTTGACGGCGACCTGCGGCCGGCCGTTGGCGTAGGCCGTCGTCACGCCGATCCGCAGGGTGTGCGCGGCGGCGGCCTGGGCCGCGGTCAGCTTGAAGTACACCAGCAGGCCGCTGTTGACGTCCTTCCAGAGGTAGCAGGGGAAGGCGGAGGTCTCGCTGCCGCTGCCGATCACCACGTTGCCGGTCCAGGAGGCGGCCCGGACGTCGGACGGGTGCGCGTACGTCATCAGGTCGGCGTTCTTGAAGCCGCTCGGTGTGCCGTTCCAGTCGTTGATCCGCCAGATCGCGTTCGCGTTGCCCGGGTCGTTCGTGGAGGGGATCGCGATCGAGTTGAGCGTCGTCGTGCCGCCCGCGGACACGGTCACCTGTGTACTGTATACAGCCAGCTCGCCCTTGTGGACGGTCAGCGTGTACGTCCCCGGCAGCACCCCGCCGATCGAGAAGTAGCCGTCCGACGCCCGCGCCGAACCCCAGTACTGTGCCGCCGAGTTGGCGATCCCGACCGTGTACGGGTGCGCGGTGTTCCGCCCCGTGATGCCGACCCCCGCGACCCGGCCCCGGCCGCTCGCGCCGACGTATCCCGAGATGCCGAGCGAGTCGGCCCAGGAGGTGGTGAGAGTCCCCGGGAACAGCGACGAGGAGGGCGCTTGGCCGTCCGTGAAGGAGATGACGTACGGGCCCTGGAGACCGAAGCGCTGGTCCTCGGTCTGGTTCTGGCCGTAGTACAGGATCTCGTACAGACCGCCGCCGTCCGCGCTCTGGTGACGCAGCAGCGAGCGGTAGAAGGGACCGCCGGAGGCCTTCTCGTGGTTGCTGCGCACGATCCACAGGCCGACGCTGCCGGTCGTCCAGCCGACGTAGTCGTAGTCCATGACCCGCAGCTTCGAATAGTGCTTCGAGCGGGTCTGGCCGTCGGACTTCGCGAACACGTCCGAGGCCTCGATGGTGCTGTTCGTGTACGTGTAGGAGTCGGGCTCGTCGTTGAGGAAGAGGCCCTTCTTCACGCGCAGGATGTAGCGGGTCGCGGAGACGGACGTGTCGGCCTTGTTGGTCCACAGGTAGACGTTGTTCTCGCCGCTGCGGGCCGCGTAGTAGTGCTTCAGCGTGCCGTACGTGACGGAGATCAGGATCGTCGTACCGGACTGCCTGATGCTCACGGTGGAGGTGCCGAGGCCGGACTCGATGTGCGAGTTCATGCCGCCGTAGCCCTGGTACTCCACGCCGCGGTAGACGAGCGAGGTCAGGTCGCCGTTGGTCTTGCTGACCTTGAAGACGAGGCTGGCGCCGGTGTCGACGACGTAGTTCGACCCGTCGTCGGTGTAGCCGAAGGCTGCGGCGGACGCGGTCGGGGCGAGCGGCCCGGCGAGGGCGGCCGTACCGGCGGCGGCCGCGGCGGAGAGGACGAAGGTACGGCGTCGGACCGGTCTGTTGTTCGCGGTTCCGGACATGGGGTGCCTCCTTCGGGAGGTGTGGGGGTCGGGTGCCGGGCCTGCCCGGCGATCCTGGTTGGCAGAGTGACAGTTGAATCGATTTCACGAAAGGGCTTTCGCCACTGCCGAGTTGGCGATTATGTGAAAACGATCCAGGGACTAGAAAGCGCTTGCCGAGAGCGGTACGGTCCAGCCGCCAGGCCTTGTCGCCCTGCCGCAGGACCCTCGGAGGAGCCGTATGAGACGTTTCAACCTCGCCGTGCTGGCGGCGCTGACCCTGAGCGCCGGAGTGATCGCCGTACCCGCCCAGGCGCACGGCGGCCAGCGCCCCCTGGGCATGGAGAACTGCACCGCCACCGCCTGCCACTTCGACGTCCCGCCCGGCACCTACGACGTGAAGGTCGTCCTCGGCGGCGACGCCGGGTCGAGCACGAGCGTCGCCGGCGAGACCCGGCGCTCCCTGCTCCCCGAGACCGCCGTCGCGGCCGGCGAGCGCGTCGCCCGCAGCTTCACGGTGAACGTCCGTACCCCCGAGGGCGAGCCGACCGGCCCCGCGGGCACCCCCGGCCTGGACCTCGTCCTCGACGGCTCGGCGCCCGCGCTCGCCGACATCAAGGTCACCTCCACCCGGCACGCCCGCCAGATCTTCCTCGTCGGCGACTCCACGGTCTGCGACCAGCCCGGCGACCCGTACTCCGGCTGGGGCCAGCAACTGCCCCAGTACCTCCGCAAGGGCGTGTCCGTCGCCAACTACGCCGATTCCGGCGAGAGTACGGTGACGTATCTGGGGAACCCCCAGTTGTGGGCCACCGTCCAACCGCGGATCCGCCGCGGTGACCTGGTCCTGATCCAGCTCGCCCACAACGACAAGACGACGGACGAGGCGACCTACCGGGCGAACCTGGAGGCCCTGGTGGCGGGCGTGCGGGAGAAGGGCGGCAAGCCGGTCCTCGTCACCCCGATCGTGCGCCGCTGGTTCAACGCCGACGGCACCCTGAACAACGGCACCGCGCTCCTGGTCAACGGCCTCGGCGTGAACCATCCCGAGGTCGTCCGCTCGGTCGCCGCCGCCGAGGACGTCCCGCTGATCGACCTGACGGCGAAGACGAAGGCGGTCGTGGAGTCGCTCGGGGTCGAGGGCTCCAAGGCGCTGTACCTCTACAACGAGAAACGGGACAACACGCACACCTCCGCCCACGGCGCGACCGTGTACGCGGAACTGGTCCGAGACGAACTCGTCGCCCAGCATCTGGTGCCCAAGGGCCTGGTGCGGGTGTCATAGACCCCTGGGGCGCTCCGACCGGAACCGGGGCGCCCCAGGCTTCGGCCGATCCGAGTCGAGCAAGCACACCCCGCACGAAAGAGACCCATGCAGCTGCCTCCCGACGACCGCACCCTCAGCCCGCTCACCGGCTGCACCCGCGCCCACTGGGAGGCGGCGGCCGACGCCCTGCTCGCGGCCGTCGAGCCGTACGCCACCGAGGACCGCGCGCTCTACCACTTCCCCGGCGACCACGAGAGCTGGTCGGGAACCCTCTCCGACGGCCTGGAGGGCTACGCCCGCACCCTGCTGCTGGCAGCCTTCCGCCGCGACGAGACCGCCCTCGAACGCTACGCCGACGGGCTCGCCGCGGGCGTGTCGGGCGTCTGGCCCCGCATCGAGGACCGCGGCCAGCCGCTCGTCGAGGCCGCGTCGATCGCCCTCGCGCTCAGGCTGACCCGGCCGCTGCTGTGGGACCGCCTGGACGAGGGCGTGCGCCAGCGGGCGGCGGCCTGGCTCGGCGACGCGCTCACCGCCGAGGCCTGGCCCTGCAACTGGGAGCTGTTCCCCGTCACGGTCGGCGGCTTCCTCCAGGAGATCGGCCACGAGACCGACGCGTCCCGCAAGGCGATCGACAACGGCCTGGAACGCATCGAGCAGTGGTACGTCCGCGACGGCTGGTACACCGACGGCGACGGCCGCAAGTTCGACTACTACAACGGCTGGGCCATGCACCTCTACCCGGTGCTGCACGCCTGGCTCGCCGACGACGACCGTCTCCTGGACCTCTACGGCGGCCGCCTGGAACGCCACCTCGCCGACTACGCCCGCCTGTTCGGCGGCGACGGCGCCCCGATGCACCAGGGCCGCTCCCTGACGTACCGCTTCGCGACGACCGCCCCGCTGTGGCTCGGCGCGATGACCGGCCGTACGCCGCTGGCACCGGGGGAGACGCGGCGGCTGGCCTCCGGGGCGCTTAAGTACTTCCTCGACCGGGACGCGGTCGACTCGCGCGGCCTGCTCACCCTCGGCTGGCACGGGCCCGACCCGGCCGTCCTGCAGGGCTATTCGGGCCCCGCCTCCCCGTACTGGGCGAGCAAGGGCTTCCTGGGCCTGCTGCTTCCGCCGGACCACGAGGTGTGGACGGCGCCGGAGGAACCGGGCCCGGCCGAGCGGGCGGACGCGATCACGCCGATCGCCGCCCCCAACTGGCTGCTCCAGTCCACGCGTTCGGACGGGCTCGTCCGCCTCCACAACCACGGCAGCGAGGACGTCCGCTACGACCCGTACTACACGCGCCTCGCCTACTCGACGGTGACTACGCCTTCACCGTCGTACGACAACAGCGTGATCGTCGGCGACGACCCGAGCCGTACCGGGATCGAGCCCCTGGGCGCCGGCGACGGCTGGGTGGCCTCGCGGCACACCGCGGGCGGGGGAGCACGGGTGACCAGCGTGGTGCTCGCGCGCGGGGCGAGCGAGGTGCGGGCGCACCTCGTGTCGGGTGCCGCGCCGGGGACCGCGGTGCGGGTCACCGGGTGGGCGGCGGGCGACGGTGTGCGCGCCGAACTGGTGCCCGTGGCCGGCCTGGACGACGAGCTCACGGGTGTCACCGGGGACGGCGCCACCCTGTTCGTCGCGCTGGCCCGGCTCACCGCCGACCCGGACCCCGTACCGCTGGCGCAGACGGTGAGCGTACGGGCGGACGAGGCGGGGGAGTTGACGGTCCGGTGGAGCGAGGGGCCGGAGACGCGGGTGCGGCTGGACGAGTCCGCCGTACGCGTCGAGTCCCGCCCGGCCGGATGACCCGCGAGTGAGCGCAGCGCGCCCGCCACGGCCGTGACCAGCCGTGCCGGCCTCCCGCGCGACGGGTGGCTGATCTTCTGCGGGCGCGCTCCCGGCGCCGGCCGTGCGGCGCTGCCCATGGCGGGCGGGCACCGGAAGGCCGACGCCGCGCCCGCGGGCCGGCCCGCGGGCTTCCTCACGGCGTGACGCGGGCGATCCTCAGGCTCGTCGAGGCCGGCGACGCCCCGGTGAGCGCGGTCGCGTAGCTCGGCGTCACGGGCGCGTACGCCCACATCAGCGTGCCGTCCTTCTGCACCGCGATGTCACCCGTCATCCGCGCCGCGACGACCTTGTCCGCGCTCTGGAACTTCCCGTTCCAGTCGATGAGCCGCAGATGCGTGCCCGTGAAGGTGCCCGTGCAGGTGCCGCTCGCGCACTTGGCGTTCTTCAGGGACTCCCAGGACAGCAGCAGACGGTCCTTGCCGTACGGGGCGAGGCGCACGTTGACGTGTTCGGTGCCCGGCGTGTTGGTCAGGCGGATCGCCTTGCCGGCCGGGTGTTGCGGTTCTTGAGGCGACGCGGCCAACGGCTTCAGCGAGGACCCGGAGCGGGTGGCGGAGCTGGCGCGCGAGCTGTCCGTGGTCGGGGTGGCAGGCGTCAACCTGGAGGACGGCCTGGGCCCGACGGCCCTGCACGCCCGGAAGATCGCCGCGGTGAAGTCAGCTGCCCCCGGCCTGTTCGTGAACGCCCGCACCGACACCCACTGGCTGGGCGACGGCGACTTCGCGGACACCCTGACCCGCCTGGGCGCCTACCAACAGGCGGGCGCCGACGGGGTGTTCGTCCCCGGCCTGACCGACCCGGCCCGGATCGCCGCCCTCGTACGCCACCTCGACGTGCCCCTCAACCTCCTCTACCTCTGATCTTGGCCAGTGCTCCGCCCTTCAGGGCGGGGGTGAAGGCCGTCCTTGGCCCCGAGGCGCGGAGCGCCGGAGTGCTCTGCGCCTTCGGGGTGACGGTCAGACGGGGCGCTGCTGGTTTCGATGTACTGCTTGACAGCGCTCAGGGGTGCTCCGCCGCACGATCCGGCGAAGTAGGAGCCGGACCAGAAGTGTCCGCCCCACAGGTACCGGCGGACGTGGCTGTCGTACTCCTGGCGGAGCCTGCGGGAGCTGACGCCCTTGAGGGAGTTGACCAGCTTGGAGAGCTGGACTTTGGGCGGGTAGTGCACGAGGAGGTGCACGTGGTCCTGTTCGCCGTTGAACTGTTTCAGCTCGGCCTCGAAGTCGGTGCAGACGTCCCGCATGATCTCTTCGGTGCGGATCAGCATGGCGTCGGTGAATGCCTTCCGCCTGTACTTGGTGACGAAAACCAAGTGAACGTGCAGGTTGTAGACAACATGGCGACCTGTTCTGACATCGGGATTAGGGTTCCAGCGCGGTGACATGAACCAATGCTAGGTTGTCGATTGTGAGTCAAGCGGCCCTGGTAAAGCGGCAGTTCGGGCACCGTGCCCGGCTTTCGCTGTCTCCTGCCGGGATGCGCGCAGCGGATGATCAGGCGCACGCGGCCCGCACGATGTGGAACCTGCTGCACGCGTGGTGGCGGATGATGCCGAAGGAAGAGCGGACTCTCGCGAACGCCGACGCCGCGATTCGCCAGGCCCGCGAGGACATCGGTTTTCTTGCCGTCCTGCCCGCGCAGGCCGCGCAGGCGGTGCTCAAGACGTACTTCCGGGCGTGGAAGAACTGCTGGGAGGGCCGCGCCGACGCCCCGAACTTCAAGGGCCGGTTCCGCACAGTGATGTCCGTGGACATTCCGCAGGGCCGGGACCTGAACATCAGCCGGGTGCACCGCCGGTGGGGCATGGTCAACATTCCTAAAGTGGGCCGGGTCCGGTTTCGGTGGACCAAGGACCTGCCCGTGGGCAAGCGTGCGGGCGCGGAGAACCGGATCACCGGGGCACGACTGACCAAGGACGCGCTCGGCTGGCACATTGCCTTCCGTGTCCAGACCGTGGAGGCCAAGCCCGGTCCCCGCCAGGGGCCGGATGTCGGCATCGACGTGGGCGTCACCGTGCCCATCGCCCTCTCGGACGGCAGAACGTACGAGCACGGCGAATGGCTGACCGGCAAGGAGAAGGCCAAGCTCCTGCACCTGGAGCAGCGCGCCGCCCGGCGCAAGCAGCACCGCAGGCCCGGCGAACGCACCAGCCGCCGGCTGCACCGCACCTACGCCCAGATCGCAGGACTCCGCGCGAAAGCCAAGCGCCGGGCCCTTAACTGGCAGCACCAGACGACCACCGCCATCGCCCGCACGTACGGCACCGTCGTGGTCGAAGCCCTCACCATCACGAACATGGTCAAGTCCGCCAAGGGAACCATCGAAGAGCCGGGGAAGAACGTTGCCCAGAAGTCGGGGCTGAACCGCTCCATCAGCCAGGAGTCCTGGGGCCGCACAGTCACCATGCTGGCGTACAAGACCGCTCAGCTCGGCGGCACCTTGGTCAAGGTCCCCGCTCCCGGCACTTCCCGGCGCTGCTCGGCGTGTGGCTTCACCACGCCCGGCAGCCGGGAGTCCCAGGCCGTGTTCGTGTGCAAGAACCCGGACTGCGGGTGGTCGGGCAATGCCGACCACAACGCGGCCCGGAACGTCTTGCACCTGTACCGGATGGGCCTCGCGCTCATCCCGGCTGCCGGGAGGGCAGTCGTCAGGCGCGCGAAGCGCGTCAAACCCGCTGCCGCAAGGTAAGCAGGAATCTCCCGGCTTCAGCCGGGAGAGCACTTCAATCGCCCACCGGCCCGACCGTCCCCCACCTCACCGACCTCGGCGTACGGCGCGTCAGCCTCGGTTCGCTGCTGTACCGGCGTGCGCTGGGCGCGGCGCTGGAGACGCTGAGGGACATCCGGGCCGGCCGTTCACCGCAGGGCGCGGCCCCGTCGTACGCCGAGGTCGGGGGATGGGCGCGGCGGAGCGGAGTCGGCGGGACTTCCGTACGACCGGAAGCAGGGCCTTGAGCCCCATGGGCCGGCCTGCGCCGCCGGGGATGACGAGGAGGACGGGCCCCTCGCCACGAGCGTCGTAGTGGAGTGGTGGCTCAGTCATCGCTCTTCTTCTCGCGGGGCCAGTGTTCGAGGGTGAGGTGCAGGGCGTCGATCGCCTTGTCCCAGGACGCCTGCACGGCGCGGGGGTGACCGAAGCCGCCTGCGGACTCCAGGGCGCAGTAGCCGTGGAAGGTGGCGCGCAGCAGCCGTACGGCGTCGGTGAGGTCGGGTTCGCCGAGACCGTAGGCACGGAGCATGCCGTACGTGATCTCGGCGGTGCGGATCATGGCGGCGGATCCGGTGGCGAGGGCCGGGTCGACCCGGATCTGGGTGGCGGCGTACCGGCCCGGGTGCTGGAGGGCGTACTCCCGGTAGGCCCCGGCGAAGGCGGCCAGCGCGTCTTTCCCGGACCGCCCCGCCACGGCGGCGGCGATCCGGTCGATCAATTCCCCGCCGGCGAGGAGGGCGACCCGGGTGCGCAGGTCCTGCAGGTTCCTGACGTGCGAGTACAGGCTCGCGTCCTTGACGCCGAAGTGCCGGGCCAGGGCGGAGAGCGTGACGTGCTCAAAACCGGCCTCGTCGGCCAGGTCGGCGGCGGCCGCGGTGATGCGGTCGGGGGTGAGGCCGGCTCTGGGCATGGCGGTACCTACCTCCGCTTGGCTAGGGCAACTAGCTTATAGCCTAGTTGCCCTAGCTTTCCGGCGAGCGAACCGCCGGGCCGGCCTCAGCCGATCGGCGCGTACAGCACGCCCAGCTTGTCGATCTCGCCGCCCGCCCGGCCCGTGAAGCCGACGATCTGCCAGCCGGTCGGGGCCGTGAAGGTCTTCGTGTCCGTGGTCGCCGTACCGGAGGACAGGGTGCGGCCCTTGTCGGTGGTGAACGCCGCCGAGAAGATCCGCGTACGGCCGTCCTTCTGCCCCTGTGTCAGCTTCGCCGACGTGAGGTGCTCGCCGGCGGCGAGGGTGAGCGAGCCGGCGGTGCCCCCCGTGCCGCCGTGGGCGAGGGTCGTCCCGCCGTCGTGGGTGAGGGACACGGCGTCCAGGCGGGAGCCGCCGCGCAGGGTCAGCGTGCGGGGGGACGGCGTCGCGGGCAGGTCGTCGGCGTCGTTGAAGGCCGTGCCGTGCGGGCCGCCGATGAAGTCGCTCGCCTTCAGCGACGAGTCGAGCGTGTAGGAGAAGTCGACCGTGTGCGGGAAGTGGTCGGAGAGGTTGGCGCCCGCGGAGTCGAGGAAGGACGCCCACTCGTTGTGGTAGCGGGTGGCGTCCAGGGTCAGCAGCTCGCTGCCGCGGTAGAGGACCTTGTCCACCACCTCGCAGTCGTCGGTCGGGGCCGTCGCCGGACACACCAGCGCGTCGGCGCCCTGCGCCGGTGCCGTACCGCCCTTCACCAGCTTCACCCACGGATCCGTCAGGCCGTTCTCCGTGACCAGCGTGCGGATGTTGTCGCCCGTGCGCGTGTACCGCGTGTTCGTGTCACCCATCACGATCACCGCGTTGCCCGCGGAGTTCGCCTGGATGAAGTCGGAGAGCTGATCGATGTTGGCGCGGCGGGCCGCCAGCGCGTCGTCGGTCGCGTCGGCGTTGGTGTGGACGTTGTACAGGTCCACGAAGACGCCCTCGGCGAGCCGGACCCGGGCGAGCGTGAAGCCCTTCGGGGTCAGGCAGTTGGTGCCGGTGCAGTTGTTCCACTTCACCCGCTCGAAGTCCTCGAAGGGGTGGTCCGAGAGGGTGTTGAGGCCGTCGCCGAACGGCACACCGCCACTGGTCGCGGTGCGGTACGGGTGGTTGTCGCCCGCGTACAGGGCCGCGTGGTAGTTGAAGTCCTCCTGGACGTTCACGATGTCGTACGACGCCAGACGCGGGGAGATCAGCGGGGTGTTCGTCGCCGGCTTGCCGGAGCTGAGGCCCTCGGGGAGACCGGCGACGTTGTACGTCAGGACGTTGAACGAGCCGGTGGTGGCCGCTGCCGCGGGCGTCGCGCCGGTGGCGGCGAGACCGGTCACGGCGAGGGCGGCGGCCGCGAGGGTGCCGATGAGTCGTCTCATGGGGGGGTGTCTCTCCGGTGGGAGGAAGCGGGGGGTGGAAGGTGAACGCTGCTCAGGTTCACCGGCGAACAGTGTGACGGGCAACGTCAGTTGGGGGAACAGTGAGAGACGAGGTGGATCGCCGTGCCTCGGGTCGGCTGTCCCGGGCAGCCTTGACCTGGGGCCGAGTCGGACGTGGGAAGGGTGAGACCTGACCGTCGTCAGCTCTCCAGCGCCGGCAGCCCCGCCAGACCGGTCTCGCGCATGATGCGGTCGACCGTCTCGGGGAGGGAAGTCGCCGCGTCGATGACCGTCTCCGTGGCGTCGGGGAGGAGGTCGAGGGGGCGGTACCAGGAGCGCAGATCCCGCTCGGTGACGTCGACCAGGTCGGGCTTGGTGGCGTGCCGGGCGAGGGTCTCCTCGAACGGGACGTGCAGGTAGTAGGCGTGGGCCGGGCCGCGGTGGTCGGCGCGGAGCCGGGTGAGCATGCCGCCGTAGCGGTCGGCGTAGAGGATGCCCTCGATCACGACGTGGTAGCCCGCGTCGAGGGCGTAGCGGGCGACGGTGTCGATCAGGCCGATGTTGGCCGCTCCGGGCCGGTCGCGCTCGCGCAGGACGACCCGCCGGAGGTTGTCCTGGCCGACGATGGCCAGCCCCCGGCCGAAGCGGTCTCGAAGGCCGGCCGCGACCGTCGACTTGCCGGAGGCGCTGTTGCCGCGCAGGACGATCAGCCGGGTTTCCTCGGTGCCCACGGTCATGGCGTCACCGTAGCGACGTTGGACCCCGCAGTGTCAGACCCCGTCACCCGGCGGGGGCCATGGCCGACTGCTGGAGGCGGCGGCGTTCTATTCAGGTGCGGGCCGTCGCAGGGCCGCCGTAGGGTTGCCGGGTCCAGGACAAGGGGGAGGGGCCGCGTGGCGTACGAGGCGCAGCGCGAGGGCGAGCCGGGCGACCGGACACCACCCGCACCGCCCCCACGATCCGCCGGCCCGCCGCCCGCGAAAGGCCGCCGTCCGCTGTGGCGGCAACGGGACTTCGGGGTCTTCTGGGTCGCGCAGACCCTTTCCGTCCTCGGTGACTCCTTCGCCCTGATCGCCCTGCCCCTGTTGGTCCTCCAGACCACCGGCTCCCTCGCCCGGATGGGCCTGCTCACCGCGGTCGGCGGAGCCGCCTCGGTGCTGGCGGCCGTCTTCGCCGGGGCCCTGGTGGACCGGGTGGACCGCCGCCGGCTGCTCATCGTCTGCGACCTCGTGCGCATGGTGCTGTACGGCGTGATCCCGCTGGTGTGGCTGCTGGGCCCGCAGGTCTGGCTGCTGTACGCCGTCCTGCCGCTGTGCGAGGCGGTCGGCATGCTCTTCGCCGTCGGCTACGTCACCGTCGTCCGCAGCCTGGTCGGTACCGGGCAGCTCACCGAGGCCAACGGCCGGCTGAACGCGACCGCCGCCGCGGCGGGCGTGCTCGGCCCGCTGTGCGCGGGACTCGTCGCCGCCTGGACCGGCCCGGCCGCCGCCGTGGGCGTGGACGCGGCCAGCTTCGGGGTGTCCGCCGCCTGCATGCTCTTCGTACGGTTCGCCCCGCGCTCCGGGGACGACGGCGGCCAGGCCGGGAAGCGGAGCCTGTGGCAGGACCTGCGGACCGGGGTGTCCTTCCTGTACGGCCATCCGGTGCTGCGCTCCCTGACCGCCCTGCTGTTCGTCTTCAGCTTCCTCACCCTCGGCATGACCGACCTGGTCATCTACCACGTCAAGCACGACCTCGGCCACGACGACACGACGGTGGGCACCGTCATGGCCGTCGGCGCGCTCGGCACGATCACCGGTGCCCTGCTGGTGGCCAGGATCCGCCGGGGCCTCGGCTTCGGCCCGACCTGGACCGGTGCGGTCGCGGTGTGCGGACTGGCGTTCGCCGGGCTGGGCTGGGCGCGGGACGTGACCGTCGTCGCGGCACTGAGCGCGGCGTTCCTCGCCTGCGGCGGCATCGCGGGCACCTGCTCCATGTCGCTGCGTCAGGAGGTGACCCCGGAACCGCTGCTGGGCCGCGTCACCTCCGCGTTCTGGACCCTCCAGTACTCCGCGGCCCCGATCGGCGCGGCGGTTCTGACCTGGGCCGCGGAACGGCGGGGTACCGCACCGGTCGCCCTGGTCGCCGGCGCGTGCTGCGTCCTGATCGCGGTGGCCGCGCTGTTCACGCCGATCCGGACCTCACGCGCCACGGAACCGGCAGCTCACGCGGGCCGGGACCAGGGCGACCAGGCAGCTCCCGCAGCCCCGTCGGATCCTTCGCCCCGGCAGCGGTGACGGTCGTCGCCCCGGCCGGTCTGACCGACGCGCACGGCGAGGCGGCCGCCGAGGACGCCTCGCACCGCCTCCGCACCCGGCGGCCCGGACACCACGCTCGGCGGGAACGTCCGGAGGCGGGGCAGGCATCATCCGTTGACGCCCGCGTAGTGCCTGAGGCTCCACCGCCACAGCAGCCGCGACCCCAGGTACGCCACCACGCCGAGGAGCGGTGAGGCCGCCGCCAGCCAGTACGGGACGCCGGTGTCGTGGCCGTGCCCGGTGAGGACGGCGGCCGGGAAGTACGCGACGAACGCGAGCGGAAGACCGTACGTCAGAAGGCCGCCCACCGCCTTGGGCAGCACGTTCAGCGGGTAGCTGCCGAAGGTGCCGAGGAGTTCCTCCAGCCAGCGGCCCCAGTAGTCGGCGGCCGGGTAACGGAGGGAGGCGCAGGCGACCGCCGTGAACAGGGCCGCCTCCAGGAGCATGCCGCCCAGGAGCGCGGCGATCAGGTACGAGACCCGGCCCGCCGTCCAGTCCAGGTGGCTGCGGCTGAGCGCGCCCGCCATCAGGCCCGCCGCCACCGTCAGGTCGCCGATCGCGTTGGTGGGGAAGAAGCGCAGCTGCAGCTGACGGTGGACCGGCATGGGACGGACCAGGTAGACGTCGATCATGCCTTCCTGGATCTGCCGGCCGGAGCCGTGCACCCGGCCCAGGAACAGCACGAACAACCCGTGCGCGAGCATCCGCGTCGCCGGGATCAGCAGTACCTCCGAGCTGTCCCAGCCGCCCATCCCGGTGAACCGGGTGAGCAGCACCGTCGCGAAGACGATCACCGACACCTGCCAGATCGCACCGATCGCGATCATCAGCAGGAACTCGGTGCGGTACTCCAACTGGGCACGGAAGTTGAGAAGCGTCACGCGCCACACGATCCGGACGGCGTTCACCGGCATCAACCTCCCTGGGACATGACACGAAGGGCGGCCCGCCGCCACAGGAACCGGGTGAACAGGGTGAGCAGCACGACCCAGACCGCCTGGAGCGCCAGCTGCCCGGCCGCGTCCGACAGCGGGATCCGGCCGATGTACAGGGACAGCGGCACGCTCAGCGTCGCCTGGAAGGGCAGGAAGGCGCTCAGCGTCACGAACCAGTCGGGGAAGAACCACAGCGGCGCGTACACCCCCGACAGCAGGTTCTGCGCGAAGATCAGGATCAGCATCGCCGCGTTGTTGCGGACCGTCCAGAAGCACAGCTGGTCCAGGACGAGCATCACGTGGTACAGGACCAACTGGCCGAGCAGCAGGCTGAGCGCGAACACCCCCGCCACCGCCGCCGACCGGGGCGGTTCGATCACTTGGGCCGCGAGACAGACCGCGTATCCTCCCAGCGCCCACGCGAAGCCGTACAACTGCTCGCCGAGGGCGCGCAGGGCGTGGTAGCGCTGAGGCGGCAGCGGACGCAGGTACCAGTAGATGATGGTGCCGAAGTGCATGTGCTGCAGTACGGTGTCCCGGCCCGCGTACTGGTCCAACTCGCGCAGCCGGGAAGCGAGTACGGCCAGCACCGCGTACGTGACCGCCTGGTCGCGGTCGAGTCCGGCGGTGGTGCCGGTGTGCGCGTACAGGCCGTGCCACAGGGATGCCACCAGCACGATCTGCACGGTCAGCCGCAGCAGGACGGCCGTCATCCGCGGCGGGGTGTGCAGTTCGCCGAGCGGGGTGACACGGGCGGTGCGCCAGGCGTGCAGGACGGCCATCACAGGTCTCCGGCCTGGACGTAGGCGGCCCGCATGACGTCCTCCAGGTCGGCCTCGTCCAGGGCGATGTCCGTCACCTCGTAGCGCTCGATGACCGCCTTCAGCGCCTGGTGGACGGTCGGCGCGCCGGATCCGTCGGACTCCTCGGGACCGAACACGACGTGTGGCCCGTCGTGCCGCAGCAGTGCGATCCCCGGCAGCGGTCCGACCTCCGTGTGCGGGTCGGCGAGGGTCGCCCGCACCTGCCACGTCGAGCCGAACTTGCGGCGGATCTCGTCCAGGCTGCCGTCCAGGACCAGCCGGCCGTGGTTGATCAGGACGACCCGTTCGGCGAGCCGCTCGACCTCCGTCATGTCGTGCGTGGTCAGCAGGACGGTGCGGCCGCGCTGCTCGACCTGGTGCCGCAGGAACTCCCGCACCTGCTCCTTGACCACCACGTCCATGCCGATGGTCGGCTCGTCGAGGAAGACGACCCGCGGGTCGTGCAGCAGGGCCGCGGCCAGGTCGCTGCGGACGCGCTGGCCGAGGGAGAGATGGCGCACCCGGGTGTCCCAGAAGGACGACAGGTCGAGCAGGTCGTCGAACTCCTTGAGGCGGGCGGCGTGTTCGGCCTTCGGCACCTCGTAGATGTCCCGGAGGATCGCGAACGACTCGCGCACCGGCAGGTCCCACCACAGCTGGGTGCGCTGCCCGAACACCGCGCCGATGTTGCGGGCGTTGCGCTCGCGTTCCTCGTACGGCACCACACCCGCGACCCGCGCCTCGCCGGAGGTGGGCGTGAGGATCCCGGTGAGCATCTTGATGGTGGTGGACTTGCCGGCGCCGTTCGGACCGAGCAGGGCGAGGAGTTCGCCCGGCGAGACGTCGAAGGTGACGTCGGACACGGCGTGCTTGGCGACCCGCTCCGGGTTGACCAGGGAGCGCAGCGCGCCCGTGAGGCCGGGGCGGCGGACGGTCGTGTGGAAGGTACGGGACAGCCCGCGGACCTCGATGTTTCCGCTCACACTGCCAACTCCCTCGCTCGGAACGTGAGTGCGGCCGGTCGGCTGGAGAGGCCGACCGGCCGCGGGCACCTCACGACCGTCGCAGAATGTCGATCAATCGGTCAATGGATTAATCGATCACGGAGTTGGACTGACGGAGCGGGACTAACCGATCACCGAGAACACGAAGGAGAACTCCGTCGGCTCGGCCCGCAGGAAGTACTGCGGCAGCGGGCCGGGACCGCACGACTGCGTACCGATCCCGTGCAGGCCGTGGTCGAGGTTCACCCACACCGTGTCGCCGGCCGTGAGGTCGGTGAGGTGGGCGGCCGCGTCCAGCTGCTCGGTCGTCCAACGCCGGGCGGTGAACCAGAACTCCGGGTCGCCCTCGATCCGCAGGCCGCCGAGCTCCGCCCAGCGGACGTCGGCACGGGCGCCGTTCTCCTGCGGGCGGACGTACGGAGTCTGCAGACCGTCCACGGTCGACTGCCAACGGCCGACCATCGACGCCGACCTGGTGTCGGGGTACGCCTCGCCGGGGCCGCCGCCGAACCACTTCACCTGGTCCGCCTCGGACAGTCCGAGCCGGATGCCCAGCCGGGGCAGCGGCAGCGTCCACTCGCCCTCGGGAGCCACCGACACGGTCAGCCGCAGCCGGTCGCCGTCCGAGGTCCAGCGGTACACCGTGCTCAGGCCCACCTCGCGGGCGGCGGGCGCCACCCGGGTCCGTACCGTCAGCGCGCTCGCATCCGACTCCACCGAGTCCAGGCGGTGTTGCATGCGGTGCAGGCCCAGCGTGCGCCACAGCACCCCGTAACGGGTGTCGGTCTGCCACTCCGCGCCGTCGTCGTTGTCGGTGGGCGCGCGCCACACGTCGAGGCGCGGGCTCACGACCGACACCCCGCCGATCGCCTGCAGGGCACCGGTACGGGCGTCGAAGGAGGCCGGGCCGAGGGTGATCAGCTTCCCGTCGGCCACCGGCCGGCCGGTGGGCGCGACGGACGGTGCCGGACGGGACGCGGCCGGGAACTGGCCCCAGGCGACGACATGGCCCTTGGGCGCCCACGCGGTGTCGGCCGCGAGCAGCGCCCGTACCGTCCACTGCGACTCGGCGCCGCGGGTGTCGGCGGGCGGCTCGGGCAGCTTCACGTCGGCCGTCTCGCCGGGGGCGAGCGGCGGGACGTTCAGGGTGCCCGCCTCGACCGTCTCGCCCTCGACCTGGTACTGCCACTCGAAGGCGAGCGCGGACAGGTCGGCGAAGTCGTGCCGGTTGGTGACCCTGACGGTGCCGTCCGTGCCGTCGCCCTGGATGTGGACCGGCTCGATGACCTTCTTGTACTCGATCAGGCCGGGGGAGGGCCGCCGGTCGGGAAAGATCAGCCCGTCGCAGACGAAGTTGCCGTCGTGCAGCTCCTCGCCGAAGTCGCCGCCGTACGCGTAGCCCAGCTCGGGGTGCTTGACGCCGTGGTCGATCCACTCCCAGATGAAGCCGCCCTGCAGCCGCTCGTACTTCTCGAACAGCCGCTGGTAGTCGGCGATACCGCCGGGGCCGTTGCCCATGGCGTGCCCGTACTCGCACTGGATGAAGGGCAGTTCGCGCCGCTTGTGCGTGCCCCCGTCCAGTCCCTGGCCGATCTGCTCGACCTCCGCGTGGAAGGCGTACATCCGCGAGTACACGTCGGTGTCCCGGCAGTCCCAGTCGCCCTCGTAGTGCACGAGCCGGGAGGAGTCGCGGCCGTGGATCCACTCGGCCATGGCGGTCAGGCCTCGGCCGGTGCCGGCCTCGTTGCCCAGGGACCAGAAGACGATCGACGGGTGGTTCTTGTCCCGTTCGACCATCCGGGCCGCACGGTCCAGGAGGGCCGGGGTCCAGCGGTCGTCGTCGACGGGGTTGTCCCGCCAGCCCTGCTCGGTGAAGCCGTGGGTCTCCAGGTCGCACTCGTCGATGACCCACAGGCCGTACTCGTCGCACAGGTCCAGGAAGGCCGGGTGCGGCGGGTAGTGCGAGGTGCGGACCGCGTTGAGGTTGTGCCGCTTCATCAGCAGCACGTCCTCGCGCATCGTCTCCAGGTCGAGCGCGCGGCCCTTCTCGGGGTGCCACTCGTGCCGGTTGACGCCCTTGAAGAGGACGGGCCTGCCGTTGACCTTGATGAGACCGTCCTCGAGGACGACCGTACGGAAGCCGACGCGCAGCGGCACCCGCTCGCCCGCGGTCGCCAGCACACCGTCGTACAGCTGGGGCGTCTCCGCCGTCCACGCACGCACCGGTACGGTCACCGACTCGCCCGTCGCCACGTCGATGCCGAGGTCCGGCACGGTGACCCGGCCCTCGACGTCGGAGTCGACGCGCAGAGTGCCCTCGCCGCTGACGTGGTCGTAGGAGGCGTGCACGAAGAAGTCGAGGGCGCTGCCCGCCGGGCGGTGCAGCAGGGTGACGTCACGGAAGATGCCGGGCAGCCACCACTGGTCCTGGTCCTCCAGGTACGAGCCCGCCGACCACTGGTGCACGCGGACCGCGAGCACGTTGCCGGCCGGCTTCAGCAGGTGGCCGACCGCGAACTCGTGCGGCAGCCGGGAGCCCTTGAACTCGCCGATGTCCGTGCCGTTCAGCCAGACCCGCGCGCACGACTCGACACCGTCGAACCGCAGCACCGCGCCGCCCTCCGACAGGGCGGGCCAGTCGTCCGGCAGGTCGAACACCCGCAGGTGGTCGCCGGTCGGGTTCTCGGTCGGGACGTGCGGCGGGTCGACCGGGAAGGGGTAGAGGTGGTTCGTGTAGATCGGCGACCCGAACGCGCCGTCGCCCTGCAGGACCCAGTGCCCCGGGACCGAGACCTCGGCCCAGTCACCTGCGTCGAACCCCTCCTCGGCGAACGAGTCGTCCTCGGCGTCGACGGTCGCGGACAGACGGAAGCGCCAGCTGCCGTTGAGGGACAGCGCCCTCGCGTCCGAGGACGGGTACCAGGCGCGGGGTGGGAGGGCCCCGCTGCCCGGTGAGACGTCCTCGACGTAATCGATGGCCGTCGTGGTGCGGAAAGACATCGGTCTCCAGGTATCGAGAGGAAGGTGTCAGCCCTTGATGCCGGTCTGCGCGATCCCCTGCACCAGCCACCGCTGGAGGAAGAGGAACACGAACAGCAGGGGCAGGATGGAAATGGCCGTGGCCGCGAAGATCAGGTGGTAGTTGACGGTCTGGTTGGTCATGTAGGAGGAGAGCGCGACCTGCACGGTCCACGCACTCGGATCCTGACCGATGACCAGGGGCCACAGGAAGGCGTTCCAGCCGTTGATGAAGGTGATCGTGGCGATCGCCGCGAAGAAGTTCAGCGAGTTCGGGACGACGACGCGCCAGTACGCGCCCCAGTAGCCGAGCCCGTCCACGCGTGCCGCCTCCTCCAGCTCCTTGGGGAACCCCAGGAAGTACTGCCGGAACAGGAAGCAGGTGAAACCACTGAAGAGGCCCGGAACGATGAGACCTCGGTACGTGTCCACCCAGCCGAGGGACGAGACCAGGACGAAGCTGGGCACGAAGGTCACGGCGGTCGGGACCATCAGGGTGGCCAGGACCGCGTAGAACACCTTGTTGGCGTGCTTGTAGGGGATGCGGGCCAGTCCGTAGCCGGCCAGCGAGCACACCAGGAGGATGCCCACGGTGTGCAGGACGGCGACGACCACGGAGTTCCACAGGGACCGCGCGAAGTCCACGGTGACGTCGTCGAACGGCTCGGTGAGGTTGCCCCACTGGATGGAGGAGGGGAACCACTTCCACTCCTCGCCCGTGATCTCCGGATCCGTCATCAGCGCGTTGCGGACGATCAGATAGAAGGGGATCAGGAAGAGCAGGGCGGCGATGGCGGTCGCGACGTAGAGGCCGGTGCTGCTCATGACGCCGCCGCGCCTGGTCCGGGCCGGCTTGGCCGTGACCGGCTGCGTCTTGCCGGCCTCGGGTGCTGTGGTGGTCACTTGGACTCCTCACCCCTTCCGAAGCCCATGATCTTGCCCTGGAGCAGGGTCACGACGCAGATGAGCATGGTCAGGACGACCGCACCCGCGCTGCCCGCGCCGTAGTTCTGGTTCTCGCCGAGGGCCATCTTGTACAGCTCGACCAGCGGGGGCTGGCCCCAGGTGGCCTTGGAGAGCAGGTTGAAGAACTCGTCGAAGGCCTGGTAGGCGGCGACCAGCAGGAGCAGGATCACCGCGGTGGACGTGGCCCGCAGCTGCGGCAGCGTGATGTACCAGAAGGTCTGCCAGCCCCGCTTGGCGCCGTCGATGGCGGCCGCCTCGTACAGCTCCCGCGGGATGTTCTGCAGCGCCGCGATGAACAGGATCATGTAGAAGCCCGACTGGAGCCACAGGCGGACGGTCACGATGACCAGCCAGTACCAGGGCGGGTCGGGGTTGGACAGCCAGGCGATGTTCTCGACGCCGAACCAGCCGATGACGGTGTTGGCCAGGCCGAACCGGACGCCGTTGAAGATGGACATCTTCCAGATCAGCGAGGCCGCGACATAGCTGACCGCGGTGGGGATGAAGAACACCGACCGGAAGAACGCCCGCATGAACGTGAGCCGGTTCACCAGCAGCGCCAGGCCCAGCGAGAGGGCCCAGGTGGCCGGCACGATGAACGCCGCGAACACCGTGAACGTGACCAGCGAGCCCCGGAAGTCGGCGTCGGTCAGGATCAGTCTGTAGTTCTCGAAGCCGACGAACTCGCTCGGCGTGACCGTGAAGCGTGCCTCGAAGAAGCTGAGATAGATGCTCCAGCCGATGGGCACGAAGACGAAGATCACCAGGCCGATCAGGAACGGGCCGGTGAAGAGCCAGAAGTTGAAGGTGCTGGATCCCCTCAGGCCCCGCCGCGGCCGGTCCTTGGAGACCTTGGCCGGGGCGGGCTGGGCGACCCCGCGGGTGGTGGTGGTCGACATGTGCTTGTCCGTCCCGCGGCCTATCCGAAGAGCTTCTTGAGCTCGGTGTCGACCTTCTTCTGACAGGTGTCGAGCTGCTTCTTCGGGTCCCCGTTCTTACGGACCGAGTTGGCCATCACGTCGTTGAACGAGGCGATCATGGCCTGCGTCCAGCCGATGTTGTCGAAGTGGCCGAACTCGTTGAAGAGCTTGACGCCCTCGGCCGGCAGGCCGGTCTTGAGCTTGGTGGCGGTCTCGGCGAGCGAGGTGCGCGGCGGGATGTGGAAGCCGTAGGAGGTGGCCCAGTCCTCCTGGTACTCCTTCTGGTCGATCCACAGCCACTTCACGTATTCCTTGGCCGCCTCGACGTTCTTGCTCTTGGCGTTGACGAACATCGACCAGCCGCCGTTGTAGACCGACTCCTGGCCTGCGGACCCGACCTTCGGGAAGGGGAAGATGCCGATGTCGTCGCCGAGCGCCTGCTGCATGGCCGGCATGGCCCACATGCCGCACCACTGGATCGCGGTCAGGCCCTGGGTGAAGGCCGACGGGTCCCACCAGTCGGCGGGGGCGCCGAGCAGCAGGTTGCCGCTGGTGAAGAGGGAACGCAGCTGCGTGAGGCCCTCGGCGACGGCGTCCGTGTTGAAGGCGGGCTTGTTGTCCGCGGTGAGGGTGTCGGCGCCGGCCGACCAGATCAGGTTGTGCTGGACCGGGGTGAGGTCGTTGCCGAGGTAGGCGCCCTTGACCTTGCTGGTGGTGAGCTTGTCGGCCACTTCGAGCAGCTCTTCCAGCGTGGTCGGCACCTCGACCTTCGCCTTCTCGAACATCGAGGGACGGTAGAAGAAGAACTGCGGGTCGTCGATCATCCGGATGCCGTATATCTTGCCGTCGACCGTGTGCGACTTGATGTCGGCCTGGTTGAAGTCGTCCTTCACCGGGTCGATCAGGTCCGTCAGGTCCGCCACCTGGCCGCTCTTGATGAGCTGGATCTGCGGGTGGAACTCGAAGACGTCGGGCGCGTTCTTGGTGAGCAGCGCGGCGAAGAGCTTCTGCTCGAAGTTGGAACCGGTGATCCACTGCGTGGTCACGTTGGCGTCCTTGTAGGCCTTGGCGTACTTCTTGATGGCCTGCTCGGTGCCCGCCTCGCCGTACGCGTGGAAGTACTGGACGAGGGCGTCGCCCGACCCCCCGCCGCTGCGGCCGGTGTTCCCGCCGCACGCGGCCAGACCGCCGGCGGCGGCCAGGCCCATCGCGGCCCGCAGTACGTTGCGGCGGTCCCAGTTGGTGTTGCTCATTGCCGACATGGTGACGTCCTTGTCTCGAGGCGGCTTGCGGCTCTGTCGCTCAGCGCCAGGTGGCTCAAAAGGGGTTGCGGTGCGGGACGTTAACCTTCGGCTAAGGCTTCGGCAAGGGGTTGGACGAAGTCTGTTCGAAGAGTTGCGTAGCGTTCGGGATTCCGGACGCCATGGGTGGCGGGCCGCCGCACCAGCGGTCCGCCCCCCGGGAAACTACTGGCGGAACCAGGCCTGGTCGGCTCCTCCGTTGCAGCTGTACATGCTCACCTTGCTGCCGTCCGCGGTCGCCTGACCGCCGACGTCCAGGCACTTGCCGGAACCCTCGTTCACGACCTGGCCGTTGGAGTTCAGCAGCCACCGCCGGCAGGCGTCACGGGTGGCCGTGGGTGAGGCCACCGGTCCCGAACTCCCCGCCGTCAGGAGACCGTTCGAGGCCTTCAGACGGCCCTTCGCGTCGTACGACCACGACTGCTCGGCCCCGGCCGTGCAGGCACCGATCACCGCGCCCGAGGCGTTTGCCGTCAGGCACTTGCCGGACCGCTTGCCCTGCAGGGCGCCGGTGATCGCCGAACTCGGCGCGTGCCTCTTCTGGTCGAGGGTCTGATTGCCGTTGGTGGCGTAGTTGGAGTCGTAGTGGATCAGGCCGTCGTTCCAGCCGTCGTCGTTCTTCGCGTACGGGTCGCTGCCGATCATCTCCGACAGGGCGACCCACCAGCGGAACGCCGAGTCGTGCGCGGTCGCGAAGTCCTTGCAGATGATCCGCGACAGGTTCAGACCGCCGTCGATGCTCGGGTCGTACTCCTGAGCCCAGCCGGTGCCGCCCTTGCCGAAGCAGCAGATCTCCGGCGGCCAGGACTCGATGCCGGCCGCCTTGGAGGTCTCGTAGACCTTCGCCCGGTTCGCGTCACTGGGGTTGTCGTCCGTGTGGTGGGCCGGCTTGTCGACGTACTGGGCCGTGCCCGGCTGCGAGATCCACTGCGGGACCTCCTCGTTGAACTTGACCGCACCGGTCGACTCGTCCGCGATGATGCCGGTCTTCTGGCGTCGCGCGTCCTGCTCCGCGCCCAGCGCGCGCACGATGTCGGCGCGCTGGTCGACGTTCACCGGCATGCCCTCCTGGCCGCAGCTGTCGAAGCTGCTGGTCGGCTCGTTGAAGGGGCTGATGTGGTCGAACCTCTGGCCCAGCCCGGCGAAGTGGTCGGTGACGTCCGCGACGTACTTCGCGAAGTCCTGCTCGTTCTCCGCCTTCAGGCAACCGCCGCAGCTCTTGGCGTTGGTCTTCCACTCGGCCGGAGCGCTGTTCACGAACGCGACCAGGTTCTCGACGCCGTACTTCGCCGCATAGGAGAGGAACGTGCGGCCGCCCTTGTCCCTGCTCCAGTCGTACGTGCCGTCGTCGCCCGGGAAGTCCTCGGGGGCGCGGGACGGGGTGGTGACCCCGGTACCACCACCGCCGATGTCGTCGATGCTCTGCGCGGCGTGGGGGGAGACCTCGGCCACCGTGGGGGTGGCGGCCGAGGCGGTCGGGGCGGATATGAGGGGCCCGGAGACAGCTGACGCGGCTGCGGCTGTCAGCAGGACCGACCTCCTGGGGTGGGGGTGACTCACGTGCATACCTTCCGTCGTCATGAAGGTGGTGCGGTACGGCTCCTCGCGGGGGTGGTGCGTTTTCCGTTCCTCTGCCCGACCGACTGGAGCGCCCCTTCGAGCGCGAAGGTCGCGGCTCCCAGGCACACCGGATCGGTGGGGATCGGCGAGAGGACGATCTCGGTGGCGGCCATCGGCCGCGGCAGCGCGTGCCGGGCGACGGCCTCGCGCACCTCCGCGACCAGCGGTTCGCCGAGGGTGGCCGCGACCCAGCTGCTGAGCACGACCACTTCGGGATTGAACAGGTTGACCAGGTCGGCGATGCCGGCGCCGAGGTACCGGGCGGTGTCACGGACCACCTTGAGCGCCACCGGGTCCTGTGCGAGCACACCCCGGGACAGCGCGTCGATGGTGGCGGTCTGGTCCTCCGGGTGCAGCAGCGTGCTGCGGGGGCTGAGCTCGCGCAGGTTCAGCATGATGCCGGGCGCGCCGACGTACGTCTCCACACAGCCGTGGTTGCCGCAGTGGCACAGCCGGCCGTCCAGGACGATCGTGGTGTGGCCCCACTCGCCGGCGCTGTTGCTCACGCCCCGGTGCAGCCCGCCGCCCAGGACCAGGCCCGCGCCCACCCCGGTCCCGAGGTTGACCACCACGGCGTTCCCGCGCCCGCGGGCGGCTCCGAACCACAGCTCGGCCACCGCGCAGGCGCGCAGCGGGTTGTCCAGGTAGAGGGGGTAGGCGATGTGCTCGGTGAGCAGGTCGAGCAGCGGCACGTCGTGCCAGTCCCAGTTCGGCGCGTACTCCGAGATACCGGTCGCGCGGTCCACCTGCCCCGGCACGCTGACCCCGACGCCGAGGACCCGGGCGCCCTCGATCCCGGCCTGCGCGACCACCGAGCCGAGGGCGGCGGCGACGTGGCCGACCACCTGCTCGGGGCGGCTCTCGCCGGGGCGGACGTCCTCCTCGGCGCGGGCCAGGACGTTCAGCGCGAGGTCGAACAGCTCGACATGGACGTACGTCTCCGCGATGTCGACACCGATCAACGCGCCCCCCGACGCGTTGACGGCCACGAGGCCCCGGGGGCGGCCCCCCGCCGAGTCCTCGAACCCGACCTCCGTGATCATCCGGAGGTCGAGCAGTTCACCGACCAGTGTGGCGACCGTGGCGAGACTCAGGCCGGTGGCGGCCGCCAGCTCCTGCCGGGAGGTCGGCGACGCGGCGATGATCTGGCGCAGCACCTCGTAGCGGTTCGCGGTGCGGATGTCCCGTGATGTGCGCTTCACCGGCCCGGCCCCATCCCTTCAGATCGTGCCGGGACGACATCGGCACCGGCGCGGCGCAAGGCTATGGGCTGCGAGGGACTTTCGACAAGGGGTTAGGAAAGGGGCTTTATAAAGTCAGTCGGCGAGAACGTCCCGGACAAAGGCGTTGGCGAATTTTCCCTCCGGGTCGAGGGTACGTGCCAGCTTCCGGAAGTCGCCGAGGCGCGGATAACGCGCGCGCAGTGCCGCCGGCGGGACGGTGAACACCTTGCCCCAGTGCGGCCGTGCCTCGAGAGCGTCGAGCGCCGCCTCCAGCCGCCGCACGACGGGCAGCACGGCCGCGGTGTCCTCGATCCAGGTGAAGTGCAGGGCCACGGTGTCCCGGCCGTACGCGGGGCTCAGCCATTGTTCGTCGGCGGCGACCGTACGCACTTCGCAGATCTGCAGTACACCGGCGACCGCATCCCGGATACCGTCGATCGCATACAGGGCGTCGACGGCGCGCCGGCGCGGCAGCAGGTACTCCGACTGCAACTCACTGCCACTGCTCGGCGTGAAATCGGCCCGGAAGTGCGGCAGCCGCTCGTGCCACGGCCCCGCCACCCCGAACTGCTCGGTGCAGTTGACGGCCGGCATCCCCGGCACCGGGTGCATCTTCTCGGTGGCGGGCGCGGCCCACGGGAAGTCGGGCAGCGGCTGGTCGGTGCGCCGCTTCAGCCACACCTGCCGGAAGCCGGGCCGACGCCAGTCGGTGAAGAGGCTCACGCTGTACGCCGCCGCCAGCACCGTCTCGAGCGTCTCGAGGTCCAGCCCCGCGAGCGGGAGCTCGGTGAACACGTGCTGCTCGACCTCGAAGGAGGGCTCCAGGTCGAGGGTGAGCGCGGTGACGACTCCGAGGGCGCCCAGGGAGGTCACCGCACCGCCGAACCGCTCGTCCCCCCGCCCGATGACGACCGTCGACCCGTCCGCCGTGACGATCTCCACCTCGCGCACGGCCGAGGCGAGGGGGCCGTTGCCGACCCCCGACCCGTGGGTGCCGGTCGCCACCGAGCCGGCCACCGAGATGTGCGGCAAGGAGGCCATGTTGGGCAGGGCCAGCCCCTGGGCGTGCACGTGACCGGCCAGTTCCGCGTAGCGGACACCGCCACCGACCCGTACCGTCCGGGCCGCCGAGTCGACGTCGATCTCGGCCGGCAGCGCGGCCAGCGACAGCAGCACCCCGCCCGGCCCCGGCTCGGCGATCTCGTTGAAGGAGTGCCCGCTGCCCAGTACCCGCACGTTCGCACTGTCGGCCACGAGGGCGCCGAGCGCGGTGAGCGAGTGCGGGCGGTGCAGCTCCTTGGCGAGGAACGTGATGTTGCCGGCCCAGTTGGTGACCGTTTCGGCCATTTCTGCCGTCCCTTTCGGAGGGGGTGTTTCGCTGACCTTCTCATTTGCCGCCGACCTGGTGGAGAACGGTTTCTGCAGCCTGTCGCCGAGCGCGGGACGGGACGGGAACGTCCGAGGCCCTGTCGAACCGTCCCGAATCCATGCATAGAGGGCGACGCGAGGGACCCGGCACGGCTGAGCCGCGGGCGAAGGCTTACCGTGAGGAGTCGTACGCCTGAGCCGGGAGGAGACACGGATGGGCAGCCGTACCGCACTCGTCGAGGATCTGATGGAGAGGTTCCCGCACGTACCGCGGGAAGCCGTCTTCAAGGAGGATCTGCTCCGGGGTGGGGTGGCCTTCGATCCCTCCGCCCTGAGTGACAACGAGGGCGGCGAGGTCAAGCCGAAGTCGTACTTCATCTTCTCCTTCGACCACGGCACCCTGCCGGAGCTCGGCGAGGCCGCGCTCCGCCGCCCGCCGGAGGAGATCATCCTCACGGGCGGGCCGTACGACCTGCGGCGGACCGTGGTGTCCGTGCGGGTCAATCCGTCCTCGCCGTACCGGGTGGCGGCGGACGAGGACGGTGTGCTCGGGCTCTACCTCGACGGCAAGCGGATCTCCGACGTCGGGGTGCCGCCGATGCCGGAGTACTACCGGCACACGCTCGCGAGCGGGAAGTCGGTGATGGAGGTCGCCCCGACCATCCAGTGGGGCTACCTGATCTACCTCACCGTCTTCCGGGTCTGCCAGTACTTCGGCGCCAAGGAGGAGTGCCAGTACTGCGACATCAACCACAACTGGCGCCAGCACAAGGCGGCGGGCCGGCCGTACACCGGTGTGAAGGACGTCGAGGAGGTCCTCGAGGCCCTGGAGATCATCGACCGGTACGACACCGCGAAGGCGTCCACCGCCTACACGCTCACCGGCGGCGCCATCACCAAGACGGTCTCCGGCCGTGACGAGGCCGACTTCTACGGCCACTACGCCAAGGCCATCGAGGAGCGCTTCCCCGGCCGCTGGATCGGCAAGGTCGTGGCCCAGGCGCTGCCGCGCGACGACGTGCAGCGGTTCAAGGACCACGGCGTGCAGATCTACCACCCCAACTACGAGGTGTGGGACGAGTACCTGTTCAAGATGTACTGCCCGGGCAAGGAGCGCTACGTCGGCCGCGACGAGTGGCACAAGCGGATCCTCGACTCGGCGGAGATCTTCGGCGCGCGCAACGTCATCCCCAACTTCGTGGCCGGCGTGGAGATGGCCGAGCCCTTCGGCTTCACCACGGTCGACGAGGCGATCGCCTCCACCACCGAGGGCCTGCGCTTCTTCATGTCGCACGGCATCACGCCCCGCTTCACCACCTGGTGCCCCGAACCGACGACCCCGCTCGGCAAGGCCAACCCGCAGGGCGCGCCGCTGGAGTACCACATCCGTCTCCTGGAGGCCTACCGCGCCACCATGGACGACTTCGGCCTGGCCTCGCCCCCCGGCTACGGCCCGCCCGGCCCCGGCCGCGCGGTGTTCTCCGTCAGTTCCTTCATGGACAGTCTTCCCGCGCAGGAATCGGCGACGGTGTAGGTGAGTCGTACGGCGGTCGTATCCGTACTACAGGTAGGAGTTGTAGGGTGCGGCTGTCCTGACATGACAATTGAACAGGGCGCTTGTCAGTTGTGTGGGAGGCGTGAAAAACTCCTGCTCTGCCGCGAGGTTCCCCCCAACTCCTTTGCCAGTATGGCGAGTTGACCTCGCATGTATACGCAGGAGACCCATGCCCGACCTGCCGACTCCCCAGGACGCCGCCGAGGCCGCGCTGTTCTCAGAGTGCTGGGATGCCGTGCTCTCCTACGCGGACCTGTGCACGTCCGGCTCCACCGCGGCCACCCAACTGGCCACGGAGGCGTTCTCCCTCGGTATGCGCGAAGCCCGTGACGCGCAGTCCGCTCCCGCCCGCAGCGCCGGCCGCCGCCCTGCCCGCCTGCCCAGAATCCCGCTGCTGCTGACCGCCGTACGCAACACCGCGGCGGCCTGGGAGATCCAGGGACAGGGTCACCGGCTCGACCCCGAACTGCGCCTGTGGCTCAACTCCGAAAAGGCCGCCCGCTACACCGGCCCCCCGCTGCGGCGCCCGCTCGCGCTGCGCGGCCTGCGCGACCTCCAGGAAGCGGACGCGGCCCTGCTGTGGCTGGCCGAGGTGGAGGCGCTGCCCCTGACCGTGGTGGCCCGCCGGCTGGGCCTCGACCCGGCCGTCGTGGGGGAGGAACTCACCCAGGTGCGCGGCCTGTTCCGGGACCGCTGCCACCGCAACCATCTCGACTCGCCGATGGACGCGCAGTGTCGCAGCTACGCCCGGCTCCTCGACGCCGTCACCCGCTCGCCGGCCGCCGACACCCCGAACGACCTTTCCCGGCACCTCGCCCGCTGCGTGGAGTGCGCGGAGGCCGCCGCCTGCCTCCGGCTGCAGGGAGGCGGAACGCCCGCGGCCCTCGCCGGCGGAGTGATCGGCTGGGGCGGCCTCGCCTACCTGGAGCGCCGCCGCCGGGCCGCCGAGGTCCGTCTCGGTGCGGGGCGCCCGGCACCGGCGGACAGTGAGAACGGCCCGCCGAACCCGGATGCCCACAAGGCACGCGTCGTGCGCAACGGCCTTCTGGTCGCGGCCGTCCTGGTCTCCCTGCTGGCCCTGGCCGTCTCGATGATGCCCGGCGCGGGCACCGGCAACGGCGTGGCGTCGCCCGGCGACTCGGCCGACCGGCAGCCGGTCGCCGACCCCCGCCCGTCCGTCCCGTCCGACGACGAGAGCTCGTCCGCCTCCCCGGAACCGACGGCCGCCGGCTCGCCGAGCACCGCCCGGGCATCCAACGGGAAGAACCCCGGGGCCACGCCCCAGGGCACGGCCTCCTCCACCGCCCCCGGCGGCGCGGAACCGGGCCCCGGCGCGAGCGAGCCCGCGTCCTGCCGGGTCCGGTACGACCTGGTCGGCGAGTGGCCCGACGGCTTCCAGGCCACCGTCACGGTCACCACCGAACGCCCTCTCGACTCCTGGAGGGTCGCCTGGTCCTTCCGGGACGGCCAGAAGGTCGGCCAGATGTGGGACGCGAGCTTCGCCCAGAACAACTCCCGGGTCACCGCCACCGCCGCCGACTACAACAAGAAGGTCCCCGCCGACGGCAGCCTCGCCTTCGGCTTCCTCGCCTCCTGGCAGGGGAAGAACTCGCCGGCGTACGACTTCACCCTGAACGGCGACACCTGCACGAAGGCGTGAGGGCGACGGCTTCGGAGGCGTCCAGCGCACGTGGCAGGTCACGGTGACCGTGCGTCCGCCGACCGGTCACCGGCGCTGGGCATGCGCCCTCCGTGCTCCCCTAAGGGCTTGCCGGGAAACAAGTCGTGGCTTCCAGCTGCGGGACTCGTTGTTCTGGTATGGGGAGACCGGAGGGGATCGAGGCCGTCCTGGCTGCGA